>NZ_JBNPTK010000005.1:0-421301 GCF_051167615.1 Bradyrhizobium sp. HKCCYLS3013
TTCGATCTGGCGAGCGAACGCTTTACCGCCTTCGAACTGACGGATGAGAGCGAGGGCGAGGTCATCGATCGCGCCGGTGTCGTGCCGGGCGAAATTCGCGTCGGCGATCGTGCCTATCTGCAGCCCGATCGGGTCGCCAAGGTGCTTGCTGAAAGCGCTGATATCGTAGTGCGCGCCAAATGGAATGGCGCTCGTTGGCTCGACGCCGACGCGAACCGTCTCGATCTCATTGCTCTGCTAAAAAAGTCGCGTGGCAAGGGACTGGTTGATCGGCCCGTCTGGATCAAGGCTTCGGCGAAAGAGCCTATCGCATTACGTCTGGTGGCGATCCGAAAGCCGAAGCAGGCGCGCGATGCCACGATCGAAAAGATCACGCGCCGGGCACGAGACATGGGCCGCAAGCTGCAGCCCGAGACGTTGGTCGCGGCCGAATGGGTCATCATCATCACCTCGCTCGATCGCGATGAATATCCACTTCCAGCAATCAGCAGCCTCTATCGATTGCGGTGGCGCATCGAGATCGCCTTCAAGCATCTCAAGAGCAGTATCGGCCTCGCGCGACCACCGGGCGAGGATCCCAGGAGCGCGAGAGCGCACATCCTCTGTCATCTTCTGCTGGCGCTGCTGACCGAGCCGCTCATCGCGGAACATCTCGGTGACTCTCCCCGCGGGGAGGCCGCGTGAAGAACGGCGTCTGGCGCCTATTGCGCTTGATCGTCGAGGCCCTCGTCGACGCCGTCATCCCCAAACCCGACGTGCAAACGTTGCAGGCCGCTGCGCGGAACATTCAACGCCATCTCCGAGAGCCGCCAAGAAAACGAGAATACCAAGCGTTAATTTGGTAAGTTAGCGCCAATGAAGCATACCCCTCACCCAACCGATCTTGTCGCTCCGTCCTAAATGCCCTCTCCCACCCTGGCGAAGCTTCGCTTCGCCTTGGGGGCGAGGGCGCTGTATTGGGCAGTCGTTTCGCAGATGCTGATGAGTTAGCTCAGCGTTCCCGCATGCACCCACCATTCGGGATGCGCGGCGGCGATCGCGGCGCCGGCGGCCTTCGCGTCGGCCTTGCTGCCATAGATCGCAAAGCACGTCGCGCCGGAGCCCGACATCCGCGCCAGCAGCACGCCCGCGCTCGTGCGTAGCGCCTCGAGCACGGTGCCGATGATCGGCTGCACCTTCAGCGCCGGCGGCTCGAGGTCGTTGCGCACCTGATCGAGTGCATCGACCCAGCCGCCGACCGAGGCTCCAGCCTTCGGCCAGGACGGCGCGGTGAGAACATCCGTCACCCCGATCAGCAGATCGCCCGGCTTGAGACCAAGCGCCTGGAACACGTCCTTGGTCGCCACCGGCACGCGCGGATTGATCATCACGCAGGGCAGGACGGGAAGCGCGAGCGGCTGCAGGTTCTCGCCGACGCCCGTCATGGTGCAGGCGCGCGAGGGCACGCAAACCGGCACGTCGGCGCCGGTCTTCAAGGCCACCGCCGCGAGGCGCGGGTCGTCCAGGGACAGGCCATTCAGTTTCGCCAGCAACCGCAGCGCCGCCGCCGCATCGGCGGAGCCGCCCCCAATGCCCGCCGCGACCGGCAGCACCTTCTCAAGGGTGAAGGCGCCGAGCTTCAGGCCGGGAACGGCCTCCGCCAGCAGCCGCGCCGCCTTCAGCACCAGATTGTCCGTGGTCTCGCCGCAGGCGTCCGCCAGAGGACCGGTCGTCGTCAGCGTCAGCTCCGGGCCCGGCACCAGCGTCAGCTGGTCCGCGCAGTCGGCAAAAGCAACGACGCTTTCGAGATCATGATAGCCGTCGACCCTGCGGCCGACGACCCGCAGGGTCAGATTGACCTTGGCGCGCCCCTGCTCCTGCAGCGCGCCGGTGACCGTGGACGCCAACATCAGCGCAATGCCCCCAGCATGTTCGGTGGTGGAGGTCGGTTGCCAACGCGCTGCGGCTCAGGCCGAAACGGACGTGGCCGACAACCGCCACCCCTTCATCAAAATCATCCGGGCTCCCCGGCAAGCCGAGGAGCCCGTGATGGCTCTCATATCGCGATCAGGACGAACTAGCCGCCCTTGCCATCGTCCTTCTTGGCGTCGGACGGCGTGTCCTTGGTGTCGTTGCTGGCCGCAGCGGGCGCCGGATCATCGGGCAGGCCATTCTGGATCTTGGCCTCGATCTTCGGCAGCTCCTCGGCCTCCGGCTTCAGGTCGCGGGCATGGGCCCACTGGAACTTGGCTTCCAGCTTGCGGCCGACGCGCCAATAGGCGTCGCCGAGATGGTCGTTGATGGTCGGATCCTCGGGCTTGAGGTCGATCGCGCGCTCGAGGTTCTTGACCGCCTCCTCGTAATTGCCGATGCGGTAGTAGGCCCAGCCGAGCGAGTCGACGATGTAGCCGTCGTCGGGCCGCTGCTCGACGGCGCGCTTGATCATCTTCATGCCTTCGTCGAGATTGATGCCCTGGTCGATCCAGGAATAGCCGAGATAGTTCAGCACGTGCGGCTGGTCGGGCTGCAGCTCGAGCGCCTTGCGCATGTCGGCCTCGGCCTTCGGCCACTGCTTGGAGCGCTCCAGGCAGATGCCGCGATAGTAGTAATAGACGCTGTTGGCCTTGTCGTTGTTGGCGGGCAGCGAATCGACGCCGAGCGAATAGGTCTTGGCGCAATCGGCGAACTTCTTGCGGCCGCGCTCGATGTTGCCGAGCGCCATGATCGCCTCGAGATCCTTCGGATCCTGGGCAATCACGTCCTTGAGGATCTTGATCGCCTCGTCGCTGCGGTCGGCGCTGTCGAGATCGGTGGCGAGCTGGATCTGGGCGTTGCGCTTCAGCGGCGAGCTCGCCGGCACCCGCTCATAGACCTTGATCGCCATCTGCGGCTTCTTCACCGTCTCGTAGAGATCGGCGAGCGACAGCAGCGCCAGCGGATGATTCGGCTGCAGGTGCAGCGCGAGCTGCAGATAGACCAGCGCCAGATCCTCGCCGCCGCGGCGGCTCAAGGTGGCGCCGATGCCGTACAGCGCCTCGGCGGCGCCGGCCTGCGGCGAGTCGACCAGCGGCGGCAGCTTCTTGCCGGCCTTGGTCTCGCGCAGACCCTCCTGCACCAGCGGATGGCGCGCGAGCTTCTTGTCGAAGGCTTCATAGATCGCGGTCGCCGCCGCCGCATCCTTGTTGCGCGACAGCCAATGCGCATAGGCCTCGGTGATGCGCAGCATCGAATCGTCGAGCTTGTATGCGCGCTCGAACCGGGTGCCGGCGTCCTTCTCCTTGCCGGCCAGCTCCAGGATCATGCCGGCATGAAGGTCCTTGAACAGCGGATACCATTCGGGACCGGTCAGCTTGTCGATATTGGCGACGGCGGTCTTCGAATCGCCCGCGCCCGCCGCGGCCCACGCCGACAGCAAGGTGGCGACGAGATCGGTGATCGGCCCGCGCACCGACTGGTTGATGTTGGTCTGGGCAGCCGCGTATTTCTTCTGCTTGATGTCCTGCACGCCGACCACGAGCCGCGCGATGCGGTTCGACTTGTCGATCGTGAGCACGCGCTCGGCGAGCTTCACGGCCTCGTCGATGTCGCCATCGGCGACCGAGGAGATGAAGGCGCGGTCGAGCAGCTCGTTGTTCTTCGGGTCGCTGCGTAGCGCCGAGCGGTAGAACGCCGCCGCCGAGGCTGCGTCGCGCTCGACGCTGGCGTGGCGGGCCGCCAGATAGCTGCCCGATGTGGTGAGCGACTTCAGATCGACGCTGGTTGGAAATTTTGCGGCGTTATCCGCAGGATGATCCGGCGTCTGGGCCAGGACGGCACCGGGGAGCAGCAAGGCAGAAACGGCAATTGCGGTCCAGCGATTGCGAATTGACAACATCACGGTGCGCTCTGGTTGTTGGAAATGACGGATCGGTACGGACACGAACCCGATCGGCAGCTCTTCAAGGCGCCGACAATGCCGCGTTTGGCGGCCAACCGCAAGGATTTGCAGGATATTCGGGTCAGCCGGGAGCCCCTTTGGCGAAGGTGACCTGCGTCAAACCGCGCCAGTATGGCCGTATCGTGGCCGGCTGCCCTCCCCGGGGCAGCCGACTCACGCAATCGTGCGCATGCGGAGGCTACATCGCCTCGTAGTTCGGCCCGCCGCCGCCTTCCGGAGGAACCCAGGTGATGTTGCCGTTGGGATCCTTGACGTCGCAGGTCTTGCAGTGGACGCAGTTCTGCGCGTTGATCACGAAGCGCGGGCTCGTGCCCTCCTCGACCCATTCGTACACGCCCGCCGGGCAATAGCGGTTGGACGGCCCGGCATAGACGTCGTGCTCGGAGCTCTTCTGCAGCGCCATGTCGGCGACCTTCAGATGCACCGGCTGGTCTTCCTCGTGATTGGTGTTCGACAGGAACACCGAGGACAGCCGGTCGAAGGTCAGCTTGCCGTCCGGCTTCATCGCAGGCTTCGGCTGATGCGCCTTGGCGGGATCGAGCGTGGCGCGATCGGGCTTGGCGTGCGACTGGGTGCCGAACAGCGAGAAGCCGAGCGTGTTGCACCACATGTCGAAGCCGCCGAGGACGACGCCGAGCACGGTGCCGAACTTCGACCACAGCGGCTTGACGTTGCGGACCTTGAACAGGTCCTCGCCCACCGGCGAGCCGCGCCAGGCGTTCTCGTAACTCACCAGCTCGTCATTGGCGCGGCCGGATGCGAGCGCGGCATTGACGTGCTCGGCCGCGAGCATCGCGCTGCCCATCGCATTGTGCACGCCCTTGATGCGCGGCACGTTGACGAAGCCCGCCGCGCAGCCGATCAGCGCGCCGCCGGCGAACGACAGCCGCGGCACCGACTGATAGCCGCCCTCGGTGATCGCGCGCGCCCCGTAGGCAAGCCGCTTGCCGCCCTCGAACACGCCGCGGATCGAGGGATGGGTCTTGAAGCGCTGGAATTCCTCGAACGGCGACAGATAGGGATCGTCGTAGTTCAGGTGGACGACGAAGCCGACCGCGACGAGGTTGTCGTCATAGTGATACAGGAACGAGCCGCCGCCGGTCTTCATGTCGAGCGGCCAGCCGAACGAATGCTGGATCAGGCCCTTCTGATGCTTGGCCGGATCGATCTGCCAGACTTCCTTGAGACCGATGCCGAATTTCGCCGGCTCGCTCTTGGCGTCCAGCGCGAACTTGGCGATCAGCTGCTTGGACAGGCTGCCGCGCGCGCCCTCGGCGAACAGCGTGTACTTGCCGAGCAGCTCCATCCCGCGGGTGAACGAGGCTTTCGGCTTGCCGTCCTTGCCGATGCCCATGTCGCCGGTGGCGATGCCGCGCACCGCGCCCTGCTCGTCATACAGCACCTCGGTGGCCGCGAAGCCCGGATAGATCTCGACGCCGAGCGCCTCGGCCTTGCGCGACAGCCAGCGACAGACATTGCCGAGCGAGCCGACGTAGCAATGATGGTTGTCCATCAAGGGCGGCATCGCGAAGCCCGGCAGCGGGATCGCGCTGCTTTCGGTCATCCAGAAGAACTTGTCGACCTTGACCTGGGTCTTCAGCGGGCAATCATCGTCCGAGCGCCAATCGGGAATGAGCTTGTCGAGCGCAGCCGGATCGATCACCGCACCGGACAGGATGTGCGCGCCGACCTCGGAGCCCTTCTCGACCACGACGATGTTGAGGTCGGCATTGAGCTGCTTCAGCCGGATCGCGGCAGTCAGGCCCGACGGGCCGGCGCCGACGATGACAACGTCGAACTCCATGGATTCGCGCGGAGGTAACTCTTCGGTGCTCATGTCTCTCAATCTCAGGCCCGGCCGGTGCAGTGGATCTGGCCTTTGCATCCCCCTGGCGCGTGCAAAGGTCAAACCCGGAGCTGCAACAGCAACAATGACTTAACTAGGGTTCCTGGAGGCGCCGGCGGTTCGCTGATGGGCAGGTCCCGAGGGGAGCGAAGGCTGGCGCCGGAACACTAGGGCGTTCCGTCCCTTTTTTGGGTTATTCCAAGCTCTTGTTTCCGATTTTTCGAGGCAGGACAACCACCGAAATGCATTCCGCCATGCGCCGAGGCGGCGTACACTGTGGCGACGATCGATCATGATGACCCCCGAGCCCCTCCCCGACGTCCGCCAATTGCTCGCCTTCTATCTGGAGGCGGGAGTCGATTGCGCGCTCGCCGACGAGCCGATCAACAGGCTGGTGGAGCCTGAGGCCGCGGCTGCTGCCGCTCCTGCCGCCCGTCAGGCGGCGGCGCCGCAGGCCGGCCGGCTGGCGGCGCCGGCGATCATTCCGCCGCGCGGCGAACCGCCGCCTCCGCCGGAAGCGGCCGTCGCCTCGGCCCGCGAGGCGGCGCGGACAGCGCCGACCCTGGAGGCGCTGCGCGCGCTGCTGGAGAGTTTCGACGGCTGCGCGCTGAAGCAGACGGCGTCGCGGCTGGTGTTCGCCGACGGCAATCCGCAGGCGCGCATCATGCTGGTCGGCGAGGCGCCCGGCCGCGACGAGGACATCGAGGGCCTGCCATTCGTCGGCCGCTCCGGCAAGCTGCTCGACCGCATGATCGCCGCCATCGGGCTCGACCGCAGCAAGGTCTACATCGCCAACGTCATTCCCTGGCGCCCGCCCGGCAACCGTACGCCGACGCCGCAGGAGACGCAGATCTGCCTGCCGTTCATCCGCCGTCAGATCGAGCTGGTCGATCCGGACGTGCTGGTGACGCTCGGCAACCCGTCGACCCAGGCGCTGCTCGGCACCACCGAGGGCATCATGCGCACGCGCGGCAAATGGCGCGACTACGACACCGGCAAGCGCACCATCCGCGCGATCGCGACCTTCCATCCGGCCTATCTGTTGCGCTCGCCGTCCTACAAGCGGCTGTCCTGGCAGGACCTGCGCGCGATCGCGACGGTGCTGGCGGTCTGAGCGCCAGTCTCCCCCGTCATTGCGAGCGAAGCGCCTTGTCCGCCGAAGCCTTCTTGGGCGTAGGCAGACGCAATCCAGAGTCCCGCCCACGACTCTGGATTGCTTCGTCGCTGCGCTCCTCGCAATGACGGAGAGCGCGGCGAAGCGCTACGGCCCTTTCGGTCGCACGATCGCCCAGCCGATGCGCAGCACCGGCTGGCGGCCGTTGATCAGCCAGTCGAAGCTGCGCGGCACCTCCGGCACCAGCCCGGGAAAGCGCTGGGCGATCTCCGGCGGGGGGGTGCCGACCGTGTCGGAGGCGCGCCACACCACGACGCCGCCGCTCTCGGCGAATTTGGCCGGCGTGACCCAGGGTGTCCGCTGCGGGGTGGCATCGAGGAACAGATGCGCGCGGCGGCGGCCGAGCGCGACCAGGCTGGCGAGTTGCGGATCGCCGGCGACCGCCTGCAGCCGCTGGTTGGTACGGCGCTCGAAACTCTCGACGAAGAAACGGGAGATGTCGCGGGCCGGCATCGCCGTCGCGACCTCGCGGTCGCCGAGCAACGGCAGCACCACAGCGCTGCCCGCCGCGAGGATGGCGGGCGCGGCGACCGCAACCGCCCAGACCAGGCGCAGCAGCCGCTGCCGCCGCAGATAGATCAGATCGCCCGACGCGACCACCATGGCAAGGCCGACCATGGTCAGGGTCACGGCAGTGCCGCCGTACACGGTCGGGAGGCCGAACAGAGCGGAGATCAGACTGCCCGCCAGCGCTGGTGCAATCGCGAAGCAATAGACGAAGTCGCGCGCGAGCGGCGGCACCGAGCGGCGATAGATGATCGGCGCATCGGTCTCGCCGCGATCGATCCAGCCGGCGTCGAGCAGCACCAGCAGCAGCACGGCCGAGATCGCCAGCAGCAGTCCCCCCGCCAGCGCGAGCCAATGCCAGGCGCGCACCGAAAGCTCGGCGAGAACGGGCAGCGCCGGTAGGCCGACGCTGTCGGAACGCAGCACGAAAATGAGATAAGGCAGTGCCAGCGCCACCACCACAAGCAGCGCGAACAGCGGATCGAACGAGCGCAGCACGCGGCGGCCCTGCGCGGTCGAGACCACGAAGCCCGCGATCAGCAGCAGCAGGCCGACGGCGGCCGGCGTGGTCAGCAGCAGCAGGCCAGCTTCGATCGACCAGGCAAACCAGGCGTTGCGCCGGCCCTCGCCGAGAATCCGCCAGCTATGGAGCAGCAGCAGCGCCCAGAGCGGACGCGCCAGCACCTCCGGACCGAATTCCAGCGTGGGCGCACCGAACGCGGTGATGGTCATGGTCAGCAGCACGGCGAGCACCGCCTGCTGGCCGCCGACGATCGCCGCCGCGAGGAGATACATCACCCACAGGCTGAGCGCCGAGCACAGCACGGCCAGCACGTAGACGCCGAGCAGATGATCGCCGGCGAGGCGATAGGCGATGTCCGACAGCCAGAACGACAGTGGCGGGCCGAGATCGGTGCCGACCTGGTACTCGCGTCCGAACGCGATGGTGGTGGCAAGCTGGCCGGGCGGGCTGCGATAGAACAGCACGGCCACGCCGAGCCACATCAGGGCCTGGCACAGCACCACGATGACGACGACCAGCCGCGGCCTTGCGCGGATCAGTTCGACAACCAGTGACGTGAAACGCATGAACGGCTGGATCGCTTAGCTGGATCGCTGAGGACGTCGAAGAGGCCGGCAGAACCGTCCCTCATCCGCAGCAGCCTCGCTGTCCGACGCCCGCAATCGATACCGCATGATCGAGGCGCACAAGACCGCCCCCGCTGCGAGGAGTGACAATTCGTGCCGGTTCGCTATCTCAAGCTTTAAGACCGCGGCGCGATCGAGGCAACCAGCATCAGGCCCCGAGCGAGATTTCGGTGGACGTGACCACCGTCACCTCTGCGAAAAGGTCGGGCTCCGGCACCTCGGTCCAGGGCTGATGCTTGCGCCGGGCGGCGACGACCGGCGCAAACAGGCTGCGATGATGTACCGAGGGGCCGAGCCGGTCCAATGCGGCGAGGTGTTCGGGCACAGCATAGCCCTTGTGCTGCTCGAATCCGTAACCAGGGCAGTCCTGCGCCAGTGCGCACATCAGCCGGTCGCGCGTGACCTTGGCGACGATCGAGGCGGCCGCGATCGACATCACCAGACCATCGCCGCCGATCACCGCCTCGCACGCGCAATCGACGTCGATGCGGTCGCGACCGTCGACGAACACGTGCTTCGGCGCCTCGGGCAGCGCCCTCACGGCGCGAGACAGCGCCCACAGCGAGGCACGCAGGATGTTGTCGCGGTCGATTCGGGCCGGCGAGGCGACGGCCACCGCAAACGCAGACGTCTTGCAGATCTTGTCGAACAGCGCCTCGCGCTGCTCCGCGCTCAGCCGCTTGGAATCATCGAGCCCCTTCGGAATGCGCGCGGGATCGAGAATCACGGCAGCAGCGACCACCGGACCAGCCAGCGGCCCCCGTCCCGCCTCGTCGCAGCCCGCGACCGGCCAGATCCCCTGCTTCAGCAGCGCACGCTCCCGCCGGAAGCTCGGCGGCGCCACCGCGATGACGCCCTTGCCGAGCTTGGCGGCGGTCTTGCCCTTGGCGCTCTGCGGCGCAGGCTTGGTCCCGGCCTTTGCAGCGGCGCTCTTCGCCACGGCACCGCTGGCGGCCTTCGCCCTGCCCGGTTTCTTTGACTGATCGCGAATCATGGCCGGCATGGTGCGGAACGGCCCGCGGCGGTGCAACCCGAACGGACCTCAATTCCCCGCTATTCGCACCCTCTCCAGCAACCGGCTACGCCGGCAGATGCACCCGATCATCGTCGCCGACATCGATTCCCGGCGCCACCACCACTTCCCAGACATGACCGTCCGGATCGGCAAAATAGCCGCTGTAACCGCCATAGTCGGTCCGTTGCGCGAGCTTCAGCAGCAGCGCGCCCTTCTCCACTGCCGACGCGAGCGCCGCATCGACCTCGGCGTCCGAACGGCAGTTCCATGCCAGCGTCACGCCGCGGAATGCCTGCGGCCGCGGCGTGTCCGGCACACCCGCGTCGTGGGCGAGCGCGCTCCACGGGTACAGCGCCAGCACCGTCCCGCCAGTGTCGAAGAATGCCACTTCCTCGCCGGTCGCGCGGAATTTTCTGACGAAGCCGAGCGATGCATAGAAGGCGATGCTCCGCCGCATCTCGGATACACCGAGTGTGATGACGGTGAACCGCGGGATAACCGCACCTGCACTCATCGCGCCACCTCCACACATGTCAGAACAGGCTGAGCTGCTGCCCGCCGCCCTTCGGCCGGACGAAATGATCGGTCGTCAGCTTGGTCCGGCGCTTGTTCAGCCCCAGCTTTTCGCAGGCGATCTCGAAGCGGCGGCCGATCATCCAGGCCATCGGGCCTGTCCCCTTCATCCGCGTGCCCCATTGCGAGTCGTAATCGCGGCCGCCGCGCATGTCGCGGATCAGGGTGAAGACGTGGCGGTAGCGGTCGGGATAATGCTCGAGCAGCCATTCGCGGAACAGGTCGCGCACCTCCAGCGGCAGCCGCAGCAGCACATAGGAGGCTTCCTTGACCCCGGCATGGGCGGCGGCATCGAGGATGCGCTCGATCTCGCTGTCATTGAGCGCCGGGATCACCGGCGCCACCATCACCGTCGTCGGGATGCCAGCCTTCGAGAGCGCCTGCAGCGCCTCCAGCCGCTTCGATGGCGTCGACGCCCGCGGCTCCATGGTGCGCGCCAGCTTCGGATCCAGCGTGGTCACTGATATCGCGACCTTCGCCAGGTTCTTCTTGGCCATCCGCGCCAGGATGTCGGCATCACGCATCACCAGCGCCGACTTCGTGACGATCCCGACGGGATGGCCAACCTTTTCCAGCACCTCGAGGATGCCGCGCATGATCTTCCGCTCGCGCTCGATCGGCTGGTAGGGATCGGTGTTGGTCCCGATCGCGATCATCCGCGGCTCGTAGCCGCTGGCCGCGAGCTCCTTCTCCAGGAGAGCGGGCGCATCCGGCTTCACGAACAGCTTGGATTCGAAGTCGAGGCCAGGCGACAGCCCGAGAAACGCATGGGTCGGCCGCGCGAAGCAGTAGACACAGCCGTGCTCGCAGCCGCGATACGGATTGATCGAGCGATCGAAACCGATGTCCGGCGAGTCGTTGCGGGTGATGACCTTGCGCGAGGTATCGGTCGCGACCGTGGTCTTGAACGGCGGCAGATCTTCGAGGCTCTGCCAGCCGTCGTCGAAGACAACGCGCGCCTCCGCCTCGTAGCGGCCGCTCGCATTGGATTGTGCACCCCGGCCGCGGCGCCGGCCCCGTTCGATGGCGACCGCGAGTTCGGGGAAGTCCTTGTCAGGACCGAAAGAAGGCGCGCCCGCCGGCTCGGAGGGCACCGGGACCGGCGGGCGCTTGAGGGCATGTGAAGATGCTCGGCTCATGGCCAAGACATAGCACACAAAGCGAACATTACAAGAACAAAGGAGAACATTTGCGCAGTGGTTCTGAGCCGGCGCAAGGCCAACCATCACATTCCCGTTCTATCCTCGCAGCGCACTGGAACGGGACGGTGCGGCGTTACTCTAATGCACTCTCCCGCGGGCGCGAAGCGGACGGCAAGCGAGGTTACATGAATATCACGTCTTCCCACCAGACCATCCCGGCCGATGATCTCGACCTGCTCGACCGCTACTGGCGTGCGGCCAATTATCTCTCGGTCGGGCAGATCTATCTGCTCGACAACCCGCTGCTGCGCGAGCCGCTGAAAGCGGAGCACGTCAAGCCGCGCCTGCTCGGCCACTGGGGGACGACGCCCGGACTGAATTTCATCTACGCCCATCTCAATCGCGCCATCCAGGCCCAGGATCTCAGCGTCATCTATATCTGCGGTCCCGGCCATGGCGGTCCGGGCATGGTCGCAAACACCTATCTCGAAGGCACATACAGCGAGATCTATCCGGATATCACGGGCGATGCCGATGGCCTGCGCAAGCTGTTCCGGCAGTTCTCCTTCCCTGGCGGCATTCCGAGCCATGCGGCGCCGGAAACGCCGGGCTCGATCCATGAAGGCGGCGAGCTCGGCTACGCGCTGGTGCACGCCTATGGCGCGGCGTTCGATAATCCCGATCTGATCGTGGCCTGCGTGGTCGGTGACGGCGAGGCCGAGACCGGCCCGCTCGCCGCGTCCTGGCATTCGAACAAGTTCCTGAACCCGGCCCATGACGGCGCGGTGCTGCCGATCCTGCATCTCAACGGCTACAAGATCGCCAATCCCACCGTGCTCGGCCGCATGGGCGACGCCGAGCTCAAATGCCTGTTCGAAGGTTACGGTTATGAGCCGCTGTTCGTCGAAGGCGCCGAGCCCAAGGCGATGCATCGGCAGATGGCGGACGCGCTCGATGTCGCGCTCGCAAGCATCCGCTCGATCCAGCAGAATGCGCGTCAGCCGGATGCAACGATCCAACGGCCGCGCTGGCCGATGATCGTGCTGCGCAGCCCGAAGGGCTGGACGGGCCCGAAGGAGGTCGACGGCCTCAAGGTCGAAGGTTTCTGGCGTGCCCACCAGGTGCCGATCGCCAATCCGCGCGGCAAGCCGGAGCATCTCGCGCTGCTCGAAGCCTGGCTGAAGAGCTACGAGCCGGACACATTGTTCGACGCGCAGGGCCGGCTGATGCCGGAGCTGCAGGCGCTGGCGCCGAAGGGCGCGCGGCGCATGGGCGCCAACCCGCACGCCAATGGCGGCCTGCTCAAGCGTGAGCTCAAGCTCCCAAACTACCAGCATTTTGCGGTCGACGTGTCCTCTCCGGGCCAGACCATCGCTGAAGCCACGCGCGAACTCGGCAAGTTCCTGCGCGACGTGATCACGCTGAATGCAGAGACACGCAACTTCCGCATCATGGGCCCGGACGAAACCGCCTCGAACCGGCTCGATGCCGTGTTCGAGGTCACCGAGCGGGTGTGGATGGAGGGCATCGAGCCCTACGACGTCCACCTCGCCCATGACGGCCGCGTCATGGAGGTGCTGAGCGAGCACCTCTGCCAGGGCTGGCTGGAAGGCTATCTGCTCACCGGCCGCCACGGCCTGTTCTCCTGCTACGAGGCGTTCATCCACATCGTCGATTCGATGTTCAACCAGCACGCCAAATGGCTGAAAGTGTCACGCGAGCTGCCGTGGCGGCGCCCGGTCGCGTCGCTGAACTATCTCCTGACCTCGCATGTCTGGCGGCAGGACCATAACGGCTTCAGCCACCAGGATCCGGGCTTCGTCGACCTCGTCGCCAACAAGAAGGCGGACATCGTCCGCATCTACTTCCCGCCGGACGCCAACACGCTGCTGTGGATCGCCGACCACTGCCTGCGCACCTATGACCGCATCAACGTCATCGTCGCCGGCAAGCAGCCTGCGCCGCAATGGCTGTCGATGCAGGATGCGGCCATCCATTGCGACGCCGGCATCGGCATCTGGTCGTGGGCCGGCACCGAGCCCGCCGACGAGGAGCCCGACGTGGTGATGGCCTGCGCCGGAGACGTCCCGACTTTGGAAACGCTCGCTGCCGTCGACCTGCTGCGCAAGGAATTGCCCGACCTCAAGATCCGCGTCGTCAACGTCGTCGACCTCATGACCCTGCAACCGAAGCAGGACCATCCGCACGGCCTCAGCGACCGCGACTTCGACAGCCTGTTCACGACCGACAAGCCGGTGATCTTCGCCTATCACGGCTATCCGTATCTAATCCATCGTCTCACCTACAGCCGCACCAACCATGCCGGCATGCACGTGCGCGGCTTCATCGAGGAAGGCACCACGACGACGCCGTTCGACATGGTCGTGCTCAACGAGCTCGACCGTTTCCACCTCGCCATCGAGGCGATCGAGCGCGTGCCCGGCCTCAGCGTGTCGGCGGCCCATGTGAAGCAGAAATTCCGCGACGCACTGATCGAGCATGCCCGCTACATCCGGGCGCATGGCGAGGACATGCCCGAGATCCGCGACTGGGTCTGGCCGAACAGCACCGGCGGCACCATGCCGACACAGGCAGGCGACTGACGTCGCCCGCACACCTTATATGACGGTTCGATGAATGATCCAACGCAAGGACTTGCGTGCGGTGCTGAGGCACGGTGACGGCATCGGAAACCTGATCGATGCCGTCATGAAATCCCAGATCATCAAGGAGCTCGGCGAAGCCGACATCCTGCTGCCGTCACTGATTGCCGACGGTCTCGCTGCCAACGACCGTGTCAAGGTGCGCATGAGCGCGCTGCAGGCCGCCGCCCAGCACGCTCAGGCGCCGGAACAGCGGCCGACCGATCTCTCGACCGAGTGCCGCGCCGCGCGCATCGCACCGGCTGATCTCGCGAGCCTGATCGGCGGCGCGCATCGCACCGCGACCGGACGCCTTGCCGCTCCCGGTCTCGCCGCGCTGATCGGTGATATCGAAAACGATACGCGCGCGATGATCCGCGCGGTCAACGCCGGACGAAGCTCCGAGGGCCAGTCTGCCGAACGCCGGCTCGGCACGATGCAACGCGCGGGCCTGCTGACGATAGGCGACGAAATCGATTTCACGCGCGTCGCGCGTCTGACTGGCGCCCAGGAAGAAGCGGACAGCCTGCACCGGCTGGTGATGGATCTCCACAAGGCGCTCAACCGCATCGCGGCCGACTGCGCCGAGGACACGCTCGACGGAGCTCATGTGTACGGGCTCGCCGCTGACGACAAGCCCGCTGTCGTCGCCTTCATGCGTGGGCTCAACGCGACGCGCGCACTCAAGTTCGACCATCCCGGCCTGGACACGATGGCGACCCGCGCCGGCGAACGCCTCCTAATCCAGAACGACATCGGCACCACCGATGCGCATGTCATGGTGATCGCGGTCCAAGGTCTGACGGTCACGGTCACCTACACCGACGTTCACCTCGCCCGCGCGAAGTTCTTCGTTCGCCTGTTCGATGGTTTCGCGGCGACCTGGAGCGGTCTCGACCGTCACACCGGGACGAACCTCGCGGACGAGAACGCGTTCTACCTGGTGACCGGCCAATTCCAGGGCAACACCGCGCAAGCGCGCGACGATTTCCTCACGGCACTCGGCGCCGCGCTGGTGTTCCTGATCGACTGGAACAAGGCCCGGAAACTGCTGCGGACCTGGCTGTCCAAGGATGATGCGATCAGACTTCTCGACTGGGCGGCGCGCAACCGGATCGGCCACCGCGCCTTCCTCGAGCTCGGCGGCAACGAACTGTTGGGTGCGGCCGTCCGGAACGCGGCGCCCCATCGTATCGGCTTCGGCGAACGTCTGGATCGCGCCCTGGGCCGCACCGCTGCAGTCGAATTTCTCAAGGCCGCGTTGCGTGCTGCGACCGAGGGCCTGCAGGCCGGCCGCTCGGTGCGGCTGGTCCGCGACCAGATCGAAGCCGATCTGGTGCGGCATCTCGATCGTGCCGACGGTGCGCTGCTCGCGATCGTGATGCGCCAGCTCGGCCTGGCCCACGACCTCGCCGCCGCGCTGAACCGCGATCTCAGTGCGCTGCAGTCCGGTGTTTCCGGCGACCGCAAGCTGCTGGCCGCACGCGCCAGCAGGATCGAACAGAAGGCCGACCGGATCGCGATCGAAGCCCGCGAGGAGATCACGCGGCTCAATGCCGAGCCGCTGATCGCGCAACTGGTCGACCGGGTCGAAGAGACGGTCGACGAGCTCGAACAGGCGGCGTTCATCGCCTCGCTCGCGCCGGCTGCGATGCCGCCGACGCTGTCGGCAGCCTTGGCCGAACTCTGCAAGGTCGCCATTGGCGGAATCGAGACGGCCGCGAGCGGCCTCGCCGCCGCTGCCGAGGTGCCCGAAGGACGGCGGGCGGATTCCGATGATGCGCTCGCCGCCGTGCTGCGCCTCATGGACAGCGAACACGCGGCCGATGCGCAGGAACGCGCGATCACCGCCCTCGTGTTCACAGCGGGCTTCGACGTCGCGACATCGCTGTCCGGGCTGGAGCTGGCGCGCGCCATCGAGCGTGCGACCGACCGCCTGGCGAGCTTCGGACATCTGCTGCGCCAGTACATCATGATCGATCTCGCGGGTTAGGAACTGCCATGTCCATCATTTGCATTTTCGGCACGAACACCGAGCCATGCTCGGCCGAGACCGTCGGCGCCAAGGCCGCCAATCTGGCGCGCATGGCGACGCTCGGACTGCCCGTGCCGCCGGCCTTCGTGCTTCCCGTCGAGCTCTGCGCCGACATCATTGCGAACCAGGCCGATGCCGAACGGCGCCTGCGCGACGGCCTGCGGGCGGGCATCCGGTTTCTCGAACAGACGACCGGCCGGGTCTTCGGCGACCATCGCCGGCCCTTGCTTGTATCCGTCCGCTCCGGCGCTGCGCGATCCATGCCGGGCATGCTCGACACCGTGCTCAATGTCGGCTGCACCTCGGCTGCCATGCGCGGCCTGATCCGCAGCACCGGACGGCCGCGCCTCGCCTTCGACTGTCGCCGGCGCTTCATCGAGAGCTTCTCCGAGACCGTGCTCGGCTTCGATGCCGGGACGCTCGCGGCGCGGCGCGACGAGCTGGTTGCGCACGAAGGTGTTGCCAACGACCGGGATCTGGACAGCGAAGCCGTTGCGCGGCTCGCGGCCGACGAACAGGCTCTGGTCGAGACCGGCAGCGATGGCTGGCTGGAGGATGCCGCAGCGCAGCTCATGGCCGCGGCGCGTGCCGTCTATGGTTCGTGGAGCAGCGAGCGTGCGCAGACCTATCGCAAGCTGCAGAACCTGGAGGACCTGCGCGGCACAGCCGTGACCGTGCAGACGATGGTGTTCGGCAATGGCGGTCTCGGCTCGGGCGCGGGTGTCGCGTTCTCGCGCGATCCCTCCACCGGGGCGCGGCAGCCCATGATCGACCTCGTGCTCGATGCGCAGGGCGAGGACGTCGTCTCCGGCCGTCGCATGCCCGACAGCGAGGATGCGATCACGCGCGCACTTCCCGCTCTGCGGGATGAGCTCGGTGCGGTGCTGCGGCAGCTCGAACAGGCATTCGGCGACGTGCAGGACGTCGAGTTCACCGTTGAAGATGGCCATTTGTGGATTCTCCAGACCCGGGCCGCCAAGCGCACGCCGCGCGCCGCGTTGAGGTTTGCGGTGGATTTGGTTCGCGAGCGGGTCATCGCGCCTCATGAGGCCCTGGAGCGGCTGGCCGACATCGATCTGGAGCGGCTGGTCGAGACGTCGCTGGTCGCGGCCGGCGCCCCGGTCGCAACAGGCATCGGTGCCTCCGGCGGCATCGCCACAGGGCGCGCCGCCTTCGACGCGGACGGCGCCAAGCGGCTGGCCGCCAGCGGCGAGCCGGTCATCCTAATGCGCCCGGATACCTCGACCGCTGATGTCGCGGGCTTCGCTGTCGCGGCCGGCATCGTGACGTCGGTCGGCGCACGCACCGCCCACGCCGCTCTGGTCGCGCGCCAACTCGGGCGGCCCTGCATCGTCGGCTGTCGTGCGCTCGAGGTGCGTGTCGAAGCCGGCTGCGCGACACTCGCCGGAACGCCGGTCGGAAGCGGCGACTGGGTGACCATCGACGGCGATCGAGGCTGCCTCTATCTCGGACGGCTGGAGATCGTGGCGACTCGACCCGACGCCGAGCTGGCCGAGGTCGCGGCCTGGCGCAGCGGTGCGACCCAGTCCGACAAACGGCTGTCCGCCTGACCCTCCCTTTTCCTCCCCGTGCCGCCAAACCGGCATGCTGCAAAATTCCGCAGCGCAGCGGGCTGATTTGGCTATGACAAGATGATAACAATCATGCCGGAGGCGCGACAGATAACGATGCCAGGTTCATGCTGAGCGTGATCATCCCGACCGAAGGTGTCGAGCAGACCGCCGTGGCCACCCTGTCGGCGCTGGTGCCCGGCGCTGCGGCCGGTGTCGTCACCGAGGTGCTGCTGGTCGATCGCTCGCCCGATTCCAGCGTGATCGAACGTGTCGCCGACGTTGCCGGCTGCCACTTCATGAAGTTCGAGGGCTCCCAGGCCGCTGCCCTCGCGGCAGGGGCGGCGAAAGCGCGTGCGCCCTGGCTGATGTTTCTGCCGGCCGGCGCGATGCTCGATCCCGGCTGGACCGACGAAACCATGCAGTTCGTCCAGAGCGTCGCCGCCGCTGGCCGGCCGCGCGCCGGCGTCTTCCGCTATGCCCGGTCTCCCTATGCCGCCATCAGCCTGCGCGACCGGCTGCGCGCGGTTGCGCGGGTCCTGGTCGGACCGCTCGGCGATCAGGGCCTGCTGATCGCCAGGGATCACTACCGGCAGCTCGGTGGATACAAGCCCGACCACAAGCGCGCCGAGACGCGGCTGCTGCGTCAGCTCGGCCGGTCCTCGCGGACGATGCTGCGCAGCCGGATCGTGATGGTGTAGCGGCACGACCATACTTGCCAAAGTCAACCAATTGGTTGACAATGGCAAATATTGGAGGTGCCCCCATGAATTCCACCCCAGCCGACGGCCAGGTCGCCGCCATCCGCGCGTTCAACCGCTTCTACACCAGGAAGCTCGGCGCACTGGACCAGCATCTGCTCGACAGTCCGTTTTCGCTGGCCGAGGCGCGTGTGCTCTATGAGCTCGCACAGTACGAGGCCATCTCGGCCAAGGAGATCGGTCTCTCGCTCGGCCTCGATGCCGGCTATCTCAGCCGCATCGTCCAAAGCTTCGACGAGCAGGGGCTGATCACCCGCACGCCTTTGCCAACCGACCGCAGGCAGCAGCAGCTCGGCCTGACCGCGAAGGGACGGCAGGCCTATGCCAAGCTCGACCGCAGCTCGCAGAAGGAGATCGCGGCCATGCTGGCGCCGCTGGCGCCCTCCGTGCGCGACCGGCTGGTCGGTGCAATGACGACGATCGCGACCGCCCTGGAGCCGCAGCAGCCGGGCCGCTCCCCGGTCCTGCTGCGCAGCCATCGTCCGGGCGACATCGGCTGGGTGGTTTCACGGCATGGCGCCGTCTACGCCGAGGAATATGGCTGGGACGTCTCGTTCGAGGCGCTGGTCGCCGAGATCGGCGCACAGTTCATCAGGAGCTACGATCCGGCGCGCGAGCACTGCTGGATCGCCGAGCTCGCGGGCGAGCCGGTCGGCTCGATCTTCCTGGTCAAGGGCAGCGGTGAGGTCGCCAAGCTGCGGCTGCTGCTGGTCGAGAAGAAGGCACGCGGGCTCGGCGTCGGCCGGGCTCTGACCGAACAATGCATCCGCTTCGCGCGCGAGAAGAACTACAGGACGATCGAGCTGTGGACGCAGAGCATTCTCACCGCCGCACGCGACATCTATGCCCGCGCCGGGTTTCGCAAGATCGCCGAGGAGCCGCACGCCATGTTCGGCGTCCCGCTGACCGGCGAGACATGGCGGCTGGAGCTGTAGCCGCGCGGCTAGCACAACAACCGCCGGTAGGCCGAGATCACCTCCACAACAGGCTGCGCATGCCGATTGCGAAGTTCCGGCGCGCCGGTAGTATCGCGCCAAACCGGGGCGGGTATCGGCAGTGATGCAATCGATGGTGCGTTCGAAGCTTGCGGCGCTTGTCGCGCTGGCAGGCTTGTTTGGGGTCGAGGCCGGGACGGCGGCTCACGCCGCACCCAAAGGGCGCGCAACGGTCGCGATTACGCGCACGACGGACTTCCTCTATCTGGCGGCGCCCGCGGCGATCGAGATCAATGGCGCCAAGGTGGCGAGCCTTGGCCGCGGCGAGAGCTATAGCGGCCCGATTGCGCCCGGCGCCACCACGATCACCGTATCGACATGGTCCTCGCCGGGCTCGTCGAACATTCGTTTCACCGCCGTGCCCGGCAAGACCTACCGGATGGTCGTGGGGCCGCGCGGCCAGAATTTCGCGGCCAGCATGATGGGCGGCCTCATCGGCGCGGCGATCGAAGGCGGCGGCGCTTTCGATATCGTACCAACGAAGTGAGACGCGCGATCAACGCGCGATACGGCATCGCGCCGTGGCCCTACGCCGTCGCGCCCTGCGCCTTGGGCCGGCGCAGATGCTCGTCGAGCCGCGGCATGATCTCGACGAAGTTGCAGGGTCGCGTGCGATAGTCGAGCTGGGCGGCGAGGATGCCGTCCCAGCCGTCACGGCAGGCGCCCGGTGATCCCGGCAGGCAGAAGATGTAGGTCGCCCCGGCGACGCCGGCCGTGGCCCGGCTCTGGATCGTCGACGTCCCGATCTTGGCGTGGCTCAGCATGTGGAAGGCGATCGAGAAGCCGTCCATGCGCTTCTCGAACAGGGGCTCGATCGCTTCCGGCGTGACGTCACGGCCGGTGAAGCCGGTGCCGCCGGTGGTGATGACGACGTCGACGCCGGGGTCGGCGATCCACGACTTCACCACCGCGCGAATCTTCTCGACATCGTCGGTGACGATCTCGCGCGCCGCGAGCTTGTGGCCGGCGGCGGTCAGGCGGTCGCTCAAGGTGGTGCCCGACTTGTCGTCGGCGAGCGAACGCGTGTCCGACACCGTCAGCACGGCGATGTTGAGGGGAATGAAGCTCTTGCTCTCGTCGATCGCCATGAGCGCGTCTCCTACAGCGAACCGGCGCTGAACGTATTGCAGGCCTGCACCGTGCCCTGCTGATAGCCGACCATGAACCAGCGCTTGCGCTGCGCGGCAGAGCCATGGGTGAACGAATCCGGCACCACGCGTCCGGTCGCCTTCCGCTGCAGGGTGTCGTCGCCGATCGCCGAGGCCGTCGTCAGCGCGGCGTCGATGTCGCCATCCTCGAGGAAGCCCGGACGCTTCTTGGCCTCACGATTGACCCACACCCCGGACAGGCAATCGGCCTGCAGCTCGACCTTGACCTGCAGCGCGTTGGCTTCGGCCTTGTTGTCCGACTGCTGCTGCATCCGCGTGACGCGCGGCAGGATGCCGAGCAGGTTCTGGACGTGGTGTCCCGCCTCGTGGGCAATGATGTAGGCCGCGGTGAACTTGCAGGCGCTGCCCGAGCAGCCCCGGAAGCGCGTCTCGACCTCGCGGAAGAAGTTGGTGTCGAGGAAGATCTGCCGGTCCGGCGGACAGTAGAACGGCCCCATCGCCGACTGCGCCATGCCGCAGCGGCCGCCATTGGTGCTGTTGCGAAACAGCACGATCTTGGGCCCGGTATAATTCTGGCCGCTGGCCTGGAAGATCTCGCTCCAGCGGTCGTCGATCTCGCCGAGCACACCGGAGATCATGTCACCCATCTCGTCCTTCGGCGCGCCGGTCTTGCCGGGCGACCGCCGGTCGGCCTGCTCCATCGGCGCGCCGCCACGGGTGATCATCTCGGCGCCGCCGATCAGGATGCGCGGGTCGATGCCGAAGGCGTAGCCGATCAGGCCGAGCACGATGATGGTGCCAATGCCGAGCCCGCCGCCGCCGATCGGCAGACCCATACCGCCGCCCATCCCGCCGCCTTCGTCGCGACGGTCGTCGATGTCGTCGCTGCGACGGAAATCATCGTAACGCATGGCGGCCTTTCCTCACTGTCCTTGCGCGGCTCTGCGCGAAATGCCTAACGCGGCAAAC
The DNA here is from genome assembly GCF_051167615.1 of Bradyrhizobium sp. HKCCYLS3013. Taxonomy (NCBI): domain Bacteria; kingdom Pseudomonadati; phylum Pseudomonadota; class Alphaproteobacteria; order Hyphomicrobiales; family Nitrobacteraceae; genus Bradyrhizobium; species Bradyrhizobium sp. HKCCYLS3013. The sequence continues at coordinate 21,405 of NZ_JBNPTK010000005.1, forward strand.
AGGTAAAATTTCCACTGTGTTAATCAATAACCCGGCCGGCAAATTTTGCCTAGCGCGAGCCGAAAAATCCGGCATGTGCAACCTCCCCTCGCCGGGCGGCGGCGTGCGCGCGAAGCGAAAAAGCCCATCGCAATCGCCACGTTGCGCAGAGATCATCGCGCATCGACGAACGGCTCATCATCGTCGGTGCGCGTGATGAACGCGTGCGCATCGATGCGAAAAATTTTCCCGATTAAGTCCATTTTTACTTTGCCACGTCAATGTGTGGGCAGTCGGTTGTTAGGTCCCGCGTCGCCGACAGCGTCGCCTGAGTCAGAGTTCTTGAGTCATGGTAGAGTCGCGTCGCGGGGCGTCTGCAAAGGCGCCCCGCACTAAATTTCAGCCGCTTGAAGAGCAACGAATCATCGTCGGCGACTGCGTCGCCGAGATGTCGAAACTGCAGGCCGCATCCGTCGACCTGGTGTTCGCGGATCCTCCCTACAATCTGCAGCTCAAGGGCGAGCTCAAGCGTCCCGACGAATCGCAGGTCGATGCCGTCGACGACGATTGGGACAAGTTCTCCTCGTTCGCCGCCTATGACGACTTCACCCGCGCCTGGCTGCTCGCCGCGCGCCGCGCGATGAAGCCGAGCGCGACGATCTGGGTGATCGGCTCCTATCACAACATCTTCCGCGTCGGCGCGATCATGCAGGATCTCGGCTTCTGGATCCTCAACGACATCGTCTGGCGCAAGTCCAACCCGATGCCGAACTTCCGCGGCCGCCGCTTCACCAACGCGCACGAGACCATGATCTGGGCCGCGCGTGACGAGAAGGCGAAGGGCTACACGTTCAACTACGAAGTGCTGAAGGCCGCCAACGAGGACGTTCAGGCGCGCTCGGACTGGCTGATTCCGTTGTGCACCGGCGAGGAGCGGCTGAAGGACGGCGACGGCAAGAAGGTTCATCCGACGCAGAAGCCCGAGGGCCTGCTGGCGCGGGTGCTGCTGTCGTCATCGAAGCCCGGCGATCTCGTGATCGATCCGTTCAACGGCACCGGCACGACCGGGGCCGTGGCAAAACGCCTCGGCCGCCGCTATATCGGCTTCGAGCGCGACAAGGTCTATGCGAAGGCAGCAGAGCGGCGCATCGCCGCGGTCGAGCCGCTGCCGGAGGCCACGCTCGCACCATTCATGACGGCGCGCGAAGCGCCGCGCGTCGCCTTCTCGGAGCTGATCGAACGCGGCATGATCGCGCCCGGCACCAAGCTCGTCGACTCCAAGCGCCGCCACGGCGCGCTGGTGCGCGCCGATGGGGCCATCATGCTGGGCGACAAGGTCGGTTCGATCCACCGCATCGGCGCGGTGGCACAAGGTCTGCCGGCCTGCAACGGCTGGACCTTCTGGCATGTCGAGACGAAGGGCGGCCTCAGGCTGATCGACGAATTGCGCGCCGAGATTCGCTCCGAGATGTCCGTCGCCTGACGCTCACGAATTCCGGCGTTCCTGTCCGGAATAACGCGCCAGCAGGTCTTCGACCTCGTACTGCTCATCGTAGCGAGCGTCGTCGCGCGGCACGACCGAGACCTGCGCCGTCGACTGCGACGATTTACCCCTGCGTCCCGCCAGGGCCGGATAGTAGCTGTCCACCGGCGGCAGCTGCATGCGATCGAGCTCAGGCTCCGCCGGCCAACGCGTGACGCGCCGGGCGGCCGCCGGCTCGATGCGGAGCTGCCGCCTGCCCCGGGCGCGCGCAAACAGCACGCTGATCGAGAAGCCCGCAATCGCGACTGCGCCGAGGAAAGCGAACATCCGCGTCTTGGACGCATCGTCCCCGGACATGCCGATCGTCACGGCCGGCGACGCATCCGCAGCGGCCAGCGCCGGCGTCGCGGGAGCAGCCGCTTCCGCGGCGCTGGTGTCGCTGGCGGCAGCGAGCGTGTAGGAGGATGCGCGCGGCGCGCCGGGCTCCGCCGCTGCCTGCAGCGTGCCGGACTGGTCGGGCCAACGCGTCGCAACAGCAGATTCGTTCACAGCCGCGCCGACCGGGTCGGGCGAACCCGCCGACGCTGACGCGACGGGCGCCGGCGCGGCGACCGGTGCAGGCGCGGCCGGAAATGCAGCAACCGACGGAAACGCAGACGTCGCCGGCACAGACGCCGCAGCGGTCGGCGTCGAGGACACGACCTTCACCTCATCGGCGGCGTCCTTGGACGACGATTGGATCTCGGCACGTGCATTGGCCGCGGTCGACGAGAGCTGAGCCCGCTCCTTCTGCGAGGCGAGCTTGCGCGTGACCAGCGACGCGCCCTTCGCTTCGCGATCGTCGTCGCGCAGATACCAGCACTGCTTCTTGGTCGCGCGATCGATGCGATAGAACCAGTGCTTCCCCGCCGGCGTCCCCGCAGGCTTTGCAAGGCATTCGTCTGCAGCCGATGCCGGTGTAAACTCGATTGTCGTCGCAGCCGCTCCCGCCAGCACGGCGATAGCAACGCACGGCAACAAACTCGTCGTTCGATTCGTCATCAGACCTCCGACGATTCAACGCGCCCCCGTTGCGCCGTTTCGGCGATGACTTCGTTCGGAATAAGGCTGCGGAGGTTCCATTTGTCGAAACAATGTTAGAACAGCGGTGTCCTTTGGATGCGTTCTAATATTTTCGGGCTGTTTTGTCGCAGCAACAGTGGGAATAGTCGACGCTGTGTCTCCCATCGTGCGTTATGTCGCTCACGACAAACACGCGGATGTGAGAAAACCCAAGACTGCAATCATGAATGCCAATCACCGCGACGCGCAAAGCCGACTTTGATGCGCGTGCGACTCATTTGATCTTCATCAATGCCTTCTCGACGACTTCGCGCGTGTACGGCTTCTGAATCACCGGCATGTCGGACAGCTCCGCAGGAATCGGCGCACGCTCGCCATAGCCGGTCGCGAACATGAAGGGCACGCCGAGTTCCTTCAACCGGTGCCCGACCGGCAGGCTGCTCTCCGCGCCAAGGTTGATGTCGAGCAGCGCGAAGCTCGGCACCGCGCGCTCGATCGACTTCAACGCCTGATTGACGGAGGCCGCGGTGTCGATGTGCCGCGCACCCAGCTCGAGCAGAATCACTTCGGCGCCCATCGCGATGATCAGATTGTCCTCGACGATCAGCACCGTACCGGACAGCCGCGGCGTGTCCTCTTCCTTGAACTGATGACGGGAGGGAGCGCCTGTCATCGCCGGCACCATCTGGACGAAATTGGCAGGGATCACGAAACGCGCCTGCACGCCGAGCAGGTCGAAGCGGATCTCGGCGTCGCCCTTGAGGTCGAACGGCACCGAACGCTCGATGATGGTGGTGCCGAAGCCGCGCCGCGACGGCGGCTGCACAGGCGGGCCGCCGCTCTCCTTCCAGTCGATGACCAGGCTCGAGCCGGGATCGAGCCGCCAGATCACCTGCACCTGTCCGGTGGAGTCGGCCAGCGCGCCGTATTTCGCCGAGTTGGTCATCATCTCGTGCACGACGAGCGCGAGCGTTGCGAACGCCTTGGGGTCGAGCGCGACATCCGGCCCTTCCATCAGCACCCGCCCTGCCCGCGAACCGAGATAGGCCCCCGCTTCCGATTCGAGCAGCGCGCGCAACGCGACCGGCGCCCAATTGAGATTGGTGATCTGGTCGTGGGCGCGCGCCAACGACTGGATGCGACCGCCGAGCACGGAAGCGAACTCCTCGACAGAGCTCGAGGTCTCCTTGCTGTGCGCGACCAGGCCGCGCACGAGGCTGAGGATGTTGCGGACGCGGTGATTCAGCTCCGCGATCATCAGCTCCTGCCGCTCCTGTGCGCCGCGGCGCTCGCGCGCGGCGAGCTCCGAAAGCTGCAGGATCACTTCGAGCAGAGTGATGCGCAGGCCCTCGGCGATGCGCAGGTCCGCCGAAGACCATGGCTTCGACTGGCCGGCCACCGTCTGCTGCCACAGCTCGAAGCTCTTGCGCGGCGTCAGGCGCGGCCCGAGCGGCCCCTCGGCATAGGTCTTGTTCGGATCGCCCGCCCAGTTGACCGAGCGCAACACCTCGCGGCGGAAGAAGATCAGGCAGTCGCGCGGCGTGCGCGAGATCGGGACGGCGAGGAAGCCGGCGGCGCGATCGCGGAATACCTCGCCGGCCGCGTACACCTTGGCAATCTCGGCGCTGGCGCAGATGCGGCCGGGGGAGGTCCGGTTGATGAAGCCGATGAGGTCCTGCACCTCCTCTTCGGTCGGCGTCTCGCCCTCGAGCGTGATCTCGTCGTCGGACCACACGGCGATGCCGTCGCACTCGATCATCTGCCGATAGTCGGCGACAAGGTCGAGGATCGCGCGCTTGCTGTGCGCCTGCGCAGCCGCGCGCTCGATCAGCCGTTCCTGGATCTGATGCGCACGCGCCTCATAGGCGACGTCGGTCTCGCGCTCGCGCGCCTCGAGCAGCCAGGAGTACATCTGGCCGAACAGCTCGGCCGCGGTACGCTTCTCGAACGACAGATGATGCGGCGCATAGTGATGGCAGGCGAACAGGCCCCACAGCTTGCCTTCGCGCAGAATCGAGACCGACATCGACGCGGCGACGCCCATGTTGCGGAGATACTCGATGTGAATGGGCGAGACCGCGCGCAGCACGCTCATCGACAGGTCGAGCAGTCCGGCATTGTGCGTAGGCGTCGACTGCAGCGGCGCAGGCGCGGCGTTGATGTCGGCGATGATCCGGAGCCAGTTGCGCTGATAGAGCTGCCGCGCCTGCTTGGGAATGTCCGAGGCCGGATAATGCAGCCCGAGGAACGGCTCCAGGCCGGAGCCCGCGACCTCGGCGATCACCTCGCCCGAGCCGTCGGGATGAAACCGATACACCATCACCCGATCGAAGCCGGTCAACAGCTTGAGCTGGCGCGCCGCCTCCTGCGCCAGATCCATCATCCCCGTCGTCTTGCGGATGCGGCCGAGCATCAGCCGCACCAGTTCGCCGGAATTGACGCCGGGCTCGATCAGACTGGGCTCGGCCTCGACGACGAGATACGCACCGGAAAAGTGGATGGCGAGGTCGAAAAGCTTGCCACGACCCTGCAGATCGACGCCGAACACGCGCTCGACCGCATCCGGGCCGCTGAGATAGTCGACCCTGGCACGGATCGCGGCCGCGGCCGCCTCCGAGAGCACGGCGTCGAGCGGCTGCTGCAGCAGCCATCCGAGGTCGCCGCCGAGAAAGTCCGGCGCGTTCTCCGAGGCCATGCATATGGTGAAGTCCGACACCAGCGCCAGCAGGAATCCGAACGGCTGAACCGTCCCGGGAACATGGATCGGCTCGCGATCGCAATTGGTGAGGTTGACCGGCTCGTTCATGCTGCTGCCATCGCCTTCGCAAACATCGCGAACGCTTCGCGTGCACTCATGATCACTCTGACATCGTCGCCGGGAGGAAGCGGCTCTTCCGCAAGCTGTGACAGGAAGCTGCGCCACAGCCCCTGCCCCGCGCCGTGACGCAGATAGCGCGTTGCCCGTCGCACGCGGGGGTCGGCCGAAGCCGCGACGATGCGCAGCAGATAGGCCGCCCCGAGACGCGAGCCTTCCAGGACATAGAGCGTGCCGAAGACGAAGGCACGATCGAGCGGCCGCGCCGGCAGCTCCATGGGAACGATACGGCCGTTGAGATCGGCAAGATCGGCGCGGATCGCCTCCGCGCGCCGCCGCCGGGTCCAGTCGCCGAGCATCGCGTCGGCGCCGGCACGGTCGAGCATCTGTTCCAGCGGCAACAGCACGGCCGCGCTCGCCTGCAGGAAGCGGCGATAATGCGTCGTCGTGGTCAGGTCGAAGCGGCTGAGGCGCTCGTCGAGGGCATGATGAGCCGCCGACGTGGCGGCCTTCAATCTGTTGCGAATGCCCTCGGTGCCGTCAGCGGGAATTGAGTCATCGGAAATGGCAGCCAGCGACATCAAGGGGCTCAGAAAAAGGAGATGGGGCCGCACGGCGCGCCACGGCCTCATGCAACGTCACTGGAACGGATGAGTTCCCGCTCCAAGCGACGTTTTTTTCTGGCATCCCCGGGGGCCTTGGCATTCCTCAGGCCGAGACCTCGGCAAGCGCCTTCTTCACCGCCGCCCGCTCAGCCATGCGCTTGAAATGAGCGGCGACCTTCGGGAAGGCGTTGATGTCGACGCCGTCGCCCTCGAGCCATTGCGCGATCGTGAACAGATAGGGATCGCAGATCGTGTACTGCTCGCCCATCACCCACGGGCCGCGCAGCATCTTCTGCTCGATCAGCGCGAAGCAGGCGCCCATCGTCTCCGGCACCTTCTTCTTCATGTCGGCGAAGGAGGATTCTTCGGTCGCCCAGCGATACCCGCGCATCTTGTGCGCGTGGGCGATGTGGACCGTCGAGCAGAGATAGCTGGTGAACGACTGCACCTCCGCGAAGGCGAAGACATCGTCGAGCGGTGCAAGACGAGCCTCCGGGAAGCGCTGCGCGATATAGGCGAGCATCGCCGGCGTCTCGGTCAGAACCCCCTGCTCGGTCACCAGCGCCGGAACGCGCCCCTTGGGATTGATCGCGAGATAGTCCGGGCTGTTCTGCTGGTTGGTCTTGAAGCTGAGCTTCTCGGCGACGTAGTCGGCGCCGGTCTCGGCCAGCGCGATGTGTGAAGCGAGCGCGCAGGTGCCTGGCGCCACATAGAGCTTGAGCATGGTGATCCCTGACAAGACGAGACGCGAACCTAGCGGCGGCGGCATCGGCCGTCCATCCCGCTGTCGAGGGAACACGTCTGCGCAGCCAGCATGCGCCGGCGGCCGGGCAAACGGCAAGGCGGCCTCAGGTCACAGCGGCGCCACATCCATCGTGTGGACCGCCGTCGGGAAGTAGCGGAAGCCGTCACCGGCCTTGCCGATGTGCCCGATGCCCGGCCATGGAAAGTGATAACCGAGAATCCGCGTCCGGTTGGCGGCGAGCATGTCGAGCACGCGGACGCGGGTCTTGGCGGCCTGCTTCGGGTCGGTGTCATAGGCGAACTCGATCAGCGGCTTTTCGATCAGCAGCACCGGATGATGGGAGATGTCGCCGATATAGGCGAGCTGATCCTTGCCCGACTGGATCAGGAAGATCGTATGCCCGACGGTGTGGCCCGGCGTGAACATCGCCTGGACGCCCGGCAGGAACTCCTGGCCGTCCTTGAAGAAGGTGATGCGGTCCTTGACAGGCACGAGATTGCGCACCGCCTGCTCGTAGAACGCCTTGTAGTTGGGGCCGACCTTGGCCTCGTCGGTCCAGAAGGTGAAGTCGGCTTCGGAGATGAACAGCTCGGCATTGGGGAAGCTCGGCTTGCCGTCCGGGCCGATGACGCCGCCGCAATGATCGATATGGGCATGCGTCATGACCAGCGCATCGACGTCCTTGGCCTCGATGCCCGCCTGCTTCAAGGTCATCAGCATCTTGCCGGTGGTGTCACCGAACAGCTTCGAGACACCCATGCCGTTGTCGAAGATGATGATCTTGTCTCCCGTGTTGAGCACCAGGATGTTCTGCTCGAGGGTCGCGGCGCCTGTCGGCAGAAAGTTGCTCGTCAGCATTCCATCGAGATCACCGGGAGAAATGCCGAGGAACGCCGCATGGGGATCGCCGAGCGGCAGCACGCCGTCGGAGATGATGGTGGCCTCGGCCGAGCCGAGCTTGAAGCGGAAGAACGTCGGCGCCTGCGTGTTCAGGAACGGCCCCTTGGCCAGGACGGGACTCGTGAGACCGTACAGCCCGGCCGCAGCGCCAAGGCCCAGCATCGAACGACGCGAGAATCCTGTTAGCTTTGTCATCTTTGCCTCCCCAAATCGATCTTATTCCTTGCTCGCGTTGGTCCGAGCTGCCGATCATGACGTTGTCACTTCAACAAGGTGCCGACGCTTTCCCCTTCTCGATCAGCACGCCCGTTCTCGATGAGCACGCCGCTCATGGTCATGTGCAGCACCGGTTTCCGCGCTCAACCCTCATGGTGAGGAAGCGCGCAGCGCCGTCTCCGGACGATGCTACGCATCGCCGGGAGAACCATGAGGCCCCAGCGTGGGCCTCGCCCTTCGAGACGCCCGCCGTCGGCGGGCTCCTCAGGGTGAGGCGCAGCAGCTCGGAACAGGTCTGCGCGCTCAAAGAGCACGACCATCAAACACAATCTAAGATTATCTACATCTGCAATGCAGTCGCAACGTAAAAGACAAGCCAAGCGAAAGGATTCAGCGCTGCAGTCGCGAAACTTGGCGCAGCATCGGCGGTTGCTTGCAGAATGATCGTTCCCGTCGACGCGACGCAGGGTCCATCGGCGCGGATCGGATGTCTGGCTATGCGAGTCAGGCACGCCCCTGCCATTGAGAAACAGTGTTCCTGTCGATCGATGGCGAAACACGACAGACGCGACCTCGCCGTCTCGCGGCGCGAAGCGCCCGAGCTGTTGCCGAGAAGGACCCTCGCAAAGAGGAGGGCGCAGGGAATGCCGGGTGCTGGCCGCAACCCATGGCCCGCCTGCAACAAAGAAAGCAGGCGGCAGTCACCACAGGTCCAGCCGGTCATCCGGCATTCCCTGCGCGATGGGCTTCCGTCTTATACGTGATCTCCCTGGTGCGCCGGGCTTTCTGGCCACCATCCCCACGCGAAGCGAAGCCTCGTCGTGAGTTGACATCAGCGTCGGGATGTCAGGACCACACGATTTCAACGTCCGCGAAAGACCTCGCACCCGCACCACGACAGCAAGCCGCCGCAGCGCTGCACGAGACCGGTCGACGTCGCTCGTCCTGACGACGCCGTCGCAGCCACCGCATCCCGCCCCGCGTGTCGTGACGACGCGTACGCCCCTCCTGTTGGGACGGAACGAGGCGGATAAGACACCTGATTTGGGGTGCGAGTCAAGTGAAATTCTGAAAAACGGAAACCACACATTGGAACGGATCAGAATCACGTATGTGCTTGGCACATTCTGCACCGTCGATGCGACTTGCTCGATGCAGCCGTCGCGCGGGCGACGTGGCAGGTGTGCACTGCCACCGTAATATCCGACGGCTCGTCGCCAAGCCGCCGCGCAGGCGTATGACGGAGGACAGCATGTCGATAATCATTCATCTTGCTGGAGAGGAACCCAAGCGGCGAGAAGTTCCCGGGCAAGCGGCTGATGTTTCGGTTTGCCGGTCTGTGCAAGCCTCTCTAGCCTTGCGTGGACTTCGTCGGGGTCACCGAAGTATGCGACGTATTTCGCGTGGAATGGATGATAGACACCAAGGTCGGAGCGGTTTCCCCAGCCGCGCATTGAGCTAAGCGCAGTCAAGAACTCCGAGTGAGTTTTCGTCGCTTCTGCGAAGCGGACTTTAACATCAGCGGAATTTCCCAATTGAGCCCAAAAGAACAGTACGTCCAGCGGTGCGGGTAGACTGAAGACGTTCTTCATTCCGATTGCTTCGAGACGGCTCGTTAAGATACGTACCGCTTCATCAAATTGCGGCTGCTTTAGCCATGCATTCTCCGGATATTGGCGTCCACCCTCAGGCTTTCCCGCGGCGAAGCCTTGATCCCTTACGATGTACGCCAACCAATTGACGCTCTTTCCCGTTCGGAGTGTGCTCAGAAAATCGGGCGGTGGATGCTTGTGGAAAATAAACCGCGTCCTCTCCCAAATCTCGTTGTGGCCCTCGGTCGAGGCTTGCTGCGTAATGCGCTCGACGTCGTCCATAATTTCAGCGAACGCCTTTAGCAGACCTGTCCTCTGCGCCTCATTAAAGCTGAGCGGATCGTCGATAAGGCGGTCGAGACAAACATCCAAGAAATGACCTGTTCGCTCGTGAGGACGATCCAAGAGTGCCCGTAAAATTCGAGCGGCCTCGGTCCAATCGGCCTCAACAGCATTCCGAAGCGCCGAAAGTTCTTCGTCCTTCACCGCATACGATGGCACAGCAAAGGAGAAATATCCTCGCCAATGACTTGGGCTACCGAGGCGCTTCGATTGCTCGTAACGCCCCAACTCGCCGCTCTCGAACTTAAAGACCTCGGGCGTCCCGTTGTTCCAGGATATTGAAAGCGAGTTCAATCCCGGCAACAGTTTGTCGATACCTGAAAGAAAAATGTGATCCTTCCAACCAAACCTTTCCAGTATCGAAAGAAGCTTCGCTGCCTCATCCTTCGGCTCGGTGTCTCCCGGTCGCCCTCTATCACGAGAGCTGCCGACATTTTGAAGGTAGTTCCGCGTCCACTCGTATAGTTCGTGGCATTTCAATTTCAGCAATTGCAGCCAAACAAAGTCGCAAAAGTCCGAACCCGGCGGCAGGTTCGGCCAGGAGTGCAGCACCGATTGGTACAACCTGACGACATCTCTGGGCGTGCTCAAAAGACGCCCACACCAACGGTCGAATACCATCTCCATCCGGAAGCGAGTCTCGTGGTCGACTTCTCCCATGGCGGCTGGAAAGGATTGCTTTAGGAGGCGCTTCAGATATCGACGTAGCGCAAATGGCTCCTGAGGCGGAATGGGAATTACGTCTTGAAAAATCCGTTCTAAATACTCCCTACCATCGGCGATAAGCAGCGCTGTCGAAACTTGCTTTGATAGTATTTTCCCATCAAAGCAGACGATGTAGGCGACTAAGGGAAAATCAGCCACTTTTCGGGCAAGCCGCAGGATTTCAACCGCTTCCAGCGCCTCCAGTCGATCGGTGTCATCGATGAAAACCGTAAACCGGAGTTGGGGACGCTCCTTTTGGAGCGCGTGGAGGCCCGTTACGATCTTAGATTTCAGTTCGTCCAGCGAAAGCTGCTTGCCGAAGAGGCGGGATAACATTCCCGCGGTCTTAAGTCCCGTTGCAGCGAGCGCCGTGCTGCCGGTGGGGTCAATGGTGGCGACCGCTCCGACGGGCGCCGATAGCGCATTGAGGTATCCACCGTATTTTCTGATCGCATTGGATAGTCGGTTCCATGGCCAAAGGCCAAGCCACCTCTTATGTTGCCACCAGCGCCACTGGTTCAGTGCAAGCTTATCAATCTCAGCGGCGAATGCCCCCAGGAAGGAAGCAATCAACGCGCTTTTCTCGCCAATTAGCCAGGGTTCAAATCTGATTATTACCTGATCACTTGATTGACGAAGTTCTTCAACGACAAAGTTTGCGAAAGTCGACTTTCCACTTCCCCAAGGACCTTCAATGCCGAGCGTATAGCCACCGACAGGTATTCGGCTCGCCAAGGTGGCAGCAAGTCCTTTCGCCATATCGGTCAGCCCAAACTCGTCGTACTTGGATGAGTCGAGCGGCGCATCCCCAACGATCGCTGGGGGCTCATTGCCCTCGGTTACGAGAGTTACGAGCTCGTATTTCATGTCACGAGCCTTATCCTCTTTGCTGGGCCTCTCACGACTATCCTTAGCACGTCATTTGGTAGTGGACACTGCAGCGCTTTAACCTCGTCCCATGGCGCACGCACGCCACCAACTGACTGCGCCTATACGGATGCCGCGCGCCTGCGAGCAATACTTGCGGCGTCTGTCGCATCCGAGGAATACCGCGAACTCCGCCCACTCCCGCCGACGTGTTTAAATGATCCCGCCAGCGTCGATCGAGCGCTTGGCCTGCGCTATCGCATCCTCTGCGTTGGAATAGAGTTGCGTCGTGATAACTGGCACCTCCGGACCGGGCGGCACAGCCGTACGTACCGATCCACCACCGGCCTTTCGAATAGCCGCTTTGAAATGTCCCGGCTCATCTTCAATCGTTTCAATATCAAAACCCTTGTATAGCATCGATGTGTTTTCCTTGTGTGCGGTGCACTGGACGCCAATATTACTATCTGAGCGAGAAGTGGTCGCGTGTCCATTGCGCGCCCACGCCCGCGCAGAATTCAATAAACGCGCAGCCTCAGTCCCCCAGCCCATGCGCCACCACCTTGCGCATCACATTCGGCAGCGCCTCGCCGTCGAGCGTCGCGATCGGGACCCAGCGCATGCCGTCCGGCGCGCGCGTACGGGCCGGCACGCGCGCCGTGTAGACCACGAGCTCCAGCGGGAAATGCGTGAAGACGTGGGTCACGACGCCGAGCTTGCGGTGCCAGCCTTTCACACCGGCCAACTCTGGCGCCTGCGCCAGCGCGTCGGCGTCGTCCTGGCCGGCGCGCCACGCCGAGCCGGGGACCTCGGTCATCCCGCCGAGCAGGCCCTTCGAGGGACGCGAGCGCACCAGCAGCTCATCGCCCCTGACGACGACGAAGGCGGCGCCACGCCGCAGCGCGCCGGTCTTCTTGGCGCCTTTGCGCGGGAACGTCTCCTGGTCACCGCGCTCGCGCGCTGCGCAGTCGTCGTTCAGCGGGCACAGCGCGCAGGCCGGCTTCTTCGGCGTGCAGATGGTGGCGCCGAGGTCCATCAGCGCCTGCGCGCTGTCGCCGGCGCGGGACGGTCCGAGCAAGGTGGCGGCTAGCGCCTGGATCTGCGGCTTGGCCTGCGGCAATGCCTCCTCCACGGCGAATAGCCGCGAGACGACGCGCTCGATGTTGCCGTCGACCGGCATGGTCAGGCGATCGAACGCGATCGCGGCGATGGCCGCGGCAGTGTAGGGACCGATGCCGGGCAGCGCGCGCAAGCCCTCCTCCGTGTCCGGGAAGGCGCCGTCATGCTCGCGCATCACGGTGACGGCGCAGGCATGCAGGTTGCGCGCCCGCGAATAATAGCCGAGCCCCGCCCACATCCGCAGCACGTCGTCGAGATCGGCGCTGCCGAGCGCCGTGACATCAGGCCAGCGGGCGACAAACTTCTCGAAATACGGCCCGACCGCCTTCACCGTGGTCTGCTGCAGCATGATCTCCGACAACCAGACCCGATACGGATCGGAGCGCTGTCCGGCTGGCGCACGCCATGGCAGCCGCCGGCGATGGCGGTCGTACCAGGCGAGAAGCTGTGCGGGACGCCCTGCTTCCCCGACAGCGATATCATGTTTGCGAGAAGCCTTGAGTTGAGCCACCCCTCCTCCATACGAGGAAACGAGCAACGAGACCAGAACCCTGATCCGGAAGTCCCCAACTCGTGGCAGAGCCAAATAGAATGCGCTCGCATTCTATAACGTCCCGCGTTATAAGTTCCGGATGATCCAGAGCTTCGCGGATCGCGAGACGGAGCTGATATGGAGCGGCCGACGGAGCCGGAGATTGCCGTCCGACATCCAGGATGTCGCGCTTCGCAAACTTCGTCTTTTGAATCAGGCGCGGGTTCTCGACGATCTCCGCGTGCCGCCGGGCAACCGTCTCGAAGCCTTGAAGGCTGACCGCGTCGGCCAGCATTCGATCAGGATCAACGATCAATGGCGAATTTGCTTCGTCTGGGATGATAGAGGACCGGCGCATGTCGAAATCGTCGACTACCACCGCTAGAAGCAACCTGCTGCACAATCCCCATCCCGGCGAAATCCTGCTGGAAGAGTTCCTCAAGCCGATGGGGCTGAGCCAGAACGCGCTGGCGCGTGCCGTTCACGTGCCGCCCCGGCGGATCAATGAAATCGTGCTGGGCAAGCGCGACATCACTGCCGACACCGACCTGCGCCTTGCCCGTTATTTCCGGATCTCGGAGGGCTTTTTCCTCGGTCTCCAGATGGATTATGATCTCATGCAGCGGCGCCGCGAGATTGCGCCGGACCTGAAGGCCATCCGGCCGCGTGCGGCCTGACGCCCGCGCCGTTGCGAGCATTGATCATGGCAAAGCCCGGCCGCCTCACCGCAAAGCCTCTCTCGCTGATGATGGGCGACGTGCTGACGGCCGCCTATGCAAAGCAGGGGTTTGCCGCACGTGAACTCGTGACACGCTGGCCGGAGATCGCGGGCCGCGACATCGCCGAGCATGCCCAGCCGTTGAAGATGCAATGGCCGCGGCCGGTCGAGGGCCAGCCGCAGGAGCCGGCCACCTTGATCCTGCGCGTCGAGGGGCCGATGGCGCTGGAGATCCAGCATTCCTCGGATGTGATCCTGGAGCGGGTCAACCGGTTCTTCGGCTGGCATGCGGTGGGCAAGCTGGCGCTGCGCCAGGGGCCGCTGACCCGGCCGCCGCTGAAGCGCCGCCCGGCCCCGCCCGATCCGAAAAAGGTGGCGAAGGTCGCTGAGACCCTGACCGCGATCGAGGACGACGCGCTGCGTGACGCGCTGGCCCGGCTGGGCGCGGCCATCAAGCGAAATTGACGTTCGCCGTTTGATCCCGGCTTGAGCGCCGGCATTGCCTCCAACTGGGTTTCAAGCTAGCGAAAAGGCACGTCACGAGTGTTTCAGGCGCGAGATGCGCCCATTTCGGAGCAGAGCCTTGATCATTACCCGCCGCGCCTTCACCGCAGCCTTGTCGCTGACCGGCCTCGCCGCCCTGGCGGGCCTGTCCCCGCTGCGGCTGATCTCGGACGCGATGGCGCAGAGCGCCGCCGATGTCGCCAAGCCCCAGTCCTTGCCCGACATGGCGATCGGGCCGGCAGACGCCGCGGTGACCATCACCGAATACGCCTCCATGACCTGCCCGCATTGCGCGGCGTTCAACGCCACCGTGTTCCCGAAGCTGAAGGCCGAATACATCGATACCGGCAAGATCCGCTACATCTTCCGCGAGTTCCCGCTCGACATCAAAGCCGCCGCGGGCTCGATGCTGACGCGCTGCATCGCCAATGGCGACGCACAGAAGTATTTTGCGGTCACCGACATGCTGTTCCGCTCGCAGAACGACTGGGTGGTGAAGAACACCACGGAGACGCTGACGCGGATCGGCAAGCAGGCCGGCCTCAGCCAGCAGCAGGTCGAGGCCTGCCTCAAGGACCAGGCGCTGCTCGACAAGATCGCCGCCGACCAGAAATACGCGAGCGACATTCTCAAGGTCGATTCGACGCCGACCTTCTTCATCAACGGCGAGAAGATCAAGGGCGAGGCTTCGATCGAGGAGTTTCAGAAGAAGATCAACCCGCTTCTGAAGAGCTGATTCGAGAGACTGAGTCCGACAAGACACAGCGCGGCCCCTTCGTGGGGCCGCTTCTGATTCGTGGGCCGTTCGCCGCGAGAAAGCCTTGGAAAAGCGGGGCCGCCGGGTTGCCCTCGCGGGCGGCCATCGCCATTGTCCGGCCCCTAGAATGGGGCGCAAAGGCGACTCAGTCCACATTGACATTGCCTTCCATGGTATTGTCGGGGTTGGGAGATTCGTCTCCCGCCAACAGAGAATCTGTGCATGAAACTCACGCGTCTTCGTCTTCACGGTTTCAAGACGTTCGTCGAACCGACTGACTTCGTGATCGAACCCGGTCTCACCGGCGTCGTCGGTCCGAACGGCTGCGGCAAGTCGAATCTGGTCGAGGCGCTGCGCTGGGCGATGGGCGAGACCTCGCACAAATCGCTGCGCGCGGCCGACATGGACGCCGTGATCTTCTCCGGCTCGAACACGCGGCCCTCGCGCAACCACGCCGAAGTGGTGATGACGATCGACAACAGCGATCGCACCGCGCCGGCTGCCGTGAACGACCGCGACATTCTCGAGATCTCGCGCCGCATCGAGCGCGAGGCCGGCTCGGTGTATCGCATCAACGGCCGCGACGTGCGCGCCCGCGACGTGCAGATCCTGTTCGCCGACGCCGCCACCGGCGCGCGTTCGCCGGCGCTGGTCCACCAGGGCAAGATCGGCGAAATCATTCAAGCGAAACCCGAGCAGCGCCGCCGCGTGCTGGAAGACGCCGCCGGCGTCGCCGGCCTGCATGCGCGCCGCCACGAGGCCGAGCTGCGGCTGAAGGCGGCCGAGACGAATCTGCTGCGCGTCGAGGACGTCATCGGCCAGCTCTCCGGCCAGATGGAAGGCCTGCGCAAGCAGGCGCGGCAGGCGATCCGCTATCGCGAGGTCGCGGCCAAGGTGCGCAAGGCCGAAGCGACGCTCTATCATCTGCGCTGGATGGGCGCGCATGCCGACCTCAACGACGCCGCGCATGTGCACGATGTCGCGGTGCGCGAGATGGCCGAGCGGACCCGCGAGCAGGCCGAATCCGCCCGCATCCAGGCGATCCGCTCGTCGCACCTGCCGGCGCTGCGCGAGGCCGAGGCCCGCGCCGCCGCGACGATGCAGCGGCTGAAGAACGCCCGCGACCTGCTCGACCGCGAGGAGGTTCGCGCCAAGGAGCGCGTCGGCGAGCTCGATCGCCGCCTGATGCAGCTCACCGCCGACGTCGCGCGCGAGCAGCAGCAGAACCAGGATGCGCAGGTCGCGCTGCAACGTCTTGAAACTGAAGATGCGGAGCTGAAGGAAGAGATCAAGGCGCGCGTCGAGATGCGCAGCGGCGTCGACGAGCGCGTCGCCGAGGCCGAGGCCCTGCTCGCCGAGACCGAGCGCCAGTTCACCGAGCTGACGACGCAGCTCGCCGATCTCACCGCGCGCCGCAACCAGCTCGAGGCCAACGTCCGCAGCCACCGCGACCGTCTCGCCCGGCTCGACCAGGACATCGCCAATGTCCGCGCCGACGAGGAGCGGCTGGCGCAGGAGACCGCCCATCTCGGCGATCTCGACACGCTCGCCGCCGCGCTCGAAGCCGCGGAAGAATCCGAGGCGCAGGCCGAAGCCGCGGTGCAGACCAACGAGGCCGCGCAGGCCAATGCGCGGCAGAAGCTCGAAGCCTCGCGCGCGCCGCTCGCCGAAGCCGAGAAGCGCGCGCAGCGGCTCGAGACCGAGGCGCGCACCATCTCCAAGATGGTCAACAGCGAGACCAAGAATCTGTGGCCGCCGATCATCGACGGCGTCACCGTCGCCAAGGGCTATGAGAAGGCGCTCGGCGCCGTGCTCGGCGACGATCTCGATGCTCCGGTCGATGCGTCCGCGCCGATGCACTGGACCTTCGCCGGCGCGGAGGTCACCGACCCCGCGCTGCCCGACGGAGTCGAGCCGCTCGCCGCCTATGTGCAGGCGCCGCCTGAGCTGTCGCGCCGTCTCGCCCAGATCGGGGTCGTGTCGCGCGATCGCGGCGCTCAACTGGTTTCTCAGCTCAGGACCGGCCAGCGGCTGGTGTCGCCGGAAGGCGACGTCTGGCGCTGGGACGGCTTCATTGCCGCCGCGCACGCGCCGACCGGCGCGGCCCGCCGGCTCGCCGAGCGCGCCCGCCTGATCGACATCGAGGCCGAGCTGGAGCAGGCGCGCATCGATGCCACGAACAAGCGCCAGGCGCTGGAGAGCGCCGAGGCCGAGGTGAAGGCTGCGACCGCCGCCGAGAGCGCCGCGCGCGAAGCCTGGCGCGCCGCGCAGCGCGAGGTGAACTCGGCGCGCGAGCGCCACGCCAACGCCGAGCGCGAGATCAACCGCCACTCCGCGCGCAAGTCCGCACTGGTCGAGGCCTCCACGCGTCTCGCCCATGACCGCGCCGAGATCGCCGAGCTGCACCAGAATGCGCTGGAGGCGATCGAGGAGCTGCCGGCGACGACCGAGGCCGACGGCCGGTTGGCGGCCGTGCGCGCAGAGATCGAGACCAAGCGTCGCGCCGCCGCGCAGGTGCGCGCCGAGGCCCAGGCGCTGGCCCGCGAGGCCGAGCTCGCCGATCGCCGCGTGCAGGCGATCATCAGCGAGCGCAACGACTGGTTCAACCGCATCCGCGGCGCCGGCTCGCAGATCGCCACCATCGAGGCGCGCATCGCCGAGGTGAGGGACGAGCGCGCCGAGCTCGACAACGCGCCGGAGATCTTTGCCGAGAAGCGCAGCGCGCTGATCGACGAGCTCGCGATCGCCGAGGAGGAGCGCCAGGTCGCGGCCGACGCGCTCGCCGAGGCCGAGACCGCGATGGGCGACACCGATCGCGCCGCCAAGGCGTCGCTGGAAGCGTTGTCGAAGTCGCGCGAGGCGGCTGCGCGCGCCGAGGAGCGGCTGGAGAGCGCCAAGCGCCGCATCGGCGACGTCGAGCGCGAGATCCACGACATGCTCGAATGCGAGCCGCAGGCCGTCGCGGCGATGGCCGAGATCGGTCCGGACACGCAACTGCCGCCGCTGCACGAGATCGAAGAGACCCTGGAGAAGCTGCGCCGCGACCGCGAGCGGCTCGGCGCCGTCAACCTGCGTGCCGAGGAGGAGCTCACCGAGGTCGAGGGCTCGCACACCGCGCTGACCACCGAGCGCGACGACCTGGTCGAGGCCATCAAGCGGCTGCGCCAGGGCATCCAGAGCCTGAACAAGGAGGCGCGCGAGCGCCTGCAGTCTTCGTTCGAGACCGTCAACGACCACTTCAAGCGTCTCTTCACCGAGCTGTTCGGCGGCGGCGAGGCGGCGCTGCACCTGATCGAGAGCGACGATCCGCTCGAGGCCGGCCTCGAGATCATCGCCAAGCCGCCGGGCAAGAAGCCGCAGACGCTGTCGCTCTTGTCGGGCGGCGAGCAGGCGCTGACGGCGATGGCGCTGATCTTCGCGGTGTTCCTGACCAACCCCTCGCCGATCTGCGTGCTGGACGAGGTCGACGCGCCGCTCGACGACCACAACGTCGAACGCTTCTGCAACCTGCTGCACGAGATGAAGGGCTCGACCGAGACCCGCTTCATCATCATCACCCACAACCCGATCACCATGGCGCGCATGAACCGGCTGTTCGGCGTCACCATGGCCGAGCGCGGCGTGTCGCAGCTCGTCTCGGTCGCGCTCGACGAGGCCGTGAAGATCCTCGACCAGCAGGTGGCGTGACCGTGCTCCGTCATTCCGGATCGCCGCGTCAGCGGCGCCCGGGATGACGCATGGAGAGGACGATGATCTCTCCCGATCTGCCCGCCGCGCTGAAGGCGTCCCTCGAAGCCAGGCTGCACGGGCAGTCGCGGCAGGATGCAGCCGCCCGAGCGGCCCGCATCTCGGCCGCCTATCGCAGCGGCGGCAATTCCGGAACGATCACGAGCGACACCGACGCCATCGCCTACGCCACCGTGCGGATGCCGGCGACTTATGCCGCGATCGCGGCGAGCCTGAACGCCGTGATGCAGGCCTGCCCGGACTTCGCACCGGCCTCGCTGCTGGACGTCGGTGCCGGGCCGGCGACCGCGAGCTTCGCTGCGGCGGAAGCGTTTCCGCCGCTGACCTCGTTCAACGCCGTCGATTCCAATGCAGCGTTGCGCGGGCTGGCGCTGACGCTCGCTGACGACACGATGCGCCTGCGCGACCTCTCCTATGCGCTGGGACCGGCGCGAGCGCTGCTCGATCGTGCCGGAAGTGCCGATCTCGTCATCGCCAGCTACATGATCGGCGAACTGACGGACGCCGATCGCCCTGCGATCGTGGACGCGCTGTGGGCGACGACCGGTGATACGCTGCTTATCGTCGAGCCCGGCACGCCCGCCGGCTATCAGCGCATCCTCGCAGCGCGTGACCGCCTGATCGCAGCCGGCGCTCATGTCGTAGCGCCCTGCCCGCACGCAGCGCCCTGCCCGCTGGTCGCACCGGACTGGTGCCATTTCGCGCAGCGGCTGGCGCGGTCCCGGGCGCATCGCGAGCTGAAGGGCGCCGACGTCCCGTTCGAGGACGAGAAGTTCAGCTTCATTGCCCTCACGCGCAAGCCAGCAACGCATCAGCCCGCCGCACGCGTGCTCGCGCCGCCGTCGGTCACCAAGGTCGCGACAGCCGCGAAGCTGTGCCAGGCGGATGGCGCTGCCCGCGTCGTCAGCATCCCGCGCCGTGACAAGCCCGCCTTCGCCGCGGCCCGGCGCTGGGACTGGGGCGACGGCGTCGAGCCGCCGCCGCGCCACTGAATACCTGCCCGGCCGCCGATGGTTAACGACAGGTCGAGTTTGTCTCTCATTTTCGCGATTTCGCGAAACCGGCGAGAAATCCGCGTTTGCTACGGTGAGCTGCAACGGGCGCTGACATGCGCTGCTCACAAGGGAATGCATTTCGATGTTCAGGACGATGACGATCGCTGCGATGCTGCTGGCTTCGGCAGGAACCGCCTTCGCGGGCGGCCATGGCGGCGAGTCCTCGGCGCCGCCGCCGGCTCCCAAGCAGGAAGGCCCGCCGGCCAGGGCGATCATCGGCAAGAACGGGCCGGTTCTGACGGACCCGAAAGGCATGACGTTGTACTATACCGAGCGCGACACGACCGGGACCAAATCGACCTGCGACGGCGACTGTGCCCAGAAGCGCCCCCCGCTGGCGGCGCCCGACAACGCGGTCGCGACCGGCGATTTCACCGTCATCACCCGCAGCGACGGCAAGAAGATGTGGGCTTATCGCTACCGCCCGCTCTACACCTCGCAGCTCGACAGCGCCCCCGGCGATATCAAGGGCAACGACCCCACGCAGCAATGGCGGATCGCCCGTCCCTATTGAGCCCTGCGCGTCGTTGCCTCCGGCGCCAATTCGGCCACCTGGGCGCCCATCGAACGGACCGGTCAGGCCAAAGCGACTTGAACGGGCATCCACCCTGATGCGACCAATGCACGCCGGTCCAGCTGCGGACCGGCGGCGCCGTCGCGTGTCGGCCGCCTCGTTCTCCCGCCCCCTCCCTCGGAGCCCGTCATGTCCGGCTGGATCGTCCTCGGCATCATCGTCATTCTCGTGCTGTTCGCCCTTGGCGCCTACAACCGGCTGGTCGCCCTCAGCCAGCGGGTCGGCCAGGCCTTTGCCGACATCGACGTCCAGCTCAAGCAGCGCCACGATCTGATTCCGAACCTGGTCGAGACCGTGAAGGGCTATGCCGCGCATGAGCGCGGTACGCTGGATGAGGTGATCAAGGCCCGCAATGCGGCCATGTCGGCGCAGGGACCGGCCCAGGTCTCGGCGGCCGAAGGCCAGCTCTCCGGTGCGCTCGGCCGGCTGATCGCGCTGTCCGAGGCCTATCCGGATCTGAAGGCCAATGCCAACTTCCAGCAGCTCGCCAGCGAGCTGTCCGACATCGAGAACAAGATCGCCGCCAGCCGCCGCTTCTTCAACAACGCTGTGCAGGAATACAACACCGGCATCCAGCAGATGCCCGCCGCACTGTTCGCCGGCACCTTCGGCTTCACCCGCAAGGAGTTCTTCGATCTCGGCGCCAGCCGGGCCGACGTCGAGGCCGCGCCGAGCGTCAAGTTCTGATCCCGCGCCTTCCGCGCTGAAGGGTCCGACGCCATGGCCGCCTACGGTCTCTACACCCACATCGCATCGAACAAGACCCGTTCGGTGCTGCTGCTCGGCGGCCTGTTCCTGCTGATCTATGTGCTGGTGTTCGCCGGCGCGCTGATCGCGGAGGTCATGATCAACGGCAATGGCAGCGTCGCCTATTACATGAACGCTGCCACAAGCGACCTGATCAAGGCGCTGCCGTGGGCCACGATCGGCGCGGCGGCCTGGATCGTGATCGCCTATTTCTTCCACCAGACGATGATCGACGCCGTGACCGGCGGCACCGCGGTCACCCGTCAGGAGCAGCCGCGGCTGTACAATCTGCTCGAAAATCTCTGCATCTCGCGCGGCATCACCATGCCGAAGCTGAAGATCATGGACAGCCCGGCGCTGAATGCCTTCGCCACCGGCCTCAATCAGCGGCAATACGCCGTCACCGTCACGACCGGCCTGCTCGCTGCGCTCGATGACAAGGAGATCGAGGCGGTGCTGGGTCACGAACTCACCCATATCCGCAACGGCGACGTGCAGCTGATGGTCGTGGCCGTCATCATCGCCGGCGTCGTCGGCTTCTTCGGCGAATTGTTCTTCCGCCTGTTCACCAATATGAGCTGGGGCGGCGGCTGGGGCCGCTCGTCGTCGTCCTCCTCCTCATCCGACTCCGACCGCAAGGGCTCCGGCGGAGGGGCCATCATCGTCGTGATCATCGCGGTCGTGCTGATCGTGGTGGCCTGGCTGTTGTCCCAGGTGGTCAAGCTGGCGCTGTCGCGCACCCGCGAATACCTAGCCGATGCCGGGTCGGTCGAGTTGACCAAGAATCCGGACGCCATGATCAGCGCTCTGCGCAAGATCGAAGGGCGCGGCGAGCTGCCCGGCGCCACCTCCGCCGTCATGGAGTTGTGCGTCGACAATCCGCGCGAGGGCTTTGCCGACCTGTTCGCCACCCATCCTTCCGTCGATGCCCGGGTCCAGGCGCTGATCAGGTTCGCCGGCGGTCATGATCCGGGCCCGCTGGCGCTGCCCACGGACGAGGCACAGCCGGACGACACCGGCACCGAAACGACAGACGGCGATGCGCCGCCACCGCTGCCGTCCGGCGGTCCCTGGGGCCAGGCCGATGGCCCGGCCCCGCCAGCCGGCCAGGGACAGGCCGCTCCCGAGGGACCGTGGAGCACCCCCGCGACCGGTCCCTGGGGCCGGCACTAGACGTCGCCCTCGCAGCGGAATTCAGGCGGCAATCCCGTGCGGCGGGCAATCGTCCTGCCAATCTCTTGCAAGTGTTTCCTCGCTGGCTCGAACGTTTGGACCGGAATGCCTCCGATTGCTCCGGC
Source organism: Bradyrhizobium sp. HKCCYLS3013 (assembly GCF_051167615.1). Taxonomy (NCBI): domain Bacteria; kingdom Pseudomonadati; phylum Pseudomonadota; class Alphaproteobacteria; order Hyphomicrobiales; family Nitrobacteraceae; genus Bradyrhizobium; species Bradyrhizobium sp. HKCCYLS3013. The sequence continues at coordinate 43,767 of NZ_JBNPTK010000005.1, forward strand.
CTGTGACGGCGAACGCGCAAATTTCCCCGATCCCGTGCTGCAATGAATTTGAATTCTCCAGCGTTTCTGCCATGTTCGCGCCCAAAGCAGAATGCAATGCGCCGGCCCCCTGGCCGGCCTCAGGGCTGAAGGACTTTCCATGGCGAAACCGGCAGTGGTTGTGGTGGGCGCGGACAAGGGCGGGGTCGGCAAGACCACGGTGTCGCGGACGTTGCTCGATTATTTCAGCGCCAACAACGTCCCCACCCGGGCGTTCGACACCGAGCATCCGCGCGGCACCCTGAAGCGCTTCCACCCGGAGATCACCGAGATCGTCGACATGAATTCGACGCCGGACCAGATGAAGATCTTCGACACGCTGAGCGCGGTGGCGCCGTCAGTGACCGTGATCGACGTCCGCGCCGGCCTGATGTCGCCGACACTGGCCGCCTTGCGCGACATCGGCTTCCTCGACGCCGCCCGCTCCGGCCAGATCACCTTCGCGGTGTTCCACATCCTGGGCTCGTCGATCGCCTCGCTCGACGAGATCGCCGAGACCGCGAGCTACATGATCGGGGCGAAATATTTCCTGGTGAAGAACTTCATCAACAACACCAGCTTCTTCGAGTGGGACCAGTCGACCTACAATTCCTACTTCCACCGCATCAAGGACGCGACCGAGCTCACCATCCCGAAGCTCAACGAGATGGCGTTCGAGCAGGTCGAGGTGGCGTCGGTGCCGTTCCTCAAATTCGTCGCCAACAAGGGGCCGCGCGACGAGGCCGCCAACTACTCCTTCGTGCTGCGCGGCTATGTCCGGCATTGGCTCGCCAATGTCTGGAGCGAGTACGACCGGATCAAGCTGACCGACATCGTCGGCTCGACCAAGGCGGCGGCGCCGCGGCCGGCCGGGGAAAAATAGCATTCCCGTGACTGATGGGACTTTATCGCAACCGCATTTGACCTGATATAGGTCGGATGCCCGCGACGCCCGTCTACATCGTCTGCTCGCCCCGGCCGCAATCCGGGAAGACGCTGCTTGCGCGGGTCCTGAGCGAGTTCCTGCTGCTCAAGAACGGCCAAGTGCTCGCCTTCGACGTCACCCTGCGCGAGCCGTCGCTGCTCGACTTCCTGCCGCAGATCACGGAAACCGCGACGATCGAGGACACCTACGGCAAAATCCAATTGATGGACCGGGTGATCCTCAACGACGGTATCCCCAAGGTGATCGACCTCGGCTACTACTCGTTCGACGAGTTCTTCAAAATGTCCGAACAGATCGGCTTTTTGAAGGAGGCCGCACGGCGGAACGTGGTCCCGATCGTGCTGTACTGCGCCGAGGGCGACCGCGTCTCGATGCGCGCCTATGACGCCCTGCGGCGGCAGATCCCGAAGGCACAGCTGATCGTGGTCGAGAACGACCACGTGCTGCGCGAGGAGCTCCCCGACCTCTACAGCCGCAGCAAGCATCTGCGCATTGCCGCCCTGCCCGCCTTCCTCCGAACCTACATCGAGCGCTTCTCGTTCTCCTTCACCGGCTATCTGCGCCAGGAGAAGGACCCCTCCACCGAGCTCTATCAATGGATCCGGCGCAACTATTATGCGCTGCGCGAGATCGAGAACGAGCTCCTGATGCAGCGGTCCTGACGCCGCCGCGCGCGTTTCAGTGCCCTTCGAACGAGATCAGCGTGCGCACGGGCACGTCGAGCGCGCGCAGCTTGGCGGCGCCGCCGAGATCCGGCAGGTCGATGATGAAGCAGGCCGCCACCACGGTCGCGCCGATCTGGCGCAGCAGCTTCACCGCGCCCTCGGCCGTGCCGCCGGTGGCGATGAGGTCGTCGACCAGGATCACGCGCTCGCCGGGCTGCACCGCGTCGACATGCATCTCCATCTCGTCGGTGCCGTATTCCAGCGCGTAGGACATGCTGACCGTCTTGTGCGGCAGCTTGCCCTTCTTGCGGATCGGCACGAACCCGGCCGAGAGCTGATGCGCGACCGCGCCGCCGAGGATGAAGCCGCGGGCCTCGATGCCGGCGACCTTGTCGATCTTCGATCCGGCCCAGGGATGCACCAGCTCGTCCACCGCGCGGCGGAACGCGCGCGCGTCCGCCAACAGCGTCGTGATGTCCCGGAACAGGATGCCGGGCTTCGGATAGTCCGGAATGGTGCGGACCGTGTTCTTGATGTCCAGATCGAACGTCATCGTGCTCTCGCTACCTTGTTTTGCCGTGACCGCGAGGAATTCGTCATTGCGAGCGAAGCGAAGCAATCCAGGGCCGCGAAAACAACTCTGGATCGCTTCGTCGCTACGCTCCTCGCGATGACGGCGACCACCTGTTACGCCGGCTGCTTCAGCCGGAATGCATTCTCCACGATCCGCAAACCGACGGCATCGCCGAGCGACATCAGCGATTCCGGATGGAACTGCACGCCGCCGACCGGCAGCGTCTTGTGCTCGATCGCCATCGCCACGCCGTCCTCGGTTGCCGCCGTCACCGTCAGCACCTCGGGCATGCTGTCGCGCTCGACGAACAGCGAGTGATAGCGGCCGATCACGATCTCATTCGGCAGCCCCTGCATCAGGCGGCCGCCGCGCACCTGGACCCGCGAGGGCCTTCCATGCGCCGGCTGGGCGAGCTGGCCGAGCTGGCCGCCGAAATACTCTCCCATCGCCTGCACGCCGAGACAGACGCCGAAGATCGGCAGCTTCTTTTGAAGCGCGGCATCGATGGTGGTCGAGATCTTGAAGTCCTCGGGACGGCCCGGCCCCGGCGACAGCACGATCAGATCCCAGCTGCGCTCGGCCAGCATCTTCAGTGCATGGACATAACGCACCACCGTGACGTTGGCGCCGACCTGGCGGAAATAGTCGGCCAGCATGTGCACGAACGAGTCGTCATGATCGATCAGCAGCACGTTCTTGCCGGAGCCTGTCGCGTCCGGCGCCGTCGACGACAGCGGCTTCGGCGGATCGCCGCGCAGCGCCTGGAACAGCGCCGCCGCCTTGACCTGGCACTCGCGATCCTCGGCCGCGGGGTCCGAATCGAACAAACAGGTGGCGCCAACGCGCACCTCGGCGAGCCCGTCCTTCATGCGGATGGTGCGGATGGTGAGGCCGGTGTTGATCGAGCCGTCGAAATTCACGGCGCCGATCGCGCCGGCGTACCAGCGCCGCGGCGAGCGCTCATTGTCCTCGACGAACTGCATCGCCCACAGCTTTGGCGCGCCGGTCACGGTGACGGCCCAGGCGTGGGTCAGGAACGCGTCGAGCGCGTCGAAGCCCGGCCGCAGCATGCCCTCGACGTGGTCGACGGTGTGGAACAGCTTCGAGTAGGTCTCGATCTGGCGGCGCGCCAGCACCTTGATGGTGCCGGGCACGCAGATGCGCGCCTTGTCGTTGCGGTCGACGTCGGTGCACATGTTGAGCTCGAACTCGTCCTTCTCCGAGTTCAGGAGCTGACGGATCTGCTCGGCATCGCCGATGGCGTCGCGGCCGCGCGCGATGGTGCCGGAGATCGGGCAGGTCTCGACGCGGCGGCCGTCGGAGCGGACGAACATCTCGGGCGACGCCGACACCAGGAACTCGCCGTCGCCGAGATTCATCAGCGCGCCATAGGGCGACGGGTTGATCCGGCAGAGCCGCTGGAACACTTCCGCCGGCGAGCGCTCGCACGGCTCGGCAAACAACTGGCCGGGCACCGCCTCGAACAGGTCGCCGCGGGCAAAGGCGGCGCGGGCCTTCTCGACCGTGGCCTGGTACTCGCCCGGCGCGTGGTCGGCAAAGCCCTGGCGCGGCTCCTTCAGATAGACGCTGGCGTCGGTGTCGCGCGGCAGGCCTGATGTCGACTGGCCGTTCCAGGAGAAATCATAAGACAGCACGACGCCGCGGCCGGTGGCGCGGTCATAGGCCAGGAGGCGATCGGGCACGTAGAGCACGATGTCGCGCTGGTCCTTTTCGCGCGGCCGCTTCTGCACGAGGTCCTCGATCTGGAAGACGAGGTCGTAGGCGAAGGCGCCGAACAGGCCGAGCAGCGGATCGTCATTGGCGGACAGCGCGGCGATCATCGCCCGCACCAGCGACATCACGCTGGCGCGGCGGGTGCGTTGGTCCTCCTCGACCGGGGCAGGCCCGCGGACGATGTGTCCGGCCAGCCGCGCCGGCGAAGCCGCAGTAATGACCACGCAGGGCTCGCGCAACGTGTCCTTCAGGAACGCGATCAGCACCTCGCCGCGGCGGTTGAGCGCCTGCAGGGTGAAGTCGGCGCCCTTGGTTTCCAGCACCAGCGGTGGGTCGGCGAAGCCGAGGTCAAAACTCTCGTAGCGGCCGGGCACGGTCGTGCCCGAGGACAGCACCACGCCGCGGCGGCGGTCGAGCAGGTCGATCAGGTCGTCGAGCCGGCTGGCATTGCCGGAAAACTGCTCGACGGCGCGCGTGATCGCGAGCCCGCTGGAGGTGCGGTAGTCGCTGCGGGCCGGAAGGGCGAAAACGGTCCTGTTCATGGGGTCCTCTTGGGCGTCCTCTTACGGAATTTGCCGAGGAAACGCCACACAGGACCAACCGGAAGCCGCCGCTGCGTGGCGGCCCCTCTGCGATCGAATGTCAAACAAATCGCACCGGCCACCTCTTACAAGGTGCGCCACCAGAGACGGGCTGGGCGGACAAGGGTGCTCATGGCGCGGAACTGACCACGGGCGGCGGCCGGGGTCAAGGGCGGCGGGGACACAGATCGGGGTGGGATGCGTCGGCAAATCAAGAGCAGCGCCGCGAGCCGGCTGCCCGATATAGTGCCCTCGCCCCTTGTGGGAGAGGGCATGTGCGGCCCATCCGCGAACGCGGTTGGGTGAGGGGTCTCTCTCAACGAGTGGCGCTTGCAGAGGCATACCCCTCACCCAACCGCAATTGCGGCTCTGTCCTACATGCCCTCTCCCACAAGGGGCGAGGGCGCAGTCACGCGCACCGGCGGGGCGAAGGCGAGAGCCTTGGCAGGGCGAGAACGGAACATGCGTTAGCATTCTCGCGACACGATCGGCCCGAGTGATGATGTTCAAGACCGCCCTCTCTAAGTCGAGGGCGCAGGGAAGGCCGGACATCGGCTGATGCCCATGGCCCGCCTGCAGCAAAAAAAGCAGGCGGCAGTCACCACAGGTCAGCCGGACGACCGGCCTTCCCTGCGCGATGGTTTGACGGATTATACGCATTCTCCCCGGGGACCGGGCTGTCTTGCCCCCGTGACCAGCGGATCATCATCACCACCGGCGTAGCCTCAGCGTCGGGAGGCCAGGACCATGCGACTTCACCGTGCGCGCCCGCCGTTCGTCCGCACGACAAAAGCCATGCTGCGACGTGACGCGCCCACCGCATCTCCACCCCGCGTCTCGTGACGACCGCGATACGCCCCTCGTGCCGGGGTGGGACGCGCGCATCAAAGCATGAATTCTGAAAAGTAGAAACAAGAATATTTTTGCCCGAGGGACTGGACAGGCCAAATCAGCTTGAGGCGGCTGAGGAATTTCGTCTCGAAACGCGCTCAGCGAACTCGCCGGCCAAGAGCGGCCGTTACCCCTCTGCAGCCGGCAATCGCAATTCGCTGCGACTGATCTCGAACACGTCGCCACGACATTCCAGACGACCGGCTGCGACAAGCGCACGGGCTCGCGCGATCAGGAGCAGATCACCCGTCTGAAGCGTGGTTGTCGGAGGTTCGCAGAGAGCCTCGCCGATGATCCTCGCGGCCTTCTGCCATTCGGCAGCGGCGTATGACAGCAGCACGGGATCAAAGAACGAGATCGGCGCCGATATCAGCTCGCCGTCGCTGAGGACGCGCAATGGCGCGTTGTCAGCTTTCAGGCGCGCCCAACGTTCGCGATACACATCACGCGACCCGGGGGTCAGGTCCTCCGCGAGATCCCAGAGATTGTTGTCGCTGATGACCTCAGGCGGAAGCAGCGCCAAGCTGACGGCCAGCTGCGGCTCGGTCGTGCCTCCTCTCCGCACCATGGTGTCAGTGAGATCGATCACCTCAAGGGGCTCCTGACCGAGCCGCCACAGGAATTCGAGAAAGCCGGCATATTCCTGGGTCGAGCGTCGAGTGAACCAGACGATCCTTCGGTGATTGCGCGAGAGGGCCTCGCTCCAGAACGATGTTGCCTGACCGCCGACCTCGTCCCAGCCAGAGAATCCCAATTTCTCTTCCACCCAAGCGGTTCGCAACGCCGGATCGGGCGGATCGATCGGGCCGAAGCTCAAGCTGTCGGGAAGGCCGATCACGCGCTCGTCGCGGCCGGATTTCCCAAACGCTGCGCGCAACGTACCCGCCGCGGACGAATTGAAGACCACATGAAGTATTGAACCGGACATCGCAGAATCCCTTGCTGGCGTGATCCACTAATCCCCAGTCGGCCGAGCCACGGCGTCGCCTCACGCGCCACCAACCGCCGAGCGAGCCTTCTGAAGCGCATCAATGACTCGATCGAGCTCCTCAGCTTCCATGAGGACCTCGATGTCTCCGGCCGTCCTCAACGACAACACCAATCCAACAGCATTGCCGACGACGCGAGCCAGCACGATAGCGTCGTCACCGGAATTCTTATCTACAAAGGCAATCGGCTCGATGATCATGTGTATTCCAGGATTGCTTGGCGAGTTGCCATACCAGCCCTATCGGCAGCGGCGCTGAGGTCGAGTTAGTACCACGACGGCGGTGCGCTCCCCTCCCCCTTGCGGGGAGGGGTCGGGGGTGGGGGTGGGGGCGGTATGAACCGGGCTGAGTCCTGACATTCTAGACCGGGTTGATTCCTGACAGGCAAGCTTCGTCTGATTCGAAGGAGGATCGGACGATGCCTTTCAGGGAGAGCAGTCCTGTGGAGCAGCGTATCGGATTGTTTCGGGAGTACGACACGAGAGCTTTTACGGTGACGGAGCTGTGCGCGCGGCACAGCATCAGCCGGGAGACGTTCTACGTGTGGAAGCGCCGCCGCGAGAGTGGGGACGCGCAATGGTTCGAGGAGAAGAGCCACGCGGTGCAGAACTGTCCGCATGCGACAACTGACCGGTTGGCCAAGCGCATCATCGCAACGCGACGACGGTTTCCGCATTTTGGCCCAAAGAAGATAAAGGCCTGGCGCACATGCGAGCGGCCGGAGGTCGAGTGGCCGGCGCCCTCGACGATCGGCGATATCCTGAAGCGTGAAGGCTTGGTCGAAGCGCGACGGCAGCGGCGTCGGGGGATTGCGCAAGGCGAGGTCATGACGCCGGCGGCGGGCCCAAATGACGAGTGGGCGATCGACTTCAAAGGCTGGTTCCGCACCGTCGATGGCACGCGTTGTGATCCGCTGACGATCACCGACGCGGCGAGCCGCTATCTCATCGAGGTGCGCATCGTTGATCCGACATCGGCCGGCCTGAAGGGCGCGCTGGAGCGTGTTTTCAAGGATATCGGCCTTCCCGGCGCAATCCGCTCCGACAACGGTGTGCCGTTCGGGTCGAGCGGAGCCGGCGGCCTTTCCGCGCTTTCGGTGTGGTGGCTCAAGCTCGGCATCGAGCCGCGCTACATCCCACCCGCCAGCCCGCAGGACAACGGCCGGCACGAACGCATGCATCGCACGCTGAAGGCCGAGACCTCGAAGCCGCCGGCAGACAGCGCCGCCGAGCAGCAGAGGCGCTTCGATGCCTTTCGCCGCCACTTCAATGAGGAGCGGCCGCACGAGGCGCTCGATCAGATGGCACCCGTCAAGCTTTGGCGCTTGCCGTCGCGCTGCATGCCAGGTCACCTCGACGATCCCTGGTATGACGCTGATCACGAAGTCCGCCGTGTGCGTCCTACCGGCGATATCAAATGGCGGGGCGAGTACGTCTTCGTTGGCGAGGCGCTCGCCGACGAGCTGATTGGCATGGTCCGGCATGAGACCGGCGGCCACATCGTCCGCTTCTACGGCCGAGACCTCGGCCTCATCGACCGCGACCGCCGTTTCCTGCGCTTTGCTCCGCCGCGTGCGCGGCTCCGCGTCGCGCAGGAAACGGCGGAGACAAAACAGCAGTGATCGAATACTGTCAGGAGTCAGCCCGGTCCAAAATGTCAGGGATCAACCCGGTCGGTCAGGCCGTGGGGCGCTGACGTTCGTGGGAGCACGCCAAAGATGCGACCCAGACCAGCACTGCCAAAGAGGACGATACGATCGTCATACCCCTGCTCATGGGTGACGAGCCATCGCTGATGGTCATCCATCGCAGGCGATTTCATCACGGGCAGGGTGACTCGTGGACCCCCACCCCCGACCCCTCCCCGCAAGGGGGAGGGGAGCTCACCGCCGTTGGGGCGAGAGGCCGGGTTCAAACTTGCGAAACGGAGCGCTTCCCGCGGTGCCTGTCCTACAGAAGCCCTCGCGCGGCTTGCTTGAGATGGGCGGCGATGGCGTCGCGGGCTTCGGGTGAGGCGACGCTGCGCGCCATGGTCACGCCGCCCGAGAGAAGCGCCATCAATGCCCAGGCCTTTTGCAGCCGCGCCTCGTCGGTCTTTCCCTGCAACCCTTTCGCGATCTGCCGGGCGACCCGTTCGAGCGCCGCGCCGTAGCTGGCCTTGATGGCCGCGCTGGCGCGCGTGACGTCCGGGGTCAGGCTCTGCAGGCCGCAGCTCGCATCCAGCGCGCAAGTGAGGCGCTCACCGAGATAGAAGGCGACGAACGTCTCGGCCCAGCGGGCGCCCTGCTCCGCCTGAAGGGCCGCAATGCCGGCTCTGAGTTCCTCGAGTCCGGCCAAGGCGGCGGATTCGAACGCGGCGTCCTTCGACTTGAAATGACCGTAGAATGCGCCGGAGGTGACCCCGGCCTCCTTGGCCAGACCATCGACGCCGATCCCGCCATAGCCGAGCCGGCGAAATCCGCGGCCTGCGGCCTCCAACAGTTTTGCCTTTGCTTCCAGCTTATGTTCGGCCTGATACCGCATCTGGCGCCTCTCATAGCGATCGTTATTTCATGATTGACTCATAACGATCGTTATTCTATTAATACATCACGGTCGTTATATAATGGCCGCCATTCCCCGGACAACCGCCATAGCGCGGGCACAGGAGGACTCATGCCGATCAGTCTCACACTCACCGAAGGCGTCATCGCTGCCGACAAGGCGCCGATCGCCGTCGCGCGGATCACGGAAGCGTTCCTGAGACATCATGGTCTCGCGGGAAACAGGATCATGACGGCGAACGTCACAGCCCATCTGAACATCCTGCCGAAGGGCCAGACCTTCGCCGGTGGCACGCCTGTCGACGGAGCCTGGATCGAGACCAAGACGCCGTCCTTTGCGCTCGCCAGCCACGACATCCAGACGGCGTTCTTCGGCGAAGCCACCGACATTCTGCATGACCTCTCCGGCGGGGCGCTGGCGAGGGACCGGATCTGGTCCAACGGCGTCCATGCCGTCGACGGCACCTGGAATCTGCACGGCAGGCCGATGACCAACGAAGCGCTTGTGGGAGCCATCACCGCAGGCTGACCACGGCCATCGCGGCCGCTGCCGCATCGCGCGGCGGCGGCCCTGACCGAATGCCGACCGCTCACGTCCCCGGCTTCACCAGCCCGAGCTCCGCGAACTTCATCTCCGTCGCCACCACCGCGTTCTCATACACCTCGCCGCGCTCGACGAAGTAGTTGAAATAGCCGGCCGGCGTCTCCGGCTGGATCTCGACCAGCTCCACGGTCTTGTATTTGGGATCGGTGATGGCGCCGCTCGCGATCAGGTCGTTGATGCGCTTGAGCGCATCGACCTCGGCCTTGTAGCCGACCGAGAACCACATCTCGGTGGTCCAGTCCTGCACCTCGAACCAATTGGCCGGCGCCTGGCCCTGCCACCCCTGTGCGAGCGGGCGGACGGCGAAGACGCGGTCGAAACCGTGCAGCTCGGAGATGATGCTGGCACGGTGATAGGCGCCGTCCATCTGTCCCTGCGGCAGCTTGGTGAAGCCGTAGAGCGACAGCCACAGCGCCGCCTTGACCGCTTCCGGCGTGATCGGGCGGATGGCGCGCTCGGCCAGCACCTCGGAGGCGTAGCGCAGGTCGCGCTTCGCCGCCGATTGCCGCGCCTTGACGGCATGAGCATTGGGAACCGACTTCTCCGACGGCAGCAGCGCCCGCGCCGCCTCGTTGCCGTAGAGATAGCCGGTGCCGGTCTCGGGATCATAGGTGTTGAACACGACGCCGATCGGCGTGGCGTTGAGCGTCTCCGCCGCGTGCGCGAAGTCGGCCTCGCTGCGCACCGGGACATATTGCTGCGCCGGCCACAGCCGGTCGGCGAGGGCGTTGAACGGGCCGTCGCGCCAATCCGGCCAGGAGACGAGGCGCGCCAGCGCCTCGGCATAGGCGGGACGGAACACCCCGGGATAGCCGAACATCACCGTGCGCAACTGCGACGCCGGATCCCGGTGGCGGTCGGAGGACATCAACTCGTTGCGCAGATCGAGACCCTGAAGCCACGCCGACAGCACCAGGATCTGGCCGGATGTCGCGGTGACGAGATCCGGCGTCACGCCCCAGGCGCGGGCCGTATCGAGGAAGCCGGCGCCATGGGCGTTCAAGCCGCCCAGCCCGGCCAGCGCAAAGGCCACACGCACGGCTTTCTCCATCAGCAGAGGGATCGGGGAATGCTACCTCAGATTGTTTCTGCGACGCAACCGGCGACGAGACGCGGCGAATTCGAACATCGAACGAAGCGACGCGTTTCGAACATGATCAACGCTCATATCCCGGCGAAACAACGGTGATTCGCGGAAACCTCGCAGCGCCAGGCGGCAAAAAGCTGCAGCCGGCGGCTGTGCGGCCCGTCACAACCTCATGTTGCGCGCGTGCATGAGGCCTCTCCTGTCGATCGGCGGTTGTCACAACCGCAAAAAGTTACATAACTTGACCGTGCGTGAGGGCAACACCTGTTGTCTATCTGCCATAGTATGGCAATGATTGGTTAACCATATTGAATTACCTTGGTTAACATGGCTCGCGGCAAACAGCCTTCTGTGTCGCATGCGCTTCCGAAGCAGCAGACGCTGCTCGATTGCTTCCTGGAAGCGCAGGCGAAGAGGACGAAGCGTCGACGGCGCTCGGCCGACGCGGCGACCAGCATCGATCCCGCCCGTCCCTTGGAGCCGACCGACGACGCCTCGTCCCGCGACGAGGCCGAACAGACGTCGGCCGAGATCAAGGCCGTCCGCGCGGTGTAAAGTCCGCGCGGCACCGCTTCGGACCGGTGCGCCCCTGCCCTCAGCTCAGCCGAGATGCTTGTGGAAGAACGCCGTGGCGCGGCCCCAGGCGAGCTCGGCGGCCGCGCGGTCGTGCACGGTCATGCGCTGCTCGTTCACGAAGGCATGCTCGGCGTCGTAGCGGTAGAGCTCGAGCGACTTGCCGGCGGCCTTCATCGCCGCCTCGAAGCCGTCCACCAGCGCCGGCGTGCACCAATCGTCCTTCTTGGCGAAATGGGCCTGCAGCGGAATCTTGACGTCGGCGGGCTTGGCTGCCTGCTCCGGCGGAATGCCGTAGAACACGACGCCCGCGGTCAGCTCAGCGATCCGGGTGGCGCCGATGATCGTCACCGCGCCGCCGAGACAGAAGCCGGTGAGGCCGACCTTGGCGCCGTTACGGGCGAGATATTGCGCGGCGCCGCGCACCGTCTGCGTGGTCGCGTCCATGAAATCGAGCGAGTTCATCTCGCGGCCTGCCGCATCCGTGTCGTGATACGGCACCACCGTGCCCTTGTAGAGATCCGGCGCCAGCGCGTTGAAGCCGGCCAGCGCGAACCGGTCGCACATGCCCTTGATCTGATCCTGCAGGCCCCACCATTCCTGGATGACGACGACGCCCGGCGCATTGCCCTGCGCCGCCTTGGCGAGATAGCCCTTGGCCTCCTGGCCGTCGGGGCGCTTGAAGCTGATGAGTGTGCCCATGATGGTCCTCCGCAATTTCTGTTTGGGACGTTGGGAATGCGGTTTACCGCAAATGCGCGTCCGGCGCGACGGGAGGGGATCGGGTTCGCTTCAACGTGACCGCCTTCGTAGCCGGATGTCGCCACGCTCGGCCACGGGTCGCCGCGCTACACCGGCAGCGACCGTGGCGCGAACAGGATCACGGCCATGCCGGCGAGGCAGATCAGGGCGCCGGCGGCGTCCCACAGATCGGGGCGATGGTCTTCGACCAGCCAGCCCCACAGCAGCGCCGACGTGATGTAGATGCCGCCATAGGCGGCGTAGGCGCGGCCGGAGAGCGGGCTGTCGGCGAGGGTCAGCAGATAGGCGAAGCCGGCAAGCGCGACCATCCCCGGCAACAGCCATAGCGGCGAATGGCCGAGCCGCAGCCAAGCCCAGAACGCAAAGCAGCCGCCGATCTCGAGCACGGCGGCGCCTGCGAAGGCCAACAATGACGTCATTGCGTCCCCTCCTCTGCCGTGCCTCGCCAATGCTACGACGGCCAGAGCGGCCAAAAGAAAAAAAGCCCCCAGAGGGGGCTTTTTCAATCGCATGCGGCGATGGCTCGCGCTCCGCTCAATGCGCGGCAGCCCAGACCCGCTTCTTGGTGAAGTACATCAGCCCGGCGAAGATGATCAGGAAGATGAACACCTGATAGCCGAGGCGCTTGCGTGCTTCCATGTGCGGCTCGGCGGTCCACATCAGGAAGGTCGCGACGTCGTGGGCATACTGCTTCACGGTGGCCGGCGAGCCGTCGTCGAACGTCACTTGGCCGTCGGACAGCGGCGGCGGCATCTTGATCGCGTGGCCGGGGAAGTACTTGTTGTAGTACGAGCCGTCCGGGATGGTCACGCCGTGCGGCGGGGTCTCTTCATAGCCCTGCAGCAGTGCGTTGACGTAGTTCGGGCCCTGCTCCTGGAACTGGGTGAAGAAGTCGATCAGGAACCAGGGGAAGCCGCGCTTGTAGGAGCGCGCCTTGGCGATCAGCGACAGGTCCGGCGGCGCCGCACCGCCATTGGCCGCACGGGCCGCCTGCTCGTTCGGGAACGGCGCCGGGAAGTAGTCGGCGGGACGGCCCGGGCGCTCGAACATGTCGCCGGCGTCGTTCGGACCGTCCTTGATCTTGTACTCGGCGGCGAACGCGGCCGCCTGGGCTGGCGAGTAGCCCGGGCCGCCAGGCTCGGCCAGATTGCGGAACGCCACATAGTTCAGCGAATGGCAGTTCGAGCAGACTTCCTTGTAGATCTTCAGGCCGCGCTGCACGGCGCCGCGATCGAAGGTGCCGAACGGACCTGCAAACGACCACTTCACCGACGGCGGGTTCTCCTGGCCTTCGCTGGCACGGGCATCGCCCATGCTGCCAGCGAGCAGCGACACCGCGGCGACCAGCGCAATCGCGGCCGAGGCCACCACCTTGCGGCCGGACTTCGCCAGCACGTCGTCGGCGATCGAGTTCGGCAGCGGCCGCGGCCGCTCGATGCGGGCGAGCAGCGGCAGCGCGATCAGGAAGTAGGCGAAGTACAGCACGGTCAGGATACGGCCGAGCACGACGTAGACGCCCTCCGGCGGCTGCGCGCCGAGATAGCCGAGGCCGACGCAGACGACGACAAAGATCCAGAAGAACTGCTTGCCGAGCGGACGGTACTTGTTCGAGCGGGTCTTGGCCGAGTCGAGCCAGGGCAGGAACACCAGCACGATGATCGCCGCGAACATCGCGATCACGCCGGCGAGCTTGTTCGGCACCGAGCGCAGGATGGCGTAGAACGGCAGGTAGTACCATTCGGGCACGATGTGCGCCGGGGTCACCGCCGGGTTGGCCGGGATGTAGTTGTCGGCGTCGCCGAGATAGTTCGGCATGTAGAAGATGAACCAGGAATAGAAGATCAGGAAGCAGGCGACGCCGAAGAAGTCCTTGATCGTGGCATAGGGCGTGAACGGCACCATGTCCTTCTCGGTCTTCGGCTCGACGCCGGCCGGATTGTTCTGGCCAACCACGTGCAGCGCCCAGACGTGCAGCACGACCACGCCGGCGATCAGGAACGGCAGCAGGTAGTGGAGCGCGAAGAAGCGGTTCAGGGTGGGATTGCCGACGGAGTAGCCGCCCCACAGCAGGGTCACGATGCTCTCGCCGAAATAGGGCACCGCCGAGAACAAATTGGTGATGACGGTGGCGCCCCAGAAGCTCATCTGGCCCCACGGCAGCACGTAGCCCATGAAGCCCGTTGCCATCATCAGGAGATAAATGATGACGCCGAGGATCCAGAGCACCTCGCGCGGCGCCTTGTATGACCCGTAATACAGGCCGCGGAACATGTGGATGTAGACGGCAAGGAAAAACATCGACGCGCCGGAGGCATGCATGTTGCGCAGCAGCCAGCCGTAGTTCACGTCGCGCACGATCAGCTCGACCGACTTGAAGGCCATGTCGGCGTGCGGCGTGTAGTGCATCGCCAGGATGACGCCGGTGACGATCTGCACGCCCAGCATGATCGAAAGGATGGCGCCGAACGTCCACCAGTAGTTCAGGTTCCGCGGCGTCGGATAGGCAACGAAGGACGAGTGGACCAGGCCGATGATCGGAAGTCGTTGCTCGAGCCACTTCAAGGCGGGGTGGCTCGGCTGGTAGTCAGAAGGTCCACTCATGATGCGTTCCTGAAGAAATTATCTTGCACGATCGAGCGTGAGCTCAAGACAAACGTCTGCTCAGCCGATCTGGATCTTGGTGTCGGAAACGAACTGATAGGGCGGGACGGGAAGGTTGAGCGGCGCCGGTCCCTGGCGCACGCGGCCGGAAGCGTCGTACTGCGAGCCGTGGCACGGGCAGAAGAAGCCGTCGTAATTGCCTTCATGCGCGATCGGGATGCAGCCGAGATGGGTGCAGATGCCGATCACGACCAGCCACTGCTCGTGGCCGTCCTTGGTGCGGGACTGGTCGGTCGCCGGATCCGGCAGGCTCGACACCGGCACCGCGCGCACTTCCTCGACCTGCTTCTTGGTGCGGTGGGAGATGTAGATCGGCTTGCCGCGCCAGAACACCTTGATGTCCTGTCCTTCGGCGACGGGCGCGAGATCGACCTCGATCGGCGCACCGGCCGCGATGGTCGAGGCATCGGGGTTCATCTGGGAGATGAAGGGCCACAGGGCGAGCACACCGCCGACTGCCGCGGTAGCGCCCGTGGCGACGAAAAGAAAATCCCGGCGTGTCGGATGATCCGCAGTAGACGCTGTCACGATTCCAACCCTTTCTTCGTTGCAGCCGGTGGAACCGCCCCGCTCGACGTCTGACGATCTCGACCTGGGAGATCACGTGACCGGGAGATCCTGCCGGCGCCCGCGTCCCCCGCGGCGGCAGAAAACGGCTCGCTCCACCGCCCCTGGGGAACAAGCCGTCCAGAATCGTTCTATTGGCACCCTTGCGATACGAGCGCAAGCCCGCTATCGGCCCTGCAGCACGCCATGCACCAATTCCCGCTTCCGAAGCGGACTTTCAGCCTCAGTCTTAAGACCAATTCGCATGCAGATCGCGCTCTATCAGCCCGACATTCCGCAGAACACCGGAACGATTCTGCGCCTCTGCGCCTGCCTCGGGCTCGCGGCCCACATCATCGAGCCGGCGGGCTTTCCGGTGTCCGACCGCCAGTTCCGCCGCGCCGGCATGGACTATCTGGACCAGCTGAATTGGCGGCGGCACGATTCCTGGAGCGCGTTCGAGGCCTGGCGGTCCGGAGCGGGCCATCGCCTGCTGCTGCTGACGACCAGGGCCGCGACCTGCTATCTCGACGTCAGCTACCGGCCGGACGACATCCTGCTGCTCGGGCGCGAGAGCGCCGGCGTGCCGGACGGCGTGGCGGCAGCGGCCGATGCGCGGTTGCGGATTCCGCTCAAGCCCGGACTGCGCTCGCTGAACGTGGCGATGGCGGCGGCGATCGCCACCGGCGAGGCGCTGCGCCAGACCGGACAATTCGTCCAATTGCAGTCACAAGGAGCCGGAGCGTGAGCTACGCGGTGAAGGAAATCTTCATGACCCTGCAGGGCGAAGGCGCCCAGGCGGGCCGTGCCGCCGTGTTCTGCCGCTTCGCCGGCTGCAACCTGTGGAGCGGCCGCGAGGCCGACCGCGCAACCGCGACGTGCCGGTTCTGTGACACCGATTTCGTCGGCACCGACGGCACGCTAGGCGGCCGTTACGCCAATGCCGCCGACCTGGCCGCGGCCATCGCCGGGCAATGGACAGGCGGGGCGGCCGACCGCTATACGATCCTCACCGGCGGGGAGCCGCTGCTGCAGGTCGATGCCGACCTGATCGAAGCGCTCCACGCCCGCGGCTTCGCGGTCGGGGTCGAAACCAACGGTACGCTCATTCCGCCTGACGGGATCGACTGGATCTGCGTCAGCCCGAAGGCCGGCGCCGAGCTGAACCTGCGGCAGGGCCACGAGCTGAAGCTGGTCTATCCGCAGCAGGGAGCCGAGCCGGAGCGGTTCGACGGCCTCGCCTTCGAGCGCTTCTCGCTGCAGCCGATGGACGGGCCCGAGGCGGCCGCGAACACGGCGCGCGCCATCGATTACTGCCAGCATCATCCGCAATGGCGGCTCAGCCTGCAGACGCACAAGATGATCGGCATCAGATAGGATTGTGACTGACACGATGTGGGAATTGACCAAGTCGTTCACCTTCGAGGCCGCGCATACGCTGCCGATCACGACGCTCGGCGAAGCCAGCCAGGAGATCCACGGCCACTCCTTCCGCGCCGAGGTGACGGTGCGGGGCGATGCGACCAATCCCGAGACCGGCATGGTGGTGGATTTCGGCGTGCTGACGCAGCGCCTGGGCGAGATCCAGACCATGCTCGACCACAAGTTCCTGAACAAGATCGAGGCGATCGGGCTGCCGACGCTGGAGAACCTGTCGCGCTTCATCTATGAGCGCGTCCGCTCCATCGGCCATGTCACCAAGGTCAGCGTCCACCGCGACAGCTGCCGCGAGACCTGCACCTATTTCGGTCCGCAGGCCTGATCGATTGTGGTAGGACCGAACCGTAGCGACAACAGCACTGTCACCTCCGGCTGTCATGGACTCTTGACGGCGGGGTGACCGCCAATGTGCCAGGGGGGAGCGTCCATGACCATCGCCGCCATCGAGGATCGCAAGGCCCGCGCCCGCGCCTGGTTCGAGAGCCTGCGCGACCAGATCTGCGCGGCGTTCGAGCGGCTCGAGGACGAGGCGCCGGCTGCGCTCTATCCGCGCGCACCGAGCCGGTTCGTGCGCACGCCGTGGGAGCGCACCGACCATGGCGGCGGGCATGGCGGCGGCGGCGTCATGAGCATGATGCACGGCCGGCTGTTCGAGAAGGTCGGCGTGCACTGCTCGACCGTGCATGGCGAGTTCGCCCCGGAATTCCGCAGCCAGATTCCCGGCGCCTCGGAAGACCCGCGGTTCTGGGCCTCCGGCATCTCGCTGATCGCGCATCTGTGGTCGCCGCACGTGCCGGCGGTGCACATGAACACGCGCTTCGTCGTCACGACAAAAGCCTGGTTCGGCGGCGGCGCCGATCTGACGCCGGTGCTGGACCGCCGCCGCACCCAGGAGGACCATGACACGCTCGCCTTCCACGCCGCGATGAAAGGTGCCTGCGACGCACACGCGGCTGTCGCCTCCTATGACAAGTACAAGCGCTGGTGCGACGAGTACTTCTACCTGCCCCACCGCAAGGAGCCGCGCGGCATCGGCGGCATCTTCTACGACCATCACGATTCCGGCGACTGGGAGGCCGACCTG
The DNA here is from genome assembly GCF_051167615.1 of Bradyrhizobium sp. HKCCYLS3013. Classification (NCBI taxonomy): domain Bacteria; kingdom Pseudomonadati; phylum Pseudomonadota; class Alphaproteobacteria; order Hyphomicrobiales; family Nitrobacteraceae; genus Bradyrhizobium; species Bradyrhizobium sp. HKCCYLS3013. The sequence goes on from NZ_JBNPTK010000005.1 coordinate 61,464, forward strand.
GCCTTCACCCAGGACGTCGGCCGCGCCTTTCTCGCCATCTATCCCGAGCTGGTCCGGCGCAATTTCGCCGCGCCCTGGACCGAGGCGGACCGCGAGGAGCAGCTGATCCGGCGCGGGCGCTATGTGGAATTCAACCTGCTTTATGACCGCGGCACCACATTTGGGCTGAAAACCGGTGGCAATGTGGAGTCCATTCTGTCGTCGATGCCGCCTGAAGTGAAATGGCCCTGAAACCCTTGTTTGATTGACCCGTAAGCTCATTATGACCGCCGCCCTGCCCCGCGCCATGCTGATCGACATGGATGACACCATCCTGTCGGCCTATGGCCGTCCCGAGATCGCCTGGAACATCGTCGCCACCGAGTTCGCCGACGAACTCGCGCCGCATACGCCGCAGGCCGTGGCCGCTGCGATCCTGGCCTCCGCGCGCAGCTTCTGGTCGGTCGCGGGCGCGGAGTGGCGGATGAAGCTGATCCAGGCGCGGCAGGAGGTGGTGAAGGGCGGCTTCGCGGCGCTGACCAGCGCCGGCGCCGCCCTGCCGACCGAGCTCGCGATCCGCATCGCCGACCGCTTCACCGCCTACCGCGACGAGCAGATGTTCGTCTTCCCCGGCGCCCACGAGGCGATCGACGCGTTCAAGGCGCGCGGCGTCAGGCTGGCGCTCGTCACCAACGGCGAGGCCGGCCAGCAGCGCGCCAAGATCGAGCGCTTCGCGCTGGCGCATCGCTTCGACCACATCCAGATCGAGGGCGAGCACGGCTTCGGCAAGCCCGAGGAGCGCGCCTATTGGCACGCGATGGAGCGGCTCGGCGTCGGTCCGGACGACACCTGGATGATCGGCGACAATCTCGAATGGGAGATCGTCGCGCCGCAGCGGCTCGGCATCTACTCGATCTGGATCGACGTCCATGGCGACGGCCTGCCCGAAGGCACCGACGTCAAGCCCGACCGCATCATCCGCTCGCTGACCGAGCTGGTGCCGGCCTGAGCGTTAGCCCGTCGTTCACCTTGACGGGACACGCGCCTTTAACCGCGCGCGCCGTTCGTGCCCTCCCCCAGTGACCTGCGGCCTGCCCGTAACCGAATCGAAATTCGCACAAGCGTCTATTCGCTGCGGGGCTTGGAGGGGAATAGGCGCCAGTCCTTGCGCGCCGCTTCGACCGATCTCAAGCCGGTTCGAGCAGCGTCGGTGTCATGGCTCTCAATCTGCCGCAGATCTCCCTGGGCGTGTCGATCAAGAACTCGCTCCTGACGTCCGTCTTCCTGCTGCTGGCGATCCTCGCCGGCGTGTCGGTCATGGCGACGATGCGGCTGTCGGCGCTGCAGGACGCGATCGAGACCATCAACCGCGACCGGCTGCCGAAGATTCACACCCTGGGTGATCTCAACGTCAGCATCGCCCACACCCATCTCGTCGCGATCCGCGCAGCCCTCTCCACCGCGGCCGAGCCACGCGCCGCGTCCGAGCAGGAGCTGAGACGCCGCACCACCGACGTCGATGCGAAGATCGCGCGCTTCCAGGACACGATCGGCACCGACGCGCCGTTGAAGATGGCGTTCGACGAGTTCGTCAACAAATGGGACCTGTACCAGAAGCAGCAGGCGGTGATGCTCGAGCCGGAGGTCGGGGCGAGCCGCGACCGCCTGGAGCATGTCGTCAACATCGAAACGCCGCCGGTCTTCCAGGCCGTGGTCGATGCAATCGGACACGGCATCAGGCTCGCCGACCATCGCGCCGACAGCGCGATCGAGAGCGCGACGCTGGATGCCCAGGTGTTTCGCCTGGTGCTGTGGTCGGTCAACGGCGTCAGCGTGCTGATCGGGCTGGCGACGCTGCTGTTCGTCGTCCACGATGTCTCGATGCCGATCTTCCGCATCACCCGCAGCATGGAGGCGATCGCCAGGGGCGAGCTGCAGACCGAGATTCCCTATGCCGGCCACAGCAACGAGCTCGGCATGATGGCGCGGGCGCTGGCCGTGTTCCGCAAGAGCCTGGTCGAGAACGAACGCCTGAACGCGGCGACACGAACCCTCTCGGAGCTCAGCGAATGGCTGCAGTCGGCCAAGTCCGAGAGCGAGCTCTACGGAATGATCTCGACCGTGCTCGGCGGACTGATGCCGGAATGCACGGGCGCGCTCTACATCTACGCCGACAGCCGCGACGTGCTCGAACTGGCCGCCGAATGGAACGGCACGCTGCCCACCCGGACCCTGCACCCCGACGATTGCTGGAGCCTGCGCCGCGGCCATGTCTACGTCCATGGCACGAGCGAGGTCGAATTCCGCTGCGACCACGTGCACCACGAGACCAATGAGAACTACTGCTGCATCCCGATCCTGGCCCATGGCGAGACCGTCGGACTGCTGCACGTCGCCTACAATTTCGACGACCGCGACACCGCGGCCGAGGCCAAGGCGCGCTTCGCCGATCGGGCTCGTCTCGCGCTCGCCTGCGCCGAGCACCTGTCGATTGCCATCGCCAACATGAAGCTGCGCGAAGGCCTGCGTGACCAGTCGCTACGCGATACGCTGACCGGGCTGAACAATCGCCGCTATCTGATCGAGACGGCACGCCGCGAACTGCTGCGCGCCGCGCGCAATCAGACGCCGCTGAGCGTGGTGACCTTGGACATCGACCACTTCAAATCGTTCAACGACAATCACGGTCACGAAGCCGGCGACACCGTGCTGCGCCATGTCGGAGAGATCCTCAAGGCCACGTTCCGCGGCGACGACGTGCCCTGCCGCCTCGGCGGCGAGGAGTTCGTCGTCATGCTGCCGAACTGCGGAATCGAGGAGGCCGCGCTGCGCGCGGAGGAGCTGCGCGCCCGCGTCGAGGCGCTCAACATCAGCTATGGCGAGGGCATGCTGCCGCGAGTGACGATCTCGGTCGGCGTCGCCGCCTATCCCGAGGCCGGCCTCGACCTGACGGAGATCCTGCGCGTCGCCGACGGCGCGCTGTACCGCGCCAAGCACAAGGGCCGCAACCGGGTCGAGCTCGCCTCCGGCGGCATGGTCCCGCCGATCGACGAGGTGACGAACCGGGCCGTCGCCGCGCTCGATGCCATCGTGGCACGTGCGGAGACCGACACCATCACGCCATCCGATCGGGAGACGGGCCAGCAGGTGGCCTGACGCCGGAAAGCTACTCCGCCGGCAGCAGGTGTCGCAGCGCCGACGCGATCATCACGCCGCCGCCGGTGATCACGGCGGCGTCGAGGATGGCGGCGTGGATGTGCACCGGCATGCGGGCGACGAAGGCCTTGGCGAGGAACGCGCCGGGCACCGCGACCGCGCCGATCAGCAGGGCGAAGGCCAGCACCTGCGCCGTGACCACGCCTGCGAGGCCGAACACCGAGATCTTGATGACGCCCGTCGCCACCGAGATCATCGCATCGGTGGCGATGACCGCGGCGCCTTCCAGGCCCGCGGCCATCAGCAGCGACAGCAGGATGACGCCGGAACCAGAGGTGCCGCCGACCAGCACGCCATAACCGACCGCGCCAGCGGCAAGCCCGCCATTGCCGATCCGGACCTCGCGCTTGCGCAGGATCCGCCGCAGCGGAACGCTCATCATGAGCATCGTGCCGATCACGAACGCCGCGCCGGCATTGGTCAGTCGCGTGTAGCCGTAGGCGCCGAGCGCGGTCGTGAGCGCTGCCGCCGCGATGACGATTCCGGCGCGCGCACGGTCGGCGTGGCTGATATAGGCAACGACACGGCTGAGGTTGGTGAGGATCGCGGAGATCGCGATGATCGGCACTACCGGTTCGGCGCCGACCATCGGCACCAGTACGAGCGGCATGAGAGCGCCGGTGCCGTAGCCGGCAAGACCGCCGATGATGGAAGCGAACAGGGCGACGGCGGCGACGAGCAGGAGTTGCGAGAGCGAGATGTCGGCAAAGCCTGCCAGAAAATTCATGAACGTCCGTCGCGATTGACGCGCGCCGCCGCCTGGTCGGCGATCGCGTTCAGCGATGCCTCGTCGAGCGGAAAGTCCGCAGCCAACCAGGCATCCTCTGCGAGGGTGAGCACATGACCAAGAAGCGGTCCCTCCGCAACCCCGCGCGCGATGAAATCGGCCGCCTTCAACGGCAATTTCGGCGGCGTGAAGCGCTGCGGCAACAGCGCACGCTCGCGCCATCGCCGGTCGCCGCGATCGCGCGCCCGCGCCCAGCCGAGCATCAGGCGGTCGCGGTAGACGGTCTCGCCGAGACGATACAGCAGACGCCGGACCCGCGCCTCGTCGGCGGAAGCGAACCGCCACCAGCGATGGCCCATGCCGTCGAGCGCCTTGGTCTCGGCATTGGAGAGCTTCAGCCTGACGCCGAGCCGGCGCGCATCCTCGGTCACGGCGACCGCGAGCGCGGCAAGACGGCGGACCGCGCTCGGCGGCAGCTCCAGCTCGCGCTCGATGCCGATCATCGCGGCGAACGGACCGAGATAGGCGACGCCGCCGAGGATCGCCGTCAGCAACCCGCCATCCGCCATCGCCGCGACGGCGCCGACCGCGCCGTCGGTGACGAGCAGCTTCAGCATCTCCATGCGCACGCGCTCGGCTGACAGCGTCGCAAGCCCGCCACGGCCGGCGATGCAGGCCAGATAGCCCTCGCGATCAGGGGCGCCATGCCCGAATGCCGCATGGATGCGGAAGAAGCGCAGGATGCGTAAGTAATCCTCGGCGATGCGCTGGGCGGGATCGCCGATGAAGCGCACGCGGCGTTGGGCGATGTCGGCGAGACCGCCGACGTGATCATGCACCACGCCGTCCGGCCCGACGGAGAGCGCGTTGATGGTGAAGTCGCGCCGGTGCGCGTCGCCGACCCAGTCGCGGCCGAACTCGACTTTGGCCTTGCGGCCGAAGGTCTCGGTATCCTCGCGCAGCGTCGTGACCTCGAACGGATGCCCCTCGAGCACGAGGGTCACGGTGCCGTGGTCGATGCCGGTCGGAACGCTCTTGATCGACGCCGCCTTGGCACGCCGGACCACCTCCGCCGGCAGCGCCGTGGTCGCGATGTCGATGTCGCCGATGGCGATGCCGAGCAGCGCATTGCGCACGGCGCCGCCGACCACCCGCGCCTCCTCTCCGTCGCAATTGAGCAGCGCGAGCACGCGCGCGGCGGGACCGGACGAGAGCCAGGGCGCGTGCAGCACCCGCGCGTCGATCATTTCTCGACCCCTGGAACGAGCCTGCCGTTCTCGACATGAGCGGGGACGTAGGTCGAACGCGGCGGCGCGCCGGAGAACTCGGCGAGCAGGACCAGACTTGCAATCACCAACACCAGCGCCGCCACCGTCAATTTTGTGATCAGATGAAAGGGCCAGCTGGCCGGCACCAACAGCCCCGATTTGGTCGCGAGCAAGAACAACACATAAACCGCAAAAGGAATGAGGAAAATTCCGATTTCCGTCAACACGCCACGGATCATGGCCGACATATCCGTTCGTACAAGACCCGAAGGATGCCGGCTGTGGCGCCCCATATGTAGCGCTCGGCGAACGGCATCGCGTAATACGAGCGCTCCATGCCGCGAAACTCCTTGGAATGCAGCTGATGATTGGCGGGGTCCATCAGGAAGGCCAGCGGCACCTCGAAGGCGTCGTCGACCTCGCCGGCGTTGATCTTGAGCGTGAATCCGGGCCGCACCCGCGCCACCGTGGGCAGGATGCGGAAGCCGAACGCGGTGCCGTAGACGTCGAGATAGCCGATCGGGTCGACGAAGCTGCGGTCGAGCCCGACCTCCTCCTCGGCCTCGCGCAGGGCGGCATCGAGCGGCGAGGCATCGGTGACGTCGATCTTGCCGCCGGGAAAGGCGATTTGTCCGGCATGGCTCGAGAGGTTCGGCGAGCGCTGGGTCAACAGGACCGTCGGCTCGGGATGGTCGACCACCGGGATCAGCACTGCCGCGGGGCGGATCGGCTGCTCGCGGGAGATGATCTCGAGCATGCGGTCGGTGCCGGAATCTCCGCTGGCCGGAATGACATCGGGATCGAGCAGGGCCTGCGGAACGTCGAAGCCCAGCCGCGCGCGGCCCCGCGCGAAGAAATCCGCTGAATTGACCACAGCGGCGGCCCCGTTCCTCACCATGGGCTGGTTCAAAGCGCCGCCCTCACCTCTTCTGCATCGGCCATGGGGAAGAACGCGCCGCCGGACCCCACGCCGAACATGACACGCCCATCGATCATCCGCTCCTCGCCCATGTCAACAAGCTCGTAGTACAGCGCCCGCGTCACCTTGGCCCAGAGATCGGCCCGCACATGCAGATAGGGCGTCAGGCCGCCGCTGTCGCCGGGCTCGAAGCGCAGCCGGTGCTCGGCATCGCACGCGACCCAGTCGTCGACATTGGTGCGGAAATGCAGCAGCGGCCCGCGCGCATCGCTCTCGGTCCGCATTTCTACGGCCGTGAAGGGGGCGTCATCGACGCGGATGCCGACCTTCTCCACCGGCGTGACCAGGAAATAGCGGTCACCTTCACGCTTGAGGATGGTCGAGAACAGCCGCACGAGCGCCGGCCGCCCGATTGGCGTGCCCATGTAGTACCAGCTACCATCACCGGCGATTCGCATGTCGAGATCGCCGCAGAATGGCGGATTCCACAAATGCACCGGCGGCAGTCCCTTTGCGGACGTGCCGGCCTGCGTTGCCGCCGACGTCAGCCGATCGAGTCCGTTGGCGGTGTCGAGTCCGCTGTCGGTGGTCTGCCCTTGCTTCGCCATGGTTTGCCTTGAGTTTGCGTCCACCTTGGCACGATTGGTGCAAGATTCCATCGCTGTCGTCTGTGCAAAAGTTCCTGGCGGCCCTGCAGGTCAGGTAAGGTCGCCATAACGTGATGCCGTCAATACCCCGTAATGCCGATAATATGGGGATAGTTTAACTCAACGAATACAGCGCCTTCGCATAGATTGGCATCCGCTTCCCCGGCAAACTGGAGCGGAACGTCCGTCCGAAAGTCGAAGACGCGGGGCAGAAGGAGCGACGGGAATGGCTGAGAGTGCCGAGAAGCTCGAGGATGCGATCGTCCGGTCGGCCGAACAGGTCTCCGGCCAGATCCGAGCGGCAAAGGATGCGATTTCCAGCGTCATCTTCGGCCAGGACCGCGTCGTGGAGAACACGCTGGTGACCATCCTGTCCGGCGGCCACGCGCTGCTGATCGGCGTCCCCGGCCTTGCCAAGACCAAGCTGGTCGAGACCCTGGGCGTCACGCTCGGCCTCGATGCCAAGCGCATCCAGTTCACGCCGGACCTGATGCCGTCGGACATCCTCGGCGCCGAGGTGCTGGACGAGAGCGCCGGCGGCAAGCGCTCGTTCCGCTTCATCGCCGGCCCGGTGTTCGCGCAGCTTCTGATGGCGGACGAGATCAACCGCGCCAGCCCGCGCACGCAGTCGGCCTTGCTGCAAGCCATGCAGGAGCAGCACATCACCGTTGCAGGCGCCCGTCATGACCTGCCCAAGCCCTTCCACGTGCTCGCGACCCAGAATCCGCTCGAGCAGGAAGGAACCTATCCGTTGCCCGAGGCGCAGCTCGACCGCTTCCTGATGGAGATCGACGTCGACTATCCGGATCGCGACGCCGAGCGCCGCATCCTGTTCGAGACCACCGGCGCCGAGGAGAGTGCCGCCAAGGGCGCGATGACGGCGGACGCACTGATTGCGGCGCAGCGGCTGGTGCGGCGGCTGCCGGTCGGCGATTCCGTCGTCGAGGCGATCCTGTCGCTGGTCCGCTCGGCGCGCCCCGGTCCGGAGGCCGGCGAGGCCGGCAAGCTGATCGCCTGGGGCCCCGGTCCGCGCGCCAGCCAATCGCTGATGCTCGCGGTGCGCGCGCGCGCGCTGCTCGACGGCCGCCTCGCGCCCTCGATCGACGACGTGCTCGATCTCGCCGAGCCCGTGCTGAAGCACCGCATGGCGCTGACCTTCCCGGCGCGCGCCGAGGGACGCACCATTCCGGACGTGATCCGGCAACTGAAGAGCCGGATTGGCTGATGGCCGCAGCGACAGGGCACGCCGACAAGGAGATTCTCGCGATACGGCGTGCCGATGGCGAAAGCCGAACGCTCGCGGCATCACTGCCGCGGCTGGTGCTGGAAGCGCGCCAGATCGCCGCCAACGTGATCCACGGCCTGCATGGACGGCGGCGTGCCGGCTCCGGCGAAAGCTTCTGGCAATATCGCCGCTTCGTTTCCGGCGAGCCGTCGCAGCGCGTCGACTGGCGCCGCTCTGCGCGCGACGACCATCTCTATGTCCGCGAGCAGGAATGGGAGGCGGCGCACACGGTGTGGATCTGGCCGGACCGCTCGCCCTCGATGGCCTTCGCGTCGAAGGGCGCGCGCGACAGCAAGCTCGAGCGCGCCCTGATCGTGACCTTCGCCCTGGCCGAACTGCTGGTCGCCGGCGGCGAACGCGTCGGTATTCCCGGCCTGATCAATCCGACCGCGAGCCGCAACGTGATCGACCGCATCGCGCAGGCGATGCTGCACGATGAGACGGCGCGGCCCAGCCTGCCGCCCTCCTTCGTCCCCTCGGCGCTCGCCGAGATCGTCGTGCTGTCCGACTTCTGGTCGCCGATCTCGGAGATCAGCACCATGCTGGCCGGCCTGTCCGCATCCGGCGCACACGGCACGATGGTGCAGGTGGTCGATCCCGCCGAGGAGACCTTCCCCTATTCCGGCCGCGTCGAGTTCGTCGAGCCGGAAGGCGGCGAGGTGATCACCGCCGGCCGCGCCGAGAGCTGGGCGCAGGACTACATCGCCCGCGTGGCGCTGCATCGCGACCAGATCCGCGCCGAAACCGGCAGGCTCGACTGGCTGTTCACCACCCACACCACCAGCCGCTCGGCCGCCGAGCTGCTGCTATTCCTGCACGCCGGCATGACGACCGCGAAGGTCGGCGCGCGCGGCGGCGTCAAAGTGGGCGCTGGCCCCGGAGGGCTCGGCGCATGATGGGCCTGCCGCTGTCGTTCGCCGAACCGCTGCTGCTGACCGGCCTCGTCAGCCTGCCGGTGCTGTGGTGGCTGCTGCGGGTGATGCCGCCGCGGCCGCGCCGGATCGAGTTTCCGCCGACCCGCCTGCTGTTCGACATCACGCCCAAGGAAGAGACACCGTCGCGCTCGCCGTGGTGGCTGACCCTGCTGCGGCTGATCGCGGCGGCGCTCGTGATCTTCGCCGCGGCCGGCCCGATCTGGAATCCGCGCACCGAGGCCGTCGGCAGCAAGGCGCCGCTGGTGCTGCTGCTCGACGACAGCTGGAGCGCGGCCGCAAGCTGGGACACCCGCATCAGGGCCGCCGACGAGATCATCGCCAATGCCGATGCCGACCGCCGCGGCGTCGCGCTGCTGCCGCTGTCGGAGCCCGCGCGTGACCTCACCTTGATGCCGGCCGGCGCGGCGCGCGTCGCGCTGCGCCAGATCACGCCCAAGGCCTTCACGACCGAGCGCGCCGATGCGCTGCCGCAGCTCGATCGCTTCCTGAAAGCGACCGGCGATGCCGAAATCATGTGGTTCTCAGACGGCGTCGATCCCGGCCGCGGCAGCGAATTCGTGACCGGTCTCGCCAAGACCATCGGCGACCGAAGCCTGACCGTGTTCGAGGGCGGCACGCCCTCGCCGCTGGCGCTCGCCGGTGCCGAGAACGCCGCCGCCAAGATGACCGTGAAGGTGCTGCGCGCCGATCTCTCCGTTCCCAGCGGCATCGTCCGCGCGCTCGATGCCAAGGGCTCGCCGCTCGGCGAGGCACAATTCAGCTTCGCCGCCGGCGCGCACGACGCCGAGGCGAGCTTCGACCTGCCGGTCGAGCTGCGCAACGACATCACGCGGCTGGAGATCGCGGGCGAGCGCTCGGCTGGAGCCGTACAGCTGCTCGACAAGCGCTGGCGCCGCCGCGCCGTCGGCATCGTCTCCGGCGCCACCAGCGACACCGCGCAGCCGCTGCTCGCCCCGACCTTCTACCTCACCCGCGCGCTGTCGCCGTTCGCCGATCTCCGGCTCGGCGACCGCGGTGCGCCGCAGCAGGTCATCACGCAATTCCTCGATCAGAAGGTGCCGATGATCGTGATGGCCGATGTCGGCACGCTGTCTCCGGAGCTGCGCGACCGGCTCAATGGCTGGATCGAGAACGGCGGCGTGCTGGTCCGTTTCGCCGGACCGCGCCTCGCGCAAGGCGACGACGATCTCGTGCCGGTCAAGCTGCGCCGCGGCGGCCGCACGCTCGGCGGCAGCCTGACCTGGGAGAAGCCGCAGCACCTGGCCGCGTTCGCCGCCGACGGCCCGTTCGCCGGCATCACTGTCCCGAGGGACGTCACCGTCAACCGCCAGGTCCTCGCCGAGCCCGACGCCGTGCTGGCGACCAAGAGCTGGGCATCGCTGGAGGACGGCACGCCGCTCGTCACCGGCGAGCATCGCGGCAAAGGCCTGATCGCGCTGTTCCACGTCAGCGCAGACATGCGCTGGTCCGATCTGCCGATGTCCGGCGCGATGGTCGAGATGCTCCGCCGCATCGTCGACATGTCCGGCTACACCTCGACGCCGGGACCGGGTCCCGCCGGCGAGACCGCCAAGGCCACGCTGGCACCGCTGCACATCCTCGACGGCTTCGGCGCCTTCGGACCGCCGCCTTCGACCGCCAAGCCGCTGCCGGCCGATTTCAACGACCGGGCTTCGCTGGATCATCCGCCCGGATTCTATGGCCCAGCCGAGGGACCCACCGCAGTGAACACGCTGAGCCCCGCCGATCGCATTCTTCAGCTCGACACGTCGGCGCTGCGCGCCAACCGCGCCAGCTACACCACCGCCGAGCCGCGCGATCTCCGGGGCATCCTGCTGTCGACCGCACTGCTGCTTTTCCTGATCGACGCGGTCATCGTCGCTCTCCTCGGCGGCGCGCTGGCCTCGCTCGCACGGCGGCGACGTGCAGCACCCGCGTCCATCGCGCTTGCGGTGCTTGCAACCGGCGCCCTGCTCGCCGTCGCAATGCCGACCACCGCGCGCGCCGATGCGGCAAGCGATGATTTCGCGATGCGCGCAGTGTCGCAGACGCGGCTTGCCTATGTCGTGACCGGCAATGCCGACGTCGATTCCATCGTCAAGGCCGGGCTGACCGGACTGACCTTGTTCCTGGCGCAGCGGACGGCGCTCGAAGCCGGCGATCCCGTCGGCGTCGATCCCGCCCATGACGAGCTTGCCTTCTTCCCGCTGATCTACTGGCCGATCGTGCCGGGCGTGCCGAAGCCGCCGCAGGACGCGATCAACAAGATCGATGCCTACATGAAGCAGGGCGGCACGGTGATCTTCGATACCCGCGACGCGGTCGAGGCGCCCCCCGGCGAGAACGGCGCGCAGCAGACCCCGGGCATGCAGTCGCTGCGCGAGATCCTGTCGTCGCTCGATGTGCCCGAGCTCGAGCCGGTGCCACGCGAGCACGTGCTGACCAAGACGTTCTACCTGCTGCGCGACTTCCCCGGCCGCTTCACCACAGGACAGACCTGGGTCGAGGCGCTGCCGAAGGACGAGGACGAGGACAGCGCCTCGCGCCCGGCGCGCGGCGGCGACGGTGTCTCGCCGATCATCATCACCTCCAACGATCTGGCCGGTGCCTGGGCCATCCGCCCCGACGGCCAGGCCATGCTGCCGATGGTTCCGGGCGAGCCGCGGCAGCGCGAATTCGCCTTCCGCGCCGGCGTCAACATCGTGATGTACACGCTGACCGGCAACTACAAGGCTGATCAGGTGCACGCACCGGCGCTGATCGAACGGCTCGGGCAATGATGCCAGTTATGCGCGTTGATCGCGCCAAAACCTCCACCATCATGCCCGGGCTTGTCCCGCCTGCGCGGCCGAAGCCGCTTCGGCGCGGCGAAGGCCCGGGCATCCACGTCCAACCTTTCATGCGGCTCGACGTGGATGGCCGGGACAAGCCCGGCCATGACGAAGCCAGCGAGTTTGCCTCATGAACTACGGCATCGCGTTCACACCTCTGGTCCCGCCGGTCGTGCTGTGGCTTGCGATCGGCGCGATCGTCGTCATCGCGGCGCTGCTGTTGCTCGGCCGCTCGCGTTCGGCCTGGATCCGCGTCACCGCGCTGGCCTTGATCGCGCTCGCGCTGGCCAATCCGCAGTTCACGCGCGAGGACCGCGAGCCGCTGAGCTCGGTCGCCGCCGTCGTGGTCGACAAGAGCCCGAGCCAGAATTTCGGTGACCGCAACAAGCAGACCCAGGCGGCCCAGGAGTCGCTGGTCGACAGCCTGAAGAAGATCAAGGGCCTCGAGGTCCGCGTGGTCGATGCCGGCCAGGCCGACGGCGAGACCGACGGCACGCATCTGTTCAGCGCGCTGACATCGGCCCTGTCGGACGTCCCCGTCGATCGGGTCGCGGGCGCCTTCATGATCACTGATGGCCGCGTGCACGACATTCCCGGCAACCTCGCCGCGCTCGGCTTCCAGGCTCCGCTGCAGGCCCTGATCACGGGCCAGAAGGCCGAGCGTGACCGCCGCGTCGCGATCACCGCGGCCCCTCGTTTCGGCATCGTCGGCCAGCCCCAGACCATCAGCTTCCGGCTCGATGATCAGGGCATCGCGGGCGCCAGCGCGAAGGTCGTGATCCGCCGCGACGGCGAGGTCATCAGCGAGCGCACCTTGACCAGCGGCCAGGCTGCCAATGTCGACGTCGACGTCAAGCACGAAGGTCAGAACATCGTCGAGATCGAAGCCTCGCCGCTCGACAACGAGCTGACCCTCGTCAACAACCGCGCGGTGGTCTCGATCGATGGCGTCCGCGACAAGCTGCGCGTGCTGCTGGTGTCGGGCGAGCCGCATTCGGGCGAGCGTACCTGGCGCAACCTGTTGAAGTCAGACGCCAGCATCGATCTCGTCCACTTCACGATCCTCCGGCCACCGGAGAAGCAGGACGGCACCCCGATCAACGAGCTGTCGCTGATCGCGTTTCCGACCCGCGAGCTGTTTCAGCAGAAGATTAACGAATTCCAGCTGATCATCTTCGACCGCTATGCCCGCCAGGGCGTGCTGCCGGTCGCCTATTTCGACAACATCGCGCGCTACGTGCGCAATGGCGGCGCGGTGCTGGTCTCGGCCGGCCCGGACTACGCCTCCAACACCAGCATCTGGCGCACACCGCTCGACTCGGTGCTGCCCGCCGAGCCGGTTGGCGTCACCGAGAAGCCCTTCTATGCGCATCTGTCCGACGCCGGCAAACGGCATCCGGTGACGCGCGGCCTCGAAGGCTCGGGCTCCGAGCCGCCGCGCTGGAGCCGCTTCTTCCGCACCGTCGAGACGCGCAATGCGGTCAGCCCGCCGGTGATGACCGGCGCCGACGGCAAGCCGCTCTTGCTGCTGTCGCGCTTCGGCGCCGGCCGCGTCGCGCTGCTGCTATCCGACCACATCTGGCTGTGGGCGCGCGGCTACGAGGGCGGCGGTCCGCATCTCGACCTGCTCCGACGCACGTCGCACTGGCTGATGCAGCAGCCTGACCTGGATGAGGAGGCGCTGCGACTCCAGATCCAGGGCAAGGATCTCGCCGTCATCCGCCAGACCATGGGCGACACCGTGCCGCCGGTCACCGTGACTTCGCCGTCCGGCCAGACGCGTGAGCTGACGTTGAGCCAGGGCGATCCCGGCGAATGGCGCGCGACCTTGCCGGCCAACGAGCTCGGCCTGTGGCAGGCCACGGACGGCACCTTGAAGGCGCTCATCAATGTCGGCCCGACCAATCCGAAGGAATTCTCCGAGGTCACTTCGACCACCGAGACGCTGAAGCCGCTGGCACAGGCCACCGGCGGCGACGCCCGCCGCATCGCCGACGGATCCGGCATCGACATGCCGCGCATCGTCCCCGTCAGGTCATCGACGCTGTTCAGCGGCGACGGCTGGATGGGCGTGCGGATGCGCGACGCCAGCGTCGTCAAGGGCGTCGGCGTGCTGCCGATGTTCGCCGGCGTGATCGGCCTGTTGCTGCTGCTCGGCGCGCTCGCCGCCACCTGGGTGCGCGAGGGTCGCTGACACAACGACACGAGCACGCGCCACCGCCTCGTGCGACGTGGCGCGAAGGGCACAGCGACGGGGATTCCACCCGCCGTCGCAGTGCGCTGATTGACAGGTGGGAAGCCCCCTTGCGATGTTACATTGTAACAACGGCTGATCATCCTCCCAGCCGAACGGGGTGGCCTATTCACATGAGGCCGATTTACATGAGCCAGAGCTGGCGATGAGCTGGTTTCGCGCGAACATCAAGGATGTCTCGCGGCTGGCGCTGTTTGCGCTGGTGCTGCAATTCGCGCTCGCGTTCGGCCACGTTCATTGGCTCTCCGCGCAGGCGCTGGACGGCGGCCGTCTCACGACGGCGCAGGCCCATACCGGCTCCTCTCCCGCAAGCCAGGACCCCGACCAGCAGCCATCCGCTGACGGCTGCGCCATCTGCGCCGTCATGGCGATGGCGCAGTCGATCCTGCTGTCACCGGCGCCCGTTCTGACGCCTCCTGAAGCGGTCGCATTCCGGCTGCCCGATGCGATCACCGCCACTGTCGCGGCCGTCGTCGTCGACACCGCCTTCCAGCCGCGCGCTCCTCCCACCGCCTGATCTGAGCCGCTCGAAACGCTGCCCCGCTGCGCGAGCGCACGGCGGCCGCGTGCAGGAATGGGTCCGTCGCAACCCGACGGCAGGCGCATCCCGCCAGCAACGAAAGACGTGGGACGCCTGATCAGGATCAGGAATTGAAAGATGTTGTCGAGAGCCTTGATGTCGGGCTGCAGCGCCGCAGCCTTGTTGTGCGTTTTGGGTGCGCCCGCGCGCGCTGACGATCCGGCGAAGCCGGCGGCCGAACTGCCCGAGGTCACAGTGACCGCACCGAGCCCGATCCGTGCCCGCAAGCCGGTGGTGCCGCGGCCCAATCCCACCGCGCGCGTGGCGCGCAGCGGCCCACGCACGCCGGCGCCCGCGCGCGAGGCACAGACCGCGCCGCCCCCGCCGCAGCAGGGCGTGACGCCCATCATCACCGACCAGTTCGCGACCGTCACGGTGGTGCCGAACGAGGAGCTGCGCCGCTCCGGCGCGGCAACGCTCGGCGATCTCCTGAATTCCAAGCCGGGCATCACCGGCTCGAGCTTCGCGCCGGGCGCATCGAGCCGGCCGATCATCCGCGGCCTCGACGTCAACCGCGTCGGCATCGTCGAGAACGGCATCGGCGGCGGCGGTGCGTCCGATCTCGGCGAAGATCATTTCGTGCCGATCGATCCGCTCACCAGCGACCAGATCGAGGTCGTCCGCGGCCCCGCGGCGCTGCGCTACGGCTCGACCTCGATCGGCGGCGTCGTGAGCGCCACCAACAACCGCATTCCCAATGCGGTGCCGACCTGTTCGGCAGCGCCGTTCCAAACCTATGGCCTGCCGGCGAGCGCGCCGGCCGTGGGCAGCGCGCCTTGCGTCACCGCGGAAACGCGCACCTCGTTCAGCTCGGTCGACCGCGGCGTCGAGGGCGGCGTGCTGCTCGATGCCGGCAGCGGCAATTTCGCTGTCCATGCCGATGCCTACGGCCGCAAGACCGGCGACTACTCCATTCCCGGCTACCCCTATCTGTTCGACCAGACCCGCCCGGTGAACGGCCGGCAGCCGAACTCGGCCGTGCAGAACGACGGCGCCTCGCTCGGCGGCAGCTACTTCTTCTCAGGCGGCTTCGTCGGCGCTGCGATCACGCAGACCGATGCGCTCTACCATATCCCCGGCATCGACGGCGCCGACAGCCGGACCCGGATCGACGCGCACCAGACCAAGATCACCGCCAAGGGCGAGTACCGCCCGGACTCCGCGGCGATCGATGCCATCCGCTTCTGGGCCGGTGCGACCGACTATCGGCACAACGAGATCGGTCTCGCCGATGTCACCGATCCGACCACCGACGGCGTGCGGCAGACCTTCACCAATCGCGAGCAGGAAGCGCGCGTCGAGATGCAGATGATGCCCGTCAATCTGCGCTTCGCGACGCTCACGACCGCCTACGGCGTGCAGGCCGGACACCAGGAGCTGAATGCGCCGAGCCCCGACAATCCCGGCTCGGTGTTCAACGGACTGTTCGGCCCCAACACCAACAACCGCGTCGCCGGCTACGTCTTCAACGAGTTCGCCTTCACACCGGCGACCAAGGCGCAGGTCGCAGCCCGCATCGAGCACGTCTCATTGAACGGCTCCACGCCGAACTTCCCGGTCGACTATCTGCCGGACGGCACGCCACAGGCCAACATCGCCCGCAATCCGTCGTACACGCCGAAGAGCGCGAGCGTCGGCCTGTTGCAGAACCTGCCGGGCGATCTCGTGGCGAGCGTCACCGCGCAATATGTCGAGCGCGCGCCGAAGCCAGCCGAGCTGTTCTCGCGCGGCGGCCATGATGCGACCGCAACCTTCGACATCGGCAATCCGAACCTGACCATCGAGACGGCCAAAACCGTCGAGGCCGGACTGCGCAAGGCCAACGGCCCTTTCCGCTTCGAGGCCACCGCCTACTACACGCAGTTCAGCAACTTCATCTATCGGCGGCTGACCGGCGTGATGTGCGGCGACGATTTTGCGTCCTGCGGCACCACCGGCACCGAGCTGAACCAGGCGGTCTACTCGCAGCGCAACGCGCTGTTCCGCGGCTTCGAGTTCCAGAGCCAGTTCGATGTGGCTCAACTCGGCAGCGGCATCTGGGGCATCGAGAACCAGTTCGACGTCGTCCGCGCCACCTTCGCGGACGGCACCAATGTGCCGCGGATTCCGCCAATGCGCGTCGGCGGCGGCCTGTTCTGGCGCGACGCCAACTGGCTGACCCGCATCAATCTGCTGCACGCCTTCGCGCAGAACGATATCGCGCCGATCGCGGAGACGCCGACGCCAGGCTACAACCTGCTCAAGGCCGAGGTCAGCTACCGGACCAAGCTCAACCCGAACATGTTCGGCGCGCGCGAGATGCTGGTCGGCATGGTCGGCAACAACCTGTTGAACGAGAAGATCCGCAACTCCGTGTCCTACACCAAGGACGAGGTGCTGCTGCCCGGCATCGGCGTGCGGATCTTCGCCAATCTGAAGTTTTGAGTGCGAGGTCCTCACCTCGCCCCGCTTGCGGGGAGAGGTCGGATTGCATCGCCAGATGCAATCCGGGTGAGGGGGACTCTCCGCGAGGTTTGTGCGTGTGGCTGCCCCTCACCCCAACCCTCTCCCCGTGAAGAACGGGGAGAGGGAGCGCACCGTGCACGCCGTGCGAGCTTCCTCTCGACCTACTTCGCGTAATCCCAATCGGGCCGGATCGCGCCCTCGACGCCCTCGAACGCGCCCTCGATCAGCTCGTTCACCAGCAGCCGGTTGTAGTCCACCGGTCCCGGCATGATCGCCCTGCCCTTCGGCACCGGCTTGAAGCCGACGCGCGTGTAGTAGGCCGCGTCCCCGACCAGCAGTATCAAGCGGTGGCCCTGCGCCCGCGCGTCCGCGACCGAGCGCTCCATCAGCATGCGGCCGATGCCGTGCTTGCGGAACGGCGGCTCGACCGTCAGCGGCCCGAGCATCAGCGCCTTGGTGTCGCCGACGCAGATCGGCAGTTGCCGCACCGAGCCGACCAGCAAAGTGCCGATATGAGCGGTGAACGACAATGCGAGCAGATGATCGACATGCTCGCGTAAGCGGTAGGCGCTCAGCACGAAGCGGCCGGGGCCGAAGGTGCGCTCATGCAGCCGCTCGATCGCCTGCGCGTCGCCCGGCTTTTCGGCGGAGATCGTAATGGACAGGTCACTCATGTGGGGTGGCGAGATAGCATTCTGGAGCGGCGCGGTCCATGGGCGGGCCGTCCACGTGTTGACAGCATTCGCCCGCTCCGGC
Organism: Bradyrhizobium sp. HKCCYLS3013; assembly: GCF_051167615.1. Classification (NCBI taxonomy): domain Bacteria; kingdom Pseudomonadati; phylum Pseudomonadota; class Alphaproteobacteria; order Hyphomicrobiales; family Nitrobacteraceae; genus Bradyrhizobium; species Bradyrhizobium sp. HKCCYLS3013. The sequence goes on from NZ_JBNPTK010000005.1 coordinate 79,306, forward strand.
GGGCACCGATGCTAATTTTCTGAGCACTCGCGCGGCGTGATCGAAGATTGTGCTAAGATGTCAAGTTTCCGGAGCTGCCCTCGCTTAACCTGTCCCAGGTCATGAGCGTTGTGGTCGCCGTCGCGGCCGCTTGGACCGCTCTGACGCAGCACGAGCAGCAGGTCGAAGATGACGGGTGCGTTCAGGTCGCGCCATCGCGGCGAAACTCATGTGTTCGATGATCTCAAGACGCTGCTGGCCTGCGCCTCGCCGCGCCGGTCCGGCGATGAGCTGGCTGGCATCGCAGCCGACAGTGCCGCGCGGCGGGTTGCGGCGCGGATGGCGCTCGCCGACGTGCCGCTGCGGCGTTTCCTCGACGAGCCGCTGATTCCCTATGAGAGCGACGAGGTCACGCGCCTCATCCTCGACAGCCACGATGCCGCCGCATTCGCGCCCGTCGCATCGCTGACCGTCGGCGAATTGCGCGAATGGCTGATGTCCTGGGAGGCGGATGCCGGCCGGCTGGCCGCCCTCGCGCCGGGACTGACGCCGGAGATGGTGGCCGCGGTCTCCAAGCTCTGCGGCAATGGCGATCTCGTCGCCGTCGCCGCCAAATGCCGGGTCGTGACCCGCTTCCGCTCCACGATCGGCCTGGAGGGGCGGCTGTCGTCGCGGCTGCAGCCGAACGATCCGACCGACGATCCCCAGGCGATCGCCGCCGGCACGCTCGACGGCCTGCTGTTCGGCATGGGCGATGCCGTGATCGGCATCAATCCCGCGACCGACAATGTCGAGGCCTGCATCCGCCTGCTCACGATGCTCGATGATCTCAGGCTCAGATTCGAGGTGCCGACGCAGTCCTGCGTGCTGAGCCACGTCACGACCTCGATCCAGGCGATCGAGAAAGGCGCGCCGCTCGATCTCGTCTTCCAGTCGATCGCCGGCACCGAGGCTGCCAATGCCGGCTTCGGCGTGACCCTGAAGCTGCTGGCCGAGGCCCAGGACGCAGCCTTGTCGCTGAAGCGCGGCACGGTCGGCAACAACGTGATGTATTTCGAGACCGGCCAGGGCGCGGCGCTGTCGGCCGATGCGCATCACGGCCTCGATCAGCAGACCGTCGAGGCCCGCGCCTATGCCGTCGCGCGCGCCTTCTCGCCACTGCTGGTCAACACCGTCGTCGGCTTCATCGGTCCTGAATATCTCTACGACGCGAAGGAGATCATCCGCGCCGGCCTCGAGGATCATTTCTGCGCCAAGCTGCTCGGCGTGCCGATGGGCTGCGATGTCTGCTACACCAACCATGCCGAAGCCGATCAGGACGACATGGACGACCTGGCGCTGCTGCTTGCGGCGGCGCACGTCAACTTCCTGATCGCGGTGCCCGGCGCCGACGACATCATGCTCAACTATCAGAGCCTGTCGCATCACGACGTGATGCGGCTGCGGCATCTGCTCGGCCGCCGCCCGGCGCCGGAGTTCGAGGCGTGGCTAGCGCGGATGGGTCTCCTCGACCACAGCGGCCGCGTGCCGCCATTGCCGGGCAGCGCGCCTTCCGTAGCTCGGCTGATCGGCCAGGGGGCGCGGGCATGAGGGACGATCCGTTCGACCTGCTGCGCAGGATGACGCGTGCCCGCGTCGCGCTCGGCCGCGCCGGCGACGGGCTTCCGACGGCGGCGAAGCTGGAATTCCAGATGGCGCATGCGCGCGCGCGCGATGCCGTATGGGGCAAGGTCGATTTCGACGGCATCGCCGGCGCGCTCGCGCCGCGCGAGGTGATCAAGGTCGCGAGCGCAGCGCCGGACCGCGCCAGCTATCTGCGCCGGCCAGATCTTGGCCGCCGTCTCGCCACGGGCGAAGCGTCGCGGCTGCCATCAGGCCCATACGATCTCGTCTTCATCATTGCTGACGGGCTGTCGGCGGATGCGGTCGAAAGCCATGCCGCCGCTGTCGTGATCGCCACCGAGGCTCGTCTGACGGGCCTGTCCATCGGACCGATCGTGCTGGCTTCGCAGGCGCGCGTGGCGCTGGGTGACGATGTCGGTGCCGCGATGCGCGCCCGGCTCGTGGCGGTCCTGATCGGCGAGCGTCCGGGTCTGTCGGCCGCGGATTCCCTCGGTGTGTATCTGACGCTGCACCCGGCCCCGGGCCTGCGCGACAGCGCCCGCAACTGCATGTCCAACATTCACGGCCACGGGCTCTCCGCCGAGCGCGCCGCCGACAAGCTGGCCTGGCTGGTGCGCGAGGCGCTGCGGATCGGCGTCACCGGCATCGGCCTCAAGGAGGCGGCGCCGGACGCCGCGATCGCGACGACACAACCAACAACACAAATCACCCATCACAAGCCGACAGGAGCGAATGGACATGAGTGACGAGGCCAAGCCGACGCTTTCGAAGAGCCTGACCGGACTCCATCTGTGGGGCATCGCGGTCGGGCTGGTGATCTCCGGCGAATATTTCGGCTGGAGCTACGGCTGGGACAAGGCCGGCACGCTCGGCTTCCTCATCACCACGATCTTCATCGCGGTGATGTATACGACCTTCATCTTCTCCTTCACCGAGCTCACCACCGCGATCCCCCATGCCGGCGGTCCGTTTGCCTATTCCTACCGAGCCTTCGGCCCGCTCGGCGGCTTCGTCGCCGGCTTCGCGACGCTGATCGAGTTCGTGTTCGCACCGCCTGCCATCGCGCTCGCCATCGGCGCCTATCTCAACGTCCAGTTTCCGGCGCTGTCGCCCAAGACCGCCGCGCTCGGCGCATATCTGGTGTTCATGGCCCTCAACATCGCAGGCGTATCGATCGCCGCAACATTCGAGCTGTTCGTCACCGTGCTGGCGATCGCCGAGCTCCTGGTGTTCATGGGCGTCGTGTCGCCCGGCTTCTCCTTCGCCAATTTCGCCGCCAACGGCTGGGCCGGCGAGAATTCATTCTCGCTGGCGAGCATCGGCGGCATCGTCGCCGCGATCCCGTTCGCGATCTGGTTCTTCCTGGCGATCGAAGGCGCCGCCATGGCCGCGGAAGAGACCAAGAATCCGACCAAGACGATTCCGCTCGCCTACATCGCGGGGATTCTAACGCTCGTCGTGCTCGCCTTCGGCACCATGATCATGGCCGGCGGCGTCGGCGACTGGTCGAAGCTCGCCAACATCAATGATCCGCTGCCGCAGGCGATGAAGATCGTGGTCGGCGAGAACTCCGGCTGGCTGCACATGCTGGTGTGGATCGGCCTGTTCGGACTGATCGCCTCGTTCCACGGCATCATCATGGGCTACTCGCGGCAGATCTTCGCGCTGTCGCGCGCCGGCTTTCTGCCGGCGAAGCTCGCCGCGTTGCATCCGACCTGCCGCACGCCGCATTGGGCCATCCTTGCCGGCGGCGTGATCGGCATCGCCGCGATCTACTCCGACGAGCTCATCCAGTTCGCCGGACAGACGCTGACGGCGAACATCGTGACGATGAGCGTATTCGGCGCGCTCGTGATGTACATCATGAGCATGGCCGCTCTCTTCCGCCTGCGGGCCACCGAGCCCCATCTCATCAGGCCGTTCAAGGCGCCAATCTATCCCGTGCTTCCGGCCGTGGCGCTGGTCTGTGCGACGCTCTCGCTGCTCACGATGATTTGGTTCAATCTGCAGGTGTTCGCGGCCTTCGTGGTGCTGTTCGCGGCCGGCCTGCTGCTCTATCGTCTGACCGCCGGCAAGCGCAGCATGGCGGCGAACGACAGCCTGCTCGACATCGCCTTGACCGAAGCCCGCGCCATGGCCGACTGATCCGGCCGGATCGCGACAGTCTCGATCGAGGACCCTCCGCGCCATGTGCTTGCGCGGAGGGGTCATGAATGGCCGCTCCGGCAGGCACGTGACTTGCATAACTACGAGGTGTGAAACAACGGCGCATTTCCTCAAAGGTGAGGATTTCATGGCACAGCATCCGACAGCCGAAAGCCAGCATCCGCGCGATCGGAGCCGCAACATTCTGGCCGCCGCGGCCACCGGCGTCGCTGATTTCATCGCCCAGACAGGCGGCCGTCCGGAAGCGGTGTTCGAGCGGATCGGCATCGATGCCAGCTGCCTCGGCGAGACCCGCCGCGCGCTCGACCTCGCCGACTATGTCGCGATGATGGAAGACGCCGCACAGGAGACCGGCAACGACAATTTCGGCCTTTGGTTCGGCCAACGCTACCAGCCGCGGATGCTCGGCCTGATCGGCGAGATCGCGCTGGCGGCGCCGACGCTGGGCTCGGCGATCGAGCATCTCGCGCTGTGGTTTCCCTGGCATCAGCAGGCGACCGAAACCCGCCTGACGCGCCACGACGGCTTGCTGCGGCTCGAATATCGCATTCTCGACGGCTCGATCGTCGATCGCCGGCAGGATGCCGAATTGACCATGGGCATGTTCGCGAACGTCTTCCGTGCGTGCCTGCCATCGGGCTGGGCGCCTGACATGGTGCTGTTCGAACACGCCCGGCCCGCGGCCTGGCGCGATCATGAGGCAGCCTTCGATGCCGACGTCGGCTGGTCGCAAGGCACCAATGCGCTGGTGTTTCGCGACCGCGGCCTGGACCGGCCGATGCCGGGGGCGGATCTTCCACGCCTGCAGCGGCTGACGACGGATCTTGCCGGTGTCGCCGGCTCCTGCGGCACGCCGGCGTTCCTCGATCTGGTCCGTGGCGAGATCCGGCGGCGGTTGTCGGCCGGCGCGCTTCATCTCGAGGAGGTCGCCGATGCGCTGTCGACCACGTCATGGACGTTGCAGCGCCGGCTTGCCGAGTTCGGCGCCACCTTCTCCGACCTCGTCGAGGCGACGCGGCTCGACCTCGCCCGCCACTATCTGCGCCAAGCGCATCTGCCACTCGGCGACGTCGCCTTCCTGCTCGGCTATTCCGAAGCCTCAGCCTTCTCCCGCGCGTTCTCGCGCTGGACCGGCTGCAGCCCGCGGCATTGGCGCCAACGGTCATTGCAGGCGACGGCTCGCAGTTAAAGCCGCGCCACCGGCATCAATCTGCCGGCATCGTCTTCTCGACCAGCCGCACCCAATAGGAGGCGCCATGGCCGAGGATGTTGTCGTTGAAGCGATAGGCCGGATGGTGGCAGTCCTTGCCGTCGCCCATGCCGAGGAAGACGAAGGCGCCAGGGCGGGCCTGCAGCATGAAGGCGAAGTCCTCGGCGCCCATCAGCGGCGGCGCATTGTCGACCACCCGCTCCGCGCCGACGACGTCGCGGGCGACATCAGCGGCAACACCGGTCTCGCGCGCATGGTTCATCGTGATCGGGTAGAGCCGCGTGTATTTCGTCGTCGCCTCACCGCCATAGGTGCGGGCGATGCCGTCGGCGACCTCGGCAATGCGGCGCTCCACCAGGTCCTGCACCTCGGGATCGAGCGTGCGCACGGTCCCCTTCAGTTCGACGGTCTCCGGAATGACGTTCATCGCCGTGCCGGCCTCGACGACGCAGATCGAGATGACCGCCGACTTGATCGGATCGACGTTGCGCGACACGATCGACTGCAGCGCGGTGATGATGTGCGCGGCGATCAGCACGCTGTCGACCGCCTTGTGGACCCCGGCACCGGCATGCCCGCCCTTGCCGCGGACGGTGATCTCGAGCTGGTCCGACGACGCCAGCATCGGGCCCGGCCGCAGCGCGAAGACGCCTTCGGGCACGCCCGGCGCGTTGTGCAGGCCGTAGACCTCCTGGATGCCCCAGCGGGTCATCAGCCCGTCGTCGACCATCGCCTTGCCGCCGGCGCCGCCCTCCTCGGCCGGCTGGAAGATCACGATCGCCGTGCCGTCGAAATTGCGCGTGTCCGCGAGATGCTTGGCGGCCCCCAGCAGCATCGCGGTATGGCCGTCATGGCCGCAGGCATGCATCAGGCCCGGCGTCTTCGACGCGTAGGGCACGCCCGAGGCTTCCTCGATCGGCAGCGCGTCCATGTCGGCGCGCAGGCCGATCGTGCGACCTGAGCTGGTCCGACGGCCGCGGATGACACCGACCACGCCGGTGCGTCCGATGCCGGTCACCACCTCGTCACAACCGAATTCGCGCAAGCGCTCGGCGACGATGCCGGCGGTGCGGTGCACCTCGTACATCAGCTCGGGATGTTCATGGAAATCATGGCGCCAGGCGGCCATGTCGTCGGTGAGCGCGGCGATGCTGTTCAGGATGGGCATGGAGGCGGTGTTCTCGTTCGGGACGGTGACGCCCGAACCATGACCGGAACGGCGGATGGACACAAGCTCTCGCCCGCATCAGCCCTCGATCGGGGCGTGTGACAGGTACGCGAGCAGCTTCATCTCGCGGCGGCCGCGGGTGACGGTGTCGAGCACGAGGCCCGATGAGGCCGACAGCAGCGCCATGATCATCAGGCCCATCGACAGCACCGCGGTCGGCAGCCGCGGCACCAGCCCGGTCTCGATATAGGTGACGAAGATGGGAATCGCGAAGCCGATCGAGACCAGCGCGAGGAAGATGCCGATCGCGCTGAAGAAGCGCAGCGGCTTCTCCGAACGATAGAGCTTCAGGATCGTGCCGAGGATGCGGAAGCCGTCGCGCCAGGTGTTGAGCTTGGAGACAGAGCCTTCGGGCCGCGCGTAGTATGGCGTCGCGAGCTCGGCGACCGGCAGCGCCAGCTCCAGCGCATGCACGGTCAGCTCGGTCTCGATCTCGAATCCGTCGGAGAGGACGGGGAAGGATTTGACGAAGCGGCGCGAGAACACGCGGTAGCCGGACAGGATGTCCTTGAAGGCCTGGCCGAACACCTCGGCAAGGAAGCTCGTCAGCATCCAGTTGCCGGTGCGATGGCCCATGCGGTAGGCGGCCTGCTCCTGGTCGACCCGCAGGCCCACCACCATGTCGAGCCGCTCGCTCACGAGACGCGCGATCATGCCGGGCGCGCTCGGCGCGTCATAGGTCGCGTCACCATCGACCAGCACGTAGATGTCGGCATCGACATCGGCGAACATGCGCCGGACGACGTGGCCCTTGCCCTGCCGCCGCTCGCTGCGCACCTCGGCGCCGGCCGCGCGCGCGACCTCGATGGTGCGGTCCTTGGAATTGTTGTCATAGACGTAGACGGTGGCCGTCGGCAGCGCCTGCTTGAAATCGCGGACCACGGTGCCGACCGCGGCCTCCTCATTGTAGCAGGGCACCAGCACGGCGATCCGCATCGAAGCTGAACTCATCGACCCCTCTCCCCCAGGGACGGGAGACTGCCCTCATTCGGTGCAGAAATTCATAATGATCCGGCGACAACGCGCTGTTCCGGCCGCCAGGTGGGAATGACCTTAACGCCGTCCAGCACCTCCCGCAGGCGGGACCGCGTGCCGAGCGTGGTTCCCTCCGGCAGCGCGTCCGGTGCGAAGAAGCCGGCCTCCACGATCTCGAGGTTCGGTTCCGGCGGCCGGTCCTGCGTGAACCTTTTGATAACGAAGACGGCGACGTGGTCGCGCGGCGAGACGTGGCTGTTGAGGAAGATGCCGTGCAGCTCCGGCTCGCCTTCGAGCGCGATCCGGCCCTCCTCGAACAGCTCCCGCGTCAGCGCCTCGATGAACGTCTCGCCGACCTCGACGCCGCCGCCCGGCAGGTGCCAGCCCGAGACATAGCCATGCCGGACCAGGAACACGCGGTTCTCGGCATCCAGCACCACGCCGCGGACGCCCAGCGTCATGCCGCGGGCGAAGCGCCAATAGAGGTGGAAGCCGCGCCGGAGCACCGGCTCGAACCGGATCCGCAGCCGGCTCAGATGTGTCGTCATCGCTGTCGTCGTCCTGGTTGTTCTTGCGCTCGCAGGCGGGGCTTGTCATGAGAGCCGGGGCATCACGAGGGATAGCACGAGATGACATCTGCTGGGCGCGCCTGCATCCGCCATCGGCACCGAGGGGCGTAATGGCTGCCTTCACCCTCGCCCACCTGTCCGACCCGCACCTCGCCCCCCAGCACAAGCCGCGCCTGTCGGAGCTCGCCGGCAAGCGCGCACTCGGCTATCTCAACTGGACGCGCAATCGCTACAAATATCACCGCCGCGACATCCTCGATCTGCTCATCTCCGATCTGCATGCGCAGATGCCGGACCAGATCGCCGTCACCGGCGATCTGGTCAATTTCGCCCTCGAATCCGAATTCCCGCTCGCCCAGGCCTGGCTGCGGACGGTGGGGCCGCCGGACAAGGTCACCGCGATTCCCGGCAATCACGACGCCTATGTGCGCTCGACGCGGCTGCGCTTCGCCGAGAGCTTTGCCGACTATTTCGGCGGCGATGCCGAGGGACCGGCTACGTTCCCGTCGCTGCGCCGGCGCGGGCCGCTCGCGTTGATCAGCCTGTCCTCGGCCGTGCCGTCGGCGCCGTTCATGGCGACGGGACGGCTCGGCAGCGCACAGCTCGCCGCGCTGGAGCAGATGCTCGAATCGCTGGCCCACGAGCCGCTGTTCCGCGTGCTGCTGGTGCATCATCCGCTGCGCTCGGCCCACCGGATGAAGCGGCTGACCGACGCCGGGAAGCTCGTCGCGCTGCTCGCGCGCCACGGCGTCGAGCTGATCCTGCACGGCCACGACCACGTGCATTCGACGATCTGGATCGACGGCCCGGAGCGCAAGATCCCGGTCGTCGGCGTGCCCTCGGCGTCGTCGATGGCGCATGGCCACTATCCCGCCGCGGCCTACAACATGTTCGCCATCAGCAGCGACGGCAATCACTGGCGCTGCGACATGAGGGTGCGGGCGGTCAACGAGGCGCTGCGGGTGCGCGAGATCCGCGAGGTCCGCCTGCTTTGAGGCGCGGCCACGCCGTCAGATCTGCTGCAGGCTCGCATAGAATGCGACGCCGAACAGCGACAGCGCGCCGAGCACGAAGCCGAGCACGAACGGCCAGACCCCGCCGCGCCGCCGCGGCGCCTCGGCGCTCGTCTTCGTCTGAGCCCTTGCGACGCTGAAGGCGCGCTCGCGCTCGACCATGCGGCGCGCGACGTAATCGGTGACGGCCTTCACGATCGCCGCGATGTCGTGCGACTCGGCGAGCACGACGCGGCCGTTTCGGGTGTCCTGCACGAAGCGATACTGCCGCTTGTCACGCCCCATCACGACGTGGGCGACGACGTCGATCCACAGCCGCGGCGTCTCGCCCTGGCTGATGCCGCGATCGAACAGATCGAGCTGGCTCGGGATCTCCGCGAACAGCGGGTCCAGCGCGTCGTTGAGAATTTCGAGCCGCGCCACCTCGGCGTCGCGCAGGTCGACCACCACGCCCGTTCGGTCTGCGGCCTCGATCCGGGCCTGGCGCAGCGCCTCGCGCAGGCGCACGGGGCGGGCTTCAGTGCTGCTGTCGGCGGCCTCGGACATCGGTCACGCTTTCACGGTTCGGCCCTGGTTTCGCCAGGTTCCCACCGTGTTAACGTAGCAGTAACCCAGTATTCTGCAATCCCCTTTCATCTTCAATGGGTTATAAGCACGCTGGCGTAACCACGAAACGGACGTGGGCGGCCTCCTCCGGCATGACCCGGCTGAGACCGCCCCGTCCTTGGGCTCTTTCCTCGAGCTTATTCAAATACCCGGCAATGCATTCCTTCCGGCGATCAGGCCGCCGGCGCGCGCTGCGGCTCCTCGACGATCGAGAAGCGGACGCCGGCCTTGTGGCGGTTCTCCTCGGACACCTCGCGCCAGCAGTCCTCGGCCTCCTTGCGCGACTTGAACGGCCCCTTCACCTGGGCCGAGCCTTCCACCAGCTTGTGGAAATTCATCGAGCCGAACTCGCCGCCGATCACCCAGAAATTGCTGGTCATGAGACCCTCCTTCAACCGTCACAACTTTGACAGTGCATTGCGAATTGCGTGACAGGAGATAAACGCGAAACCGGCAGCTTCGTACAGAGGCCTTGTTTTCGAATGGTGATGTCATGTAACATCATCACTTGTCATAAATGTCATTTTGTCAATTTTGTCACAATCCGAGGGCCGGTCGGCCATGAGGGGATCGCGATGCCCGGTGAGTCCGGAAAGAAGCTGTTCGTCGGGCCCCGCTTCCGGCGCATCCGCCAGCAGCTCGGGCTGTCCCAGACCCAGCTCGCCGAGGGCCTCGGCATCTCGCCGAGCTATGTCAACCTGATCGAGCGCAACCAGCGCCCGGTCTCGGCCCAGATCCTGCTGCGGCTGGCCGAGGCCTATGATCTCGATCTGCGCGATCTCGCCACCGCGGACGAGGACCGCTTCTTCGCCGAGCTCAACGAGATCTTCTCCGATCCGCTGTTCCGGCAGATCGAGCTGCCCAAGCAGGAGCTGCGCGACCTTGCCGAGCTCTGCCCCGGCGTCACCCATGCGCTGCAGCGGCTGTACGCGGCCTACGCCGAGGCCCGGCGCGGCGAGACCCTGGTGGCGGCGCAGATGGCCGACCGCAACGACGGCGCCCGCTTCGAAGCCAACCCGATCGAGCGGGTGCGCGACCTGATCGAGGCCAACCGCAATTATTTCGCCGAGCTCGAGCAGCAGGCCGAAGCCTTGCGCGACGCGCTCGACGTCCCGGCCGAAGGACTCTATGCCGCGCTCGCCGCGCGGCTGCGCGAAAAACATTCGGTGCAGACCCGTGTGATGCCGGTCGACGTCATGCGCGAGACCTTGCGCCGCTACGACCGCCATCGGCGTCAGCTGCTGATCTCCGAGCTGGTCGACGGGCCCGGCCGCACCTTCCAGCTCGCAGTCCAACTCGGCATGGCCGAATGCCTCCCACAGTTCGAGATCATCATCGGCCGCGCCGGCGCGCTCGACGACACCTCGCGCCGGCTCTACCGCATGACACTCGCGAGCTATTTCGCCGCCGCCGTGATGATGCCCTACGCACCGTTCCTCACTGCTGCCGAGGCGCTCAGCTACGACATCAACGTGCTGGCGCAGCGCTTCAACACCGGCTTCGAGCAGGTCTGTCACCGCCTCACCACGCTGTCGCGCCCGAACGCGCGCGGCATTCCGTTCTTCATGCTGCGCGTCGACAATGCCGGCAACGTCTCCAAGCGCTTCTCGTCGGGCACCTTCCCGTTCTCCAAGTTCGGCGGCACCTGCCCGCTGTGGAACGTGCACTCGACCTTCGACACGCCGGACCGGCTGCTGAAGCAGATCATCGAGCTGCCCGACGGCTCGCGCTATTTCTCGATTGCCCAGATGGTCCGCCGCCCGGTGGCGCCGCATCCGCTGCCGCAGCCACGCTTCGCGATCGGCCTGGGCTGCGAGATCCGCCACGCGTCGCGCCTCGTCTACGCCGCCGGCATGGATCTCGAGACGGCCGAGGGCACCCCGATCGGGGTCAACTGCCGTCTCTGCGAGCGCGAGAACTGCGCCCAGCGCGCCGAGCCGCCGATCACGCGGACGCTGATTTTGGATGAGACCACCCGGCGAGTCAGCTCGTTCGCGTTCAGCAATGCGAGGGAGTTGTGAGGGCTCCACTCTCGCCTCCGTCATTCCGGGGGCGGAGTGTGTAGCCCCGCTCTCGCAATGACACTGAAAAAACAACGCACGGACGCGAGCACACGTCACGCGGAGACACGTGAAGCTCGGATATCCGGTGCGGAGAGACATGCAGTCACCTCCTCGCGGCGCATCTGCGCCCGAGCTTTTCTGTTAGTTTGCCCACTTTGAACACAGAGGGCGCAGGGAAGACCGGGAGCTCGCCGCCCCCATGGCCCCCGTGCGGAAAAAATGCACGGGGCAGGAACCACAGGTTCGGCTGGGACATCCCGGCCTTCCCCGCGCGATGGCTTTACGGCTTACTCCGTGCTCTCCCCAGGGACCGGCTGTCTTGCCCCTGTCATCAGCGCCATCGCAGGCGCAAACTTGATCTCAGCACCGGGAGATCAGGACCACACGGCTTGACCGTGCGCATCGAACCGTTCGTCGGCACGATCGCTCGCGCTGCAGTTCGATACGCCCATCGCATCCCGCACCCAACGCTCGTGACGACCGCGAAACGCCCCTCAGATCGAGGCGGGACAAGCGGAGTGAACATCAAATTCTGAAAAATGGAAACAGCAATATTTTTGCCGATAGGACTGGACACGAGTGATCCAGCTGAACTCGCTGACGAAATCAGTCCATCGGCGCACACGGAATTGACAGCTCGACAGGCCATGAGCCGGTAGCGCGCGCCGCAAATCCAACAAATATGCGCGGCCGATTTGCCCGACGGGCGGGCGGGGTCGCGTAACAAGAGACGCGAGGGGAGGAGACCAGATCGCGCTGGAGCTGAACGTGATCAAGATCTCGGTATCGATAAGGCCTCAAGCTCCTCGATGCCGACAGGAGGCCTGCTTCGCCACCCCATGATGAAAGCGCGCTTGGCCAGGCCGTCCTGAACACGAGCGATCTGGGTCCGCTCTCTGGCAATCCGCGCTTGCAGCAGGGGATCGCGAGTTCCGGAGGCGGCGAGGCATTTGTTGATCACCCAACCGAACGGCTCGATGCCGGCGCGCCGCAGGTCCTCTTGGAGAGCGGCGGCCTCCGAAACGGGCGTCGTTTCCGGCAGGGTCACCAGGATGATCTGCGTGTAGCTGGAATCCTGCAATCGCATCAGCGGCGTGATCAGCCGGCCAGCGGCGCTCGGCTCCAATTGGCTCGTCATCTGGCGATGATAGGCCCCGGTCGCATCGAGCAGGAGCAGAGTATGACCGGTCGGCGCCGTATCGAGCACCACAAAGGCGCTCCGGGCTTCCGCAACCACGTGCGAGAAGGCATGGAAAACGGCGACTTCCTCCGTGCAGGGCGAAGCCAGGTCCTCAAGCAGGAGCGCCTTGCCCTGCTCATCCAGGTCGCGGCCACGGCTCGCCAGTATTTTCGCGACATAGCGCTCCGTCTCGCGCCGAGGATCGATCCGGTCCACCGTCAGCCCTGGGATCGCGGCGTCAACGACATCCATGACGTGGGCCGCTGGATCGGTCGTGCTGAGGTGGACGGCATGCCCGCGCCTCGCAAGGCCGACAGCGATGGCAGCGGCAACCGTCGTCTTCCCGACGCCGCCCTTGCCCATGACCATGATGAGGCCGCGATTGCGGTGAGCGATGTCATCGACCAAGCGGTCGAGTCCACGCACGTCAACCGGCACTCCAACTTGTTCGCCAGTCGACGTCTCAAGCCGTGGACTGGACGACGACAACATGGCCCTGAGCGCCGCGAGACCCACAATGTCGAACCCAACCAATGGGACGTCGTCCCGCGGCAGCTTTCGCAGCGAATCCGGCATCGAGGCGAGCGCCTCATCCTGATCCCGCTCGAGTGCGCTTGCGACCGCGTCGGCAGGGTCAGTGGCGTGAAAGCGTCCGTTCACGACGAGTGTCTGATTGGAGAGGTTGAGTGCATCAAGTTCGCTCGACGTTCGCGCCGCCTCCCGGATTGCACTCCGGTCGGCGCGGGTCACCAGGACCACGGTCGTCCGCCGAGGATCGCCCAGCGCTTGAAGCGCTTGTCGAAAACGATCCTCCTGCATCTTCAAACCCGAATGTGGGCCGAGGCACGATGCTCCGCGGTCGTTGTCCTTCAGGAAACCGGTCCAAGCCTTCGGCAGGCTCAGAAGCCGCAAGGTGTGGCCGGTCGGGGCCGTATCGAAGATGATATGGTCGTGACCCGCTCTGTCCCCGTCCAGCAATCCGACGAACTCGTCGAATGCGGCAATCTCGGTGGTGCATGCGCCGGAAAGCTGCTCGCGTATGGTCGATCTCTCCTGATCCGTCACCGTGGTCTCGAGCTGTTCGAGCACGCGAGATCGGTAGCTCTCGGCTGCGGCCTCAGGGTCGATATTCATCGCGAAGAGCCTTGCCGCGTTCGGCACCGGCACCGGCCTGTCAGTTAGTTCAACTTCCAACATCTCGTCGAGGTTCGACGCAGGATCGGTGCTGACCAGAAGGACACGCAATCCACGGTCCGCGAGACTGATGGCGGTCGCACAAGCGAGCGACGTCTTGCCTACACCGCCCTTGCCAGTGAAAAAAAGAAAGGGCGTCGGAGCGTTCAGCGCACGCAATCGAAGCATTCAAATCCCTTCCAGGTGATCGTGGTGCGGCATTGCCGACCCGGGAGTCGGTAAGATTTTTGTCGCCGGCGTTCGCTCGATTCGGTGCATGAACTGGGCGCGGAGTGCTAGACCGACTTCGACGTCCTTTCGGGTCACCAATCATGGTACCTTTTCGTGCCTTGATCGGTTGCCGCAGACCAATCGATTCGTAGAGCCCCGGCACGACTCCTTGTTGCGATGGATCAATAATCGTGTTGCAGGAGCGCACCCATCGTCGGCATTGCGGCAGCCGCCGAGTGCGAGTCAGGACGTGGAAGATCCCAGCCCTGGATGTAGCCCCGCACCTTCCGGCGTAAGACACGAGAAGCAAAATTGCTGCGGCTGACGCGAGCAGGTCGAATGCTCACGTCTCGGCTCCATGTCCGCCACGCGGGACCGTCGCTCACGCTGCGTTCAGAACGCCGCGCACATGCTCTCACGCGCCGGACGGATCGCCGTTGGCGCATTCAGCAGGTCGGAACTCCAAAGCCGCCTCTTGTTGGCTTGCGGTGGAACCGCAGGCCTCCAGAAGGGTTGCTCCGCAGTTCCACGCAACAGAGTGAGAATAAGTTGAATCGCCGTCAGTTCATTCAATCTGCGGCTGCGATCCCGGTCGCCGCGTCCCTGGCGCGGAGCGCGTCCGCAGCGCCGCCTGCGGCTCAGCCGTTCAGTGCAGCCACCGTGCGCGACCTCGCACGCGCCCTCGCGGCCAAGCCATTCGCCGCGCCGGACGACAAGCTGCCGGACGCGCTGGCGAAGCTCGACTACGATGCCTATCGTTCGATCCGCTTCCTGCCGGACCACGCGCTGTGGCGCGGCGACGACCTGCCGTTCCAGGCGCAGTTCTTCCATCGCGGCTCGATCTACAAGGACCGGGTCGACATCTACGAGGTTGCGGACGGACAGGCCAGGCCCGTGGCCTATCGTCCCGAGGACTTCGCATTCGGCCAGCAGGTCGCGGCGTTCCCGGCGGCCGACCTCGGCTTCGCCGGCTTCCGCATCCATGCGCCGATGAACCGGCCGGACTACTATGACGAGGTCTGCGTGTTCCTCGGCGCGAGCTATTTTCGCGCGGTGGCCAAGGGTGAGATCTATGGTCTCTCCGCGCGGGGACTTTCCATCGACACCGGCGAGGCGAAGGGCGAGGAATTCCCCGTCTTCAAGGCGTTCTGGCTGGAGAAGCCGACGCCGGGCGCCACCGCGATGGTGGTGCACGCGCTGCTCGACAGCAAGAGCGCGACCGGTTCCTACCGCTTCACCATTCGTCCCGGCGAGACCACCGTGTTCGACGTCGAGGCCTCGCTGTACCCGCGCGTCGAGATCGGCCATGCCGGGCTGGCGCCGATGACCAGCATGTTCTTCTTCGGACCGAACGACCGCAACGAGGCCGACGACTTCCGACCCGCGGTGCATGATTCCGACGGGCTTGCGATGTTCAACGGCAAGGGCGAGCAGCTGTGGCGTCCCTTGAGCAATCCGCGCGACCTGCAAGTCAGCGTGTTCAACGACCTCAATCCGCGCGGCTTCGGCCTGATGCAGCGCGAGCGCAGCTATGCCGCCTATCAGGATCTGGAATCGCATTTCGAACGGCGGCCGAGCCTGTGGATCGAGCCGATCGGCGACTGGGGCGAAGGCGCCGTGGTGCTGTTCGAGATTCCGACCAAGCAGGAGATCCACGACAACATCGCCGCATTCTGGCGGCCGAAGACGCCGCTCGCCGCCAAGGGCGAGCACAACATGACCTATCGCCTGCATTGGGGACAGGACGCGCCGAAGCCGCACGCGCTGGCGCGCTTCACCCGCACCGGCGTCGGCGTTCACGGCGAAGGCCGGCTGTTCGTGCTGGAGCTCGAGGGCGACGCCCTGAAAGGGCTCGATCCGGCGCAGGTCAAGGGCGTGGTGAGCGCCGACAAGGCCGAGGTGACCAACATCGTCACGCAGCCCAATCCCGAGACGGGCGGATGGCGGCTGAGCTTCCAATGCGCCGTCAATAGCGCACCGGTCGAGTTGCGCGCGGAGCTGACCGCCAACGACAAGCTCGTCTCCGAAAGCTGGATCTACCGATGGACGCCGTAGCCGCAGAGACGATGCGCGCGCCTCGTCGCGCGGAGATCAACGGCCTGCTGCCCCCAGAAGCGCCGCTCGCGATGCAGCCGTCGCCGCTCCATCATGTTCCGGCGGCGACGCAGGCGATCACGAGCGGGCCACGCATCGCGTTCCGACGCATGCTGATCTTCGCCGGCACGGCCGCGCTGACGCTGGCCGGCTGCACCAGGATGTACGAGGTGGTCGATGTCGGCGGCGTGACCGTGCTGGAAGGCATGGTGCTGGTGCTGTTCTCGATCCTGCTCGCCTGGATCGCCTTTGCTTTCGTGTCGGCGCTGGCCGGCTTCTGCGCGATGTTCGCGCGCCGCCGCGATACGATCGCGATCGACGTCGAAGGTCCGCTGCCCGGACTCTCGAGCCGCACGGCGATGCTGCTGCCGACCTACAATGAGGATCCGCACGCGGTGATGGTGCGCTTGCGCGCCATGATCGAGTCCGTGGCGGAGACCGGTCAGGCCGAGCGCTTCGACTGGTTCCTGCTCAGCGACACCACCGATCCCGACATCTGGATCGGCGAGGAGGCCGCGTTCCTGGCGCTGCGCGAGGCCTGCGGCACAGATCGCGTGTTCTACCGGCACCGCGCCGACAATGTCGCCCGCAAGGCGGGCAACATCGCCGAGTGGGTACGGCGCTTCGGCGCGGCCTATGATCACATGATCATCCTCGACGCCGACAGCCTGATGAGCGGCGCGACCGTGGTACGGCTGGCGCACGCGATGGAGCATGCCCCTCAGGCGGCGCTGATCCAGACCCTGCCCGTTATCGTCAACGGCACCAGCCTGTTCGCGCGATTGCAGCAATTCGCCGGCCGGCTCTACGGACCCGTCATCGCCGCCGGCAATGCCTGGTGGTACGGCGCAGAAGGCAATTACTGGGGCCACAACGCCATCATCCGCATCGCCGCGTTCGCGCAGGACGCGGCCTTGCCGGAGTTGCGCGGGCGAAAACCGTTCGGCGGGCATATTCTCAGCCACGACTTCATCGAGGCCGCGCTGATGCGCCGCGCCGGCTGGGGAATCTACATGACGGTCGACCTCGACGGCAGCTACGAGGAAGTGCCGCCCTCGCTGATCGATCACGCCGCGCGCGACCGGCGCTGGTGCCAGGGCAATCTGCAGCATCTGGCGGTGCTGCCGGCGCGCGGCCTGCACTGGGTGTCGCGGCTGCACCTGTTGATCGGCATCGGCGCCTACATCACCGCGCCGCTCTGGTTCGCGTTCCTCGTGCTCGGCATCCTGATTTCGCTGCAGGCCAATTTCGTCCGCCCGGAATATTTCCCGAAGGGCTTTGCGCTGTTTCCGAGCTGGCCGGCGCAGGATCCGGTGCTCGCCGCCCAGGTCTTTGCCGCGACCCTCGGGCTCTTGATGGTGCCGAAGCTGCTCGCCTGCCTCGCGACCTTGTTCACGCCGGCGCGGCGCCGCGGCTTCGGCGGCGGGCTGCGCCTCTGCGTCGCGGTGTTGGCGGAGACCGTGCTGGCGGCGCTGATCGCGCCATCGATGATGATCTTCCAGTCGGTCGCCGTGATCGAGATCCTGCTCGGGCGCGACGCCGGGTGGCAGGTGCAGCGCCGCAGCGACGGCGGCGTGAGCCGGCAGGAGATCTATCGCAAGTTCGCGCTGCCCACCCTGTGCGGCCTCGCCATGGCTGCCAGCGCCTATGCGGTGTCGCTGCCCCTGCTCGCCTGGATGTCGCCGGTCATCGCCGGCCTCGTGCTGTCGATTCCGATCGGCCTTCTGACGGGCGGCCGCGGCACCGGCGCCGGCCTGTTCGTGACGCCCGAGGACCGGACGCCGCCGCGCGTGCTGATCCGCGCCCGGGAGCTTGCCGGTGAGCCCGAGCCTCGCCGCGAGGCCGCGCTGGTCGCGCTGCAGCGGAATGCCGAGCTGCGGCGGCAGCACGTCGATGCCCTGCCCGTGCCGCGGCGGCGCGAGCCGGGCGACATCGATGTCGAGCTGACGACGGCGAAGGCCAGGATTGCCGACGCGGCATGCTTCAGCGACGCAATCGACTTCCTCTCCCGCCGCGAAATGCTCGCCGTGCTCAACGATCGCACCACGATCGAGCGGCTCGTCAAGCTGCCGGCCTCCGAGGCGTGAGCCGGGGCTACTTGGTCAGATGCGCCGAGGCGATCGCCTGCTGGAACAGAGCGGTCAAAGCGGCGCCGATGCTGCCGCTGGAATCCACCTCGTAGTAGTAGCCGGGGCTTGCGCAAGACTTCATGATGTTGCCGATGTCGCTGCGCCACGGGGCGATGTAGGTCGTGTACCAGCTGTTGTTGGTGATCGCGAGATAGGTGGTGTAGAGCACCGCGATCTTGATGCCACGCGCCTTCAGTGAGGTGCAGGTCGCGGTGTTCAGCGGCTCCTGGCAGCGTCCGCCGGAAAGCACCGTCTTGCTGCACGTCGTCGGGTAGGAGTAGTCGGCGACGCCGTCGGCGACGAGGAACAGCCATTTCTGCGGCTTGGTCGACGAGCCGTCGCCCTGCGTCGGGATCACGCCGTTCATGGCGGACATCGCGCCGTCGTAATCGGTGCACATGTCGTTGTTGTAGCCGCTATAGGGGATCGTCATCAGGTCCAGCGAGCCGACCGACGACTTCACCGACGACATGCTCGACGACAGGCTGGCGATGGTCGTGAGGCCGAGCGAGCCGCAATCGCTGCCCAGGCTGTAGACCGCCATGCGGTACTGGTTGCTGACGACCTGGCTGGCGGTCGCGGTGTCCGTAAGCGACTGCGTCGCCGACCTGACGACGTCGATCCGCATCGTCACGCCCTTCTTCTTGGCGATGGAATAATAGCTGTTGGTCTGCAGCGTCTTCTTCGTGCTCGACGTATAGGTGTCGTGGCAGGCGAAGGCGCACTTGTCGGAGGTCGCATTCTGCAGCGTCGTCATGTCGGCCGTGGTTGCGCCGAGGCCCTGCGACGGCGAGTTGTCGAGCAGAACGTAGAAGTCCATGTAGGTCGGGAACGAGGCCGAAGCCGACGACGAGGCCGAGACCGTCATGGTCGGGTAGCCGAACATGTGCATGAAGGCCGTCTTGACCACCACGCTGGCGCTGCCGGTCACGGTCCGCGCGGTGACGCTATCGCTGATATCGATGTTCAGCGAGTCCGCCGCCAGATTATGCGCCGCCATCTGGCCGTTGAACATGTTGGTCGCCGCCGTCTTGGCGTCCGACGCGGCGCCGCGCATCGCGGTGTAGCCGGTCGCAGCCAGCATCGCGGCGTCCATCGAAGCCGACAGCTTCGCCTTGGCGCGCACGGCCATCGAATAGTCGATCGCCGAGCCGACGAAGGCGAGGATCGGGAGCAGGGCAAGCGCGAAGATGATCGCGATGTTGCCGCTCTGGTCACGACGGAACCGCGACAATAGCCTGAGGTATCTATTTCCGGCCAGCACGGCCACACTCCAACAAACACGGTGATGTTGCCGAGGATGTTGCGGATCAACCGTTGCATTGGAATTGATGGAATTGCAGAGAATTCGTTACGTTGCGTTTCCGATTGTCGTAAGCGGTGTCGATACACCACTCGAAGCGGCATGACCGCCATGCGCAGGGTTTTCGTGGGCCCGCACGACACCGAATGACGGACGGGTCTCATCCGCCCGCCGCCCGGATCTGCGCAGCGCCCCTCCTCTGGTACCCCGATTGCAAAGCGGCGGCGCCGATTGCATAGTCCGCGCGGTTTGCAGCGCCGGGGCGCGCTGATTCTCTGGGGGAGTTGGGGACGACGATGGCGGATGCCGATCTTGATGCCGTGATCCGGCAACTGGCCAAGCAGCAGAACAAGGCCATTCTGGCCGCGGCGAAGAAGCGCAAGGACCGCTTCACCGGCATGGCCGTCAAGGCCAAGGACAAGGATGCCAAGGAGCGCTTCAAGCTGCTCGCGCGCGAGGCGGTCGAGCAGGCCAATGCCGCCGCCCGACGGCTCCTGATCTCCGCCGACAACGTCGCCGACAGCTACGCCCGCGCGATGCGCCAGGCCGCCGCCGCGGAGCTGCCCAGGAAGCCGGAGACCAAGCAGCCGGAGAAGAAGGCCGACGGTGCGGCGGCCAAGCCGCAAGGCGGCAAGGCGACGAGCAAGGCGGCCGGGAAGGATCCTGCCAAGCCCACACCGAAGAAGGCCGCGCCGAAGAAGGCCGCCAAGAAGGCTTGAGCCGGGCTCCGAACGTGGGAGCCCCCCTCCGCAAGATTGCGCCCTCGACAGCAACCTTCGCCGGGCCTTTCGACTTGCCTCCGCAACAATCTGTCCTGATGACTGCATGAAGGCGCTGCTTTGGCATGCCAAGCAGATGTTCATGCTCGTCGTGAGGCTAAGGCTTCAGGACGACAGAGAACAGGCGAAAGCCCGCGATCTTCGGAAACGCCTCCGCGGCCTCGGGCGAGACCAGGGCCACCACGGCCGCGCTCACCTCGCCATTGTTCAACCGGGTGATCGCGGTGGCCTGCCCTTCCAGCAGCAGCACCTCCGTCGCACCGGCCGCATTCATGGCCGCGGTGATCTTCGCGTTGGACTTGGCATAGCGCTCGTCGATCGCGATCACCTTGCCGCTGAGATCGCCTACGCCACGCACGGTGGGACGCGCCAGCAGCACAGCGACGAGAGGACTTTCGCCGGGTCCTTCGGGGACACGCAGCGCGGTCATCCGCTCGGCGAGCTCGGCGGCCACCGTCACCGCAGCCACCATGACGTCGTTCTGGACCTTGGCCGGACTCGGCGTGTCCGTCGTGGCGGCGGGGGTCTTGATCACCGGCGAAGGTGCTCCGTCAGCCGGCGCAGGCGAACCGGGCCGCGGCGTTCGCGCCGGCGCCGCGAGCGGCTTCTCGATCGGTTTGTCAACCGGCCTTTCAGTCGGCTTCTCAGCCGGCTTGGCGGTGACGATTTGCGACTTGACCCGGCGCTTTGCGGCACGGGCGTGCTTGCGCTGCAGAGCCGCGCGGCGCGCGACCGCAGGCTTGTGGATCGTGGTGATAGGCTCCAATGATTGCGGCGACTGGTCGGCGACGGGACCGTCCACGCAGGGCCTTCCGCTCAGATCGACGCAAGACGATGCCACCTGCGGCGTGACCTGGTGGCTGCAGCCGGCCAGCGCCAAGGTTGAAACGACGGCCAACGCGCCGAGACAAAGCGCTCTCACTTTTCCGCTCCTGACGACTCTCCCGCGCACGAGACGCGCCTCTGCTCTGGCCTGCTATTTCAAGGGTCATCGGTTAAACTCAGGCTTAAGCGCCGGTCCCGGCACGCGGACTCCGTGAGGCGTGGTTAATGTCGCGCGCACAAGGTGGCGACATTGGCCGGCCTCGACCGCGAGTGTCGAGCATTCCCCCAGCCGACCTCGAACAGGCTTCACGCCGTCGCGGGGGCGTGCACGAATTCCGTTGATCGGATCGCCGCACGCCGCCATGTTGCGGCAGGTTCGTCGCGACGCGCCGCGTTCCCTGCGCCCGCCGCGGCGGAACGAAGCGCCGCCGCAGATGTTTCTCGAACTTGCGAAGGATGCTTCATGGCCAAGACAGACCCCGCAGCCGGCAAGCCGATCGCCAATGCTGCGCTCGCCAACATTCCGCGGCTGATCACGGCCTATTATGCGCTGAAGCCCGACCCGCACGAGCCGACCCAGCGCGTCGCGTTCGGCACGTCGGGCCATCGCGGCTCGTCGTTGAAGACCGGCTTCAACGAGAACCACATTCTCGCCACCAGCCAGGCGCTCTGCGACTACCGCCGCCAGCAGGGCCTCGACGGCCCCCTCTTCGTCGGCATCGACACCCACGCGCTGGCCGAGCCCGCGCTGGCCAGCGCGCTCGAAGTGTTCGGCGCCAATGGCGTCGAGGTGATGGTCGACAAGGACGGCGGCTACACGCCGACACCGGTGATCTCGCACGCCATCATCTCCTACAACAAGGGCCGCACGGCGCATCTCGCCGACGGCGTCGTCATCACGCCGTCGCACAATCCGCCGGAGGATGGCGGCTACAAATACAATCCGCCGCATGGCGGCCCCGCCGACACCGATGCGACGGGCGAGATCGAGCGGCAGGCCAATGTCTATCTGGCCAACGACCTCGATGGCGTATCGCGCATCAGCTACAGCCGGGCCAAGCAGAGCGGCTCGGTGCACACCTACGACTACATCACGCCCTACGTCGCCGATCTCGCCAACACCGTCGATCTCGAGGCCGTCAAGTCCGCGGGCATCAAGATCGGCATCGATCCGCTCGGCGGCGCGGCGATTGCCTATTGGGCGCCGATCATCGAGCGCTACGGCCTCAATGCCACCATCGTCAACGATCTCGTCGATCCGACCTTCCGGTTCATGACCGCGGACTGGGACGGCAAGATCCGCATGGACTGCTCGTCGCCCTATGCGATGGCGAGCCTGATCGGCATGCGCGAGCGCTTCGACGTCGCGTTTGCCAACGACACCGACGCCGACCGCCATGGCATCGTCACGCGCTCGGGCGGGCTGATGAATCCGAACCACTATCTGGCGACCGCGATCTCCTATCTGTTCGCGCACCGGCCCGACTGGCGCAGCGACGCCGCCATCGGCAAGACCATCGTGTCGAGCTCGCTGATCGATCGCGTCGCGCAGAAGCTCGGCCGCAAGCTGGTGGAGACGCCGGTCGGCTTCAAATGGTTCGTCGAAGGGCTCGGCTCCGGAAGCTTCGGCTTCGCCGGCGAGGAGAGCGCAGGCGCCTCGTTCCTGAAGCGCGACGGCACGGTGTGGACCACCGACAAGGACGGCCTGATCCTCGGGCTGCTCGCGGCCGAGATCATGGCCAGGCGCGGCCGCGACCCGAGCGAGCTCTACAAGGAGCTGACGGCAGAGCTCGGCGCGCCGGTCTATGAGCGCATCGACGTGCCGGCGAGCCCGCCGGCAAAGGCGGCGCTGAAGGCGCTGACGCCGGAAATGCTGAACCTGAAGGAGCTCGCCGGCGATCCCGTCCGCATGGTGCATACCAAGGCTCCGGGCAACGGCCAGTCGTTCGGCGGCATCAAGGTCGAGACCGACTACGGCTGGTTCGCGGCGCGCCCCTCCGGCACCGAGGACGTCAACAAGCTCTATGCCGAGAGTTTTCGCGACGCCGAGCATCTCAAGCGGATCCAGAGCGAGGCCCAGGCGGCGCTGGCGAAGGTTGGGTGAAGAGGGCGAGTAGCGAATGGGGGCTTCCTCATCCCCTATTCGCTACTCCCTATTCGCCATTCGCTCCTTTCCACCATTCGCTTCCCCCTCGCCTTTTCCTTTCCCTCCGTATCGGATATCGATGGATGGACAAGGAATTAGACAGCCATCGGTGAGACCGGATGCGAAGCTCTTCGACTGCCTTGCGCGTCACCTTCAGCGCGCTCGCAACCTCGTTCATGCTGGTTGTCAGCGCGTCGGCGCAAATGGCGCCGGAGGCTGCGGCGCCGCGGCCCAAGCCGGCGCCATCGATGCGCGCCGCGGCCTGCCATAACGGCCAGAGCTTCGACCGGTTTCTCGCCGAGCTGAAGCAGCGTGCCATTGCCGAAGGCGTGTCTCAGAGCGCGATCGCGGCCGCCTCGCCCTACCTCACCTACAACCAGGGCATCGTCAATCGCGACCGCGGCCAGCGCGTGTTCGGTCAATTGTTCACCGAGTTCGCCGGCCGGATGGCCGCGCCCTACCGGATGCAGAACGGCCAGCAGCACATCAAGGCGCACGCGGCAGCGTTCGCGCGCGCCGAGAAGGAGTATGGCGTGCCCCCGGCGGTCATCGCCGCGTTCTGGGGTCTGGAGAGCGATTTCGGCGCCAACATGGGCAATTTGCCGGTGCTGCCGTCACTGGTGTCGCTGGCCTATGACTGCCGCCGCAGCGAGCGCTTCCAGAACGAGACCATCGCCGCATTGAAGGTCATCGACCGCGGCGATCTCACGCCGTCAGAGATGATCGGCTCCTGGGCTGGCGAGCTCGGCCAGACCCAGTTCCTGCCGACCCACTACGTCACCTATGCCGTCGACTATGACGGCGACGGCCGCCGCGATCTCCTGCGCAGCGCGCCCGACGTGATCGGCTCGACCGCCAACTACATCGCGACCGGACTGAAATGGCGCCGCGGCGAGCCGTGGCTGGAGGAGATCCGCGTGCCGCAGACGTTTCCCTGGGAGCAGGCCGACCTCACCGTCAAGGCGCCGCGCAGCAAATGGACCGCCCTCGGCGTGACCTATGCCGATGGCCGGCCGCTGCCGAACGATGCGCTCGAAGGCTCGGTGCTGCTGCCGATGGGCCGCAACGGCCCGGCGTTCCTGGCCTATGCCAACTTCGCCGCTTATACCGAATGGAACAACTCGCTGATCTATTCGACCACGGCCGGCTACCTCGCCGCCCGCATCGCCGGCGCGCCGCCAATGCGCAAGCCCGCCGGTCCCGTGGCGCAACTGCCGTTCAACGAGATCAAGGAGCTGCAGCAGCTGCTGGTGAAGGCCGGCTTCGACGTCGGCAAGGTCGACGGCGTGCTGGGACAGCAGAGTCGCACCGCGGTCAAGACGATGCAGCTGCGGCTGGGGCTGCCGGCCGACTCCTGGCCCACGGCAGAGCTGCTCACGCGGATGCGTGGAAACACGCCGCGGGCGCAGGCGGCACCGGCTTCAACGACAGCGACGCGGTGAGCGCACATCGGCGGGCGACGCCCGCGCGTGGCGCGTAAGAGCCCAAACGAGTCGATGACCTCTTACGACCCGGCGCGCAGCCGCGTTGGCCAGCCGACACGGACCAAGGTTTCATCCGGGTCGGATTGCGCGAACTCGTACATCCCCCAAGGCTTGTCTTCGGGCGTTTGCTGAAACTCCCGCGCCGCGGCGTCGACATCCTCGACATAGAGGTAGAGTCCAAAGGGGTTTCGGCCCGGCGTCAGCCATCCCTCGACCGCGTCCGTCAGGTGCAGAGATCCACCTTGCGGATTCGACAGCATGCGATAGGTGTCGGGCTCACCCGGAGCCGGCCTGTCGCTGTCCGGGCGCGCAAAGCCGAGCCGATTGTAGAACCGCTCCGAGGCATCGAGATCATTGCACGGCAGGATGGCGATCAAAGCTCCGGAACGGATCATGCGTGTCCTCCGATGTCATGCGACCATCGTCCGCTCCTCCCAATTCCAATCTATCACCCTTGGAATTGGACCGCGAGATGATCGCTCCGGACACAAAAGCGGGAGCTGACGGACAACTCGAGCCCGTCGGCTTGTCACAATGATCTCCATCCCGAGCATGGTCGGCAACTCAGCCGAAATGAGCCGTCGCCGTCGTGCCTGCCTCAGTACGGGTGCCGGTCCTTCTTGTCCATCCAAGCCTTATACGCCTTCAGGCCGGTGTCCCGCTCGAAATTCTCCACGACCTCGATCCGGCGTTGCGTCCACGGCTCGGCGAAATCCTCATACTGGAAGGCATGCGCCTGATGGATGCCAGTCGTGCGACAGCAGTGGCGACCGCCTATTTGCCGCGACATCGAAAATCGCTGAGAACGCCGGCGACGGCCAGCTCGCATAGACGAGGTGATATGCCGGGAACGGTAGGGCAGCAATCCGCCAGCGCCCGGAAAAACCGGAAAGATGCAGTTGCATTCTCTTGAACGCCGCCCCATCTCCGAGGGCGCGCGCTTTCGTCGCGACGTCTCCTGCCAAGAGAGAGCATCACATGTCCTTCTACGATTCGACCGTCCCGGCTTACCTCCAGATCCTCGGCAGCCTGTCCGGCCTGCTCAGCAAGGCCGAGGCCCATTGCGAAGCCAGGAAGATCGCCCCCGAGGTGCTGCTCGGCGCACGCCTGTATCCGGACATGCTGCCGCTCTCCAAGCAGATCCAGCTCGCCTGCGACTTTGCCGCCAAGGGGTGCGCGCGGCTGTCCCACAGCGAGATCCCCAGCACGCCCGACACCGAGACGACATTCGCCGAGCTCCGCCAGCGGCTCGCCAAGACCGTCGATTACCTCAAGGCGTTCACGCCGGCGCAGTTCGACGGGGCCGATAGCCGCGACGTGACCTTTCCCAGCGGGCCCAACACCACCCTGACCCTGAAGGGGCAGGACTTCGTTAACCGCGTCTCGTTTCCCAACTTCTATTTCCACGCTGCGATCGCTCACGGCATTCTCCGCCACAACGGCGTCGACATCGGCAAGCGGGACTTCCTGGGCGTGGCCTGATCCCCTTTCGTGTACTGCGACAGGCTGTCCAGCGGACGGCCAGTCGCGGCCGCTCCATCGCGCGGCTCGTCTGCGCCGGACGGATACCTCCCGGCATTGCGCTGTTCGCGGCAATGCACAACTGACCTGAACCCCGTCCTCCTCCCTCCTGGAAAGACCCCGATGAGTGCATCCAAACTGTTCGAGCCGTACCAGCTCGGTCCGATCACCCTCGCCAATCGCGTCGTGATGGCGCCGCTGACGCGCAACCGCGCCGTCGAAGGCCTCGCCGCTGGTCCACTGACGGCCGAGTATTACGCCCAGCGCGCCTCGGCCGGCCTCCTGATCTCCGAGGCCAGCCAGGTCTCGCAGCAGGGCCAGGGCTACCAGGACACGCCCGGCATCTATTCCAAGGCGCAGATCGCCGGCTGGCGCAAGGTGACCGACGCGGTGCATGCCAAGGGCGGGCGCATCTTCATCCAGCTCTGGCACGTCGGCCGCATCTCCCATGTCTCGCTGCAGCCGAACGGCGGCGCGCCGGTCGCGCCCTCGGCCGTCGCCGCCAAGACCAAGACCTTCGTCGGCGGCGCCTTCACCGACGTCTCAGCGCCACGTGCGCTCGAACTCGCGGAAATTCCCGGCATCGTCGCGGCGTTCAAGCAGGCCGCGCTGAATGCGATCGAGGCCGGCTTCGACGGCGTCGAGATCCACGGCGCCAACGGCTATCTGCTCGACCAGTTCGCCAAGGACGGGGCCAACAAGCGCACCGACGCCTATGGCGGCTCGATCGAGAACCGCGCAAAGCTGATGCTCGAGGTCGCCAAGGCCGTCTCGGAGGCGATCGGCGCCGACAAGACCGGCATCCGCCTGTCGCCGGTGACGCCGGCCAACGACATCTCGGATTCCAATCCGCAGGCGCTGTTCGACTACATCGTCGACCAGCTTGCGGCCCTGAATCTGGTCTACATCCACGTGATCGAGGGGGCGACCGGCGGCCCGCGCGACGTTGCACCGTTCGACTACGCCTCGCTGCGCAAGCGCTTCAACGGCACCTACATCGCCAACAACGGCTATGACCTCGCGCTCGCGAACAAGCAGCTCGATGCCAACGCGGCCGACCTGATCGCCTTCGGTCGGCCGTTCATCGCCAATCCCGACTTGGTCGAGCGGCTCAAGACGGGCGCAGCTCTCAACGAGCTCGACCGCGCCACCCTCTATGGCGGCGGCGAAAAGGGCTACACCGACTATCCGACGCTGAAAGCGGCGCAAGCGGCGGAGTAATCGTCATCTCGTAGGGTGGGCAAAGCGCTGCCGCCAGGCGGCGCGTGCCCACCGTGCATCCGCGCCAGCGGAGGGAATGGTGGGCACGGCGCGCAAGAGACCGCGTCTGACGCAGCATGTCGCTTGCGCGCCTTTGCCTACCCTCCAGCCCTGCGATCCAGCACATCCCCACCTACATCATGCTGCCCGGCAGGAAGCAGCGCACATCGATGCGCAGGCCCGTATTCAGCTCGCGATAATACACGGGCCATACCATCGTCCGGCCGGCGCGATTGGGCTCAGTCACCACGGCCTCTTCCGGAACGACCCACCATTGGCCTTCAATGCGGACACGATAGCGGCCATCCTTCGTGTCCCAATCCGTGTCCGAGAGCGCGGTGCCATCCGCATCCGAGCAGCACGGCCCCCTGCCCGAACGCAAACTCTCGAACCAGCCCTTGAGCGGAGAATTGGCATAACGCCCGTCGAGATCGCGCGCCGTCGCATCGCCAAGCAGCAGAGAATGCGCACCTATACCACCGGCGAGAGTCGCGACCGAGATTGTCGCTCGTACCCAACGGCGGACGTGGGGCCGGCGAACATCCACCAACAATGAGACGATCGATACAAGGCTTGAAGATCTACGACTCATGTGCACACCTCGCTGCTCGATACGATGCGCAATAGCTGGTCGGCTTCTGTGGCGGAAGTTCGTAGTTGACGGAGGCCGGCAGCAACTAATCGCGAGGCTTCGTAAATTCCAAGAGCAGGCAACGATCCCGCTCACGAGGCCAGCGGGATAATTGCCCGAGACCCGGCGTGAGCAGGCCCCTCGACGATTCATGCAGGCCGCGTAGGGTGGGCAAAGCGGCCGCCCCGCAGGCGTCGCGTGCCCACCGTGCACCCGCGCAACCGGAAGGAATGGTGGGCACGGTGCGCGATGGAGTTCAGCTCGCGGCATGCAGTGTCGCGCGGCCTTTGTTCACCCTACGGCAGCGGAGACGCGTCGCGCCGCGCGCTGCGACGATGCAGCGACAAAAAGGCCGGGATTGCTCCCGGCCTCTTCGACGTCGTGCTTCGCAGGCTCTGCCAAAGGCGGACTCTTCAGAACTCCGCCCGCACCTTCAGCACCGCCGACTGCTCGAGATACTGGCTGCCGACCACGGCGTTGTAGCCCAGCGAGATCGACTGACGCTCGCCGAATGCCACCAGCTTGAGCGCGGCGCCCAGCTCGGCCAGGTTGCGTTCGGGCGACGGTCCGGCGGCGAAGAAGGTCGCGCCGCCGCCGGCGAAGCTTGCGGTCACGTTCTGCGCGGTGTTGCCGAACTCGTGCCGCCATGCCGCCAGCGTCTCCAGGCCGAAGCCGTAGGTCGAGGTCACCAGCAACGGAACCGAGGCGCGGAGGCCGAGGTTCGAGCGCACCGAATTGGTGGTCTGCTTGGCGATCGCGAGCGCGGCACCTGCGGTGCTGGTCTCGGTGTAGGCCTGCTGATCGAGGCGGGCATAGGTCACGCCGGCAAACGGCGTCAGCACGGCCTGATCCACCTTCACGGGCAGACCGAATTCACCGCGGAGCAGCGTCAGCCACCCCTTGTGGCTGCCGGAGGCGGTATCGGTGAAGCCCGCGAAGTTGATGCGGCGCGTGGTGGTGTAGTCGACCAGCGCGACGCCGGCGGAGCCGTTGACGTACCAGGACGGCTGGACATAGGCACCGTACACCGTGCCCTGATAGTGCTGCATCCCGACCGCATCGCCGGCGGCGGTCCGATCGTCCATCGCGCTGGTGGCATAGCCGAACGCGGCACCGACGCGGAACGCACCATCGATCCGCTGATCGACGCCGGCAACGAGCCCCCCGGTATTGCCGCTGTAGCCGGCAACACCGGCCACGTCGCGCTGCGACGCATTGGTGCCGATCAGGCTGCCCCAGACGGTGCGTTCCGGTTCGGGCGCGATGGCCGGAGCCAGCGCTGCCTTCACCGTCGGACGGGCCTTGGTCGCATTGAAGGCCATCAGCATCGAGGTGAGCGGATCGGTGTCGTCGGCGAACGCCGAGGCGACGCGCGAATTGGGCGATGCGGCCGCGGCCGTCAGCCGGTTGTCGATCTGGTTCTGGAACAGCGATGCGGTGCTGAGCGGCACCTGGACCTGGGCGCCGTTCACGAACGGACGCAACTGATCGCCGGCGCTGCGCACCTCCCTGTCGGTGCCGAGGCTCTGCACCGCGCCGCCGAGCGCCTGCACCTGCGCGTTGCTGCCGCTGTAGCCAAGCAATCCGTTCAGCGCGGCGAGGCTGGAGGGCGAGATGCCGGCGATGGTCGCGGGCGACCGCACGGATGCATTCAGCAGCAGAGCCCCGGTGGACGTATCGGCCGTGAAACCGACCAGCGCGCCGGAGAAATCGACGTCGAGCGGCGTCGCCGACACCACCGTCGCGACGCGGTAGACATCGCCATGGCGCACGATGCCCTGAAGCGTCGGCGCGACCGTGCCCGCGCCCGCAAAGGTCACCGCGCCCGTGATGTTGCCGATCCTGGTCGACGGCGCCGCCGCGGTGCCGCCAGATCCGAAGATCGTGGTCCGCAGCACGGCGCCATCGACGAGCTGCACGCCGGCCCCGCCGCTCACGGTGACCTGCGACTTCATCAGGTCCAGCATGCCGAAATTGACGATGCTGGCGAGGCTTGTCACGCCGTCGAGCGTCAGCGAATTGCTGCCGAGGCCGTTCTGCGCGACGACGTTGCCGCTGAAGCCGGTGCCCTTGAGCAGGATGGCATTCGTGGCGCCATCCTCGTCGTTGATGGTGATGTCTCCGCCGAGCGTGCCCGTGTTGACCAGATTGAATGTGCGGGCGCCGAAGAACGTCGCCGCCTGGTTGTTGCTGGCGGCGCAGAGCGGGTCCGTGGTGTTGGTGCCGGCCGTCGGACAGGCGTTGCCGTTGGCATCCATGCCCGAGCCGGAACTGCTATAGGTGCCGGCGACGGTACCCGCGGTCGCCTTGGCAAAGGAGCCGCGCGAGGCGCTCTGGTCGACCGAGATCGATCCCGAGATCGTGCCGCTGTTGGTGATGTCATGCTCGCCCGAGCCGAGATAGAGGTTACCCTGGATCAGGCCGGCATTGGCGATGACGCTGTCGCGCGGGCCAGAGTTTGAGCCGCTGCCGGTCAGCGGGAAGGTCGATCCTGCGGCGAGACCGGCGGCGGTGGTCAGCGGATTGGTATCGAGCGCCAGGATGTCGCCCTTGATCACGCCGCTGGCATTGTTGGTCAGCGTCAGCGCCTTGGTCTCCGTCACCGTCACGTTGCCCGCGGAGTCGAACTTGTAGAGCGGCGAATCCGGATTGCTGCCGGGGATGGTATCGAACTCGGCGCCGGCGAACGCTGCGATCGCCCAGTGACCGTCGTAGAAGCGGCTCGCCGCCGTCCAGCTCGTGTTGGCGATGGTGCCGGAGTTGGTGATCGAGGTGTCGGCCCGGCCGTAATAGGCAGCGGCATAGTTGCCGGTCGCCGAGATCGTACCGCCGGCGCGGTTGTTCACCACGAAGCTGTTGGTGTTGTCGTCGGAATAGAGCGCCGAGATGACCGCGAGGTTGGTGCCGTTGTACCGGCCTGTCGCCGTAGCGCCGATCGAAACGCTCAGCTTGCTCGCATCGAACGCGCCGAAGACATTCTGGGTGACGGCGAGCGTCCCGGTGTTGTTGACGGTGAACTTGTTGACCTGGCTGTCGGCGACGACGACGTGAAGCCGGCCGGCGCTGAGCTGGCTGGTGGTGAGGCTCAGCCAGCCGGCATTGTTGATGATGACGTTGTTGACCGCCGGATCCTCGGCATTGGAGAAATTGGCCGCGATCATGCCGCGATCGGCCAGGCCGGTCTGGGTGTTCGTAGTGAGATTGCGAACGGCCGTGGAGTCCAGCGTGACGATCGTCGTGGGAGGGTTGGGATTGTAGCCGGTCGCTGGAAAGACCGGGTTCGCCGGCGTATAAGAATTGCTGCCGCTCGAGGGCGTCGCTGTCGCCGCAGCGGCGTCGTACACGGTGATCGCGGAGGAGATGCTCCCGCTGCAGGTGACCGTGACACCCGGCGTCGTGCACTCGGCCCTTGCCTCGCCGACGACCATCCATGTCGACAACAACACGAAACTAGCGGCAGCCGCCTCGCTGCGCTTTTTGCTTTTTGATTTCACCTGACGCCCCACGTTACGCAATACACGGCTTCTTGTTGATGACCGATTGTATCGAAACGTTGGCAGGAACCAGCAAGGCGAACTTTTCTATGAACGCACGGGACATTGTCCAACTAACAGCGGAATTAGTCCCATAGTAATTCGATTAATCATCATAAGCGGCTTCGCTTGAAGCGCCGCTCTCCCGCCAGATCTGAAACTTGACGACGAGGACGGCAGACCGCTCCACCGCGAAGGACATCGCAGAGATGAACTCCGCGCTCGCGGTTCCGGCACCTGCAAGACCCCGACCAGCAAATGAAAAGGCCGGGATTTCTCCCGGCCTTCTTGCCACGGTGGGGGCTGCCGTGGCGCGGCGCGGATGCGCCTATGCGTCGCTGGTGGTCCGTGGCTGAGGCTCAGAACTTCGCCCGGATGCCGGCATAGGCCGCGAGCGGCATTCCCGGCACCATGCTGCGGGGATCGTTCAACGCGAACGCCGTTCCGCCGCCGGCGGTGTTGAAGCCGGCAGGGTCGAACACGGTGCCCGCCGAGTAGTAGCGCTGGTTGAACAGGTTCTGGATCAGGCCGAACACCTCGACGTTCTTGGTCACCTGATAGGACGTGTTGACGTTCACGACCCAGTAGGCCGGAACCTTCGGATAGACGTTGGTTTCGTCGTGCAACAGGTACTGGCTGCCGACATAGTTGACGCTGGCGCCGACCTTCCAGGCGTCGGTCACGGCATATTCCGCGCCGAGCTTCAGGCGATGCGCCGGAATGCCGGGAATGTGGTTGCCGGAGACGACACCGACCGGCGCCCCGAGGAACGGATCGTTGACGTCGAAAGCACTGCGGAAGGTGGCGTCGATGAAAGTATAGTTGGCGTATGCGGTCCAGCGATTCCAAGCGAGATCGAGCTTGGCCTCGACACCCTGGCGGAGGGTGGTGCCGGCGTTCTTGAAGTAGCCGCGCACCGGGTTGGCCGGGTCGACGACCTGGATGATGTCGTCGGAATTCTCGGTCCGGAACAGGCTGAGGCCCCAGCGCAGCCGCCAGCCGTCATCAACCGCCATCGACTTGATCGGCGCCTTGCGATAGGCCGGCAGATCGGCGGCGTAGGCCGAGCGGCCGCCGGAGATCTCGCCGCGCAGGCCGCCTTCGACGGTGCGCGACACCACCTGCTTGAGCGGCGGATCGGCGATCAGGAAGTTGTCGATCAGGCAGGGATTGGCCGGATCGGAGCAGCCGAGCTCGAGCGGCGTCGGCGCGCGGTTGGCCTCGGAGTAGCCCGCGTAGGCGGTCATATCAGGCGTGATCTTGTAGGTCAGGCCGACCACCGGGTTGAAGCGCTGGAAGTTGTTGTTGCTGTTCAGCAGCGGCGCGAAGCCGGTCTGGTCGCGCAGATTGATCTGCGCCCAGTTGAAGCGGCCGCCGGCCGTCAAGGCGAGCTGCGAGGTGATGTCGAAGGTGTTGGTCGCGTAGACGCCGAGATAGGTGTTCTTGGCGTTCAGGTTGACCGGGGCGAGGCCGGCATTGGGCTGATCGACGTAGACGCCGAGGCCGGTGACGAACAGATTGTTGTCGATGGTGCCGAGCTCGGAGGTGGCCTGGAAGTTGGTATTGCCGTGATCGACGCTGGCGCCGACGACGAAATGGTTGTCATGGCCGAAGAGCTGCGTCGTCGAGGTCGCCTGCAGCGAGCCGCCATAGCTGCCGGTCTTGACCGTGTTGCGGTCGATCTGGCCGAGCGCCGCATCGCCCGCCAGCGTGTTGACGGTCGGACCGTTGCGGTTCATCTGGAACTCGGTGCCGGCGGCATCGCTGAGACAGAATTCGCCGGGGAACGCGCCCGCAGGGTCGCAGGCCGCAACCTCGGTGCCGTTGCCGTCGATGCGCGCGGATTTGTAGTTGCGGTAGTAGCCGTTGGCCTGGACCGACAGCGTGTCGGTGGGCGCCCACTTCAGGCTCGCCTGCACCATCTGCATCTGCAGGCGCAGCGACTGCGGCCAGGTGTAGACGCTCGACCAGCGCTGGTTCAGCATCTCGATCGGCGTCGCCGCGACCGAGCCGAGCTTGTTGTCGGCGCCGGTGAAGGAGAGGTGGAATTCGGTGTTGTCGCCGCGCGCGCCGAAATCGGCATACATGCGCCGGATCTGCGAGGCCGACGAATAGTCGCGCCAGCCGCGGTCATAGGCGCCTTCCGCGGCAATGTATGTCGAATAGGTGCCATTGTTCCAGCCGTATTGCGCCCCCGACTGGATCCGGCCGAACGAGCCGCCGAACAGCTGCGCTTCGCCGCCCTGGTAGTTGAAGCCGTTCTTCATCTCGATCGAGAGCGCGCCCCCGGTGGCATTGAGGCCGAACAGCGGATTGTTCGGCATCAGGGTCATGCGCGCGATCGCCATTTCCGGGATCAGGTCCCAGTTGACGACGTCGCCGAAGGCCTCGTTGATGCGGGTGCCGTTCTGGTAGACGGCGATGCCCTGCGGCGTGCCGAGCACCGGCGAGGCGGTCTGGCCGCGGTAGTTCAGGTCGCGCTGAAACGCGTTGCCGGTCTGGTCGCTGAGCGAGACGCCGGGCACCGATTGCAGGATGCCGTCGAGCAGCGTCGGCGCGCGGCTGTGGTCGAGCTCCCGCGCCCCGATGGTTTCGACGTTGGATGGAATCTTGTCCTTCGCAATCTCGCTGCCCTGAACGGGCGAGACGCCGACCACCTCGATGGTCTGCAGGGTTTGCTGCGCGAACGCAGCCGTGGGCAGCGACGCACACGTCGCGAGAAGCGCGCTCTTCAGCGCCGACAGTCTGGTCAAGACGTCCCCCAGTTTCTTGTCGACCGGTTCCGGCAACAGCCCACGCCCCTGAGCCCCACCCGCACCAGAACTGGTCGATTTACCCGTTTACGAACCTTAACATTCGTAAACAGCCGTCCAGTTCGTCGCAACGGGCAATATTCTTCGGCCCCTAGGGACAATCTTCCCGGATCCGGAAAGTGGAGATCAATTCGCCGGGCTCTCTCCCAGACTCGGCCGCACTGTTGCACCCGATCCTGGTTTGCAAGGGAACTCATTGGTAGAGGGAAGCATCGGCGCCGTCGGCGCCATAGGGGCAAGACGACGTCGGATGTATCGCGTTCTTCTCGTCGACGACCACCCGGTCGTGATCACGGCCTGCCGCTGGCTGCTGAACGAAGCCGGGATCCGCTCGCTGTCCGAGGCACACGATGCCGACAGCGGGTACGACGCCTATGTCCGTGACCGGCCGGACGTCGCGATCGTCGATCTGCGTCTGCACGGGCAGGAGCTCGGCGGCATCCGTCTGATCGAACGCATGCGGTCGCACGATCCCCGCGCCCGGATCCTGGTCTTCAGCATGCATGCCGATCCGCGTATCGTCCGCTCGGCGATCGACGCCGGCGCCAGCGGCTATCTGCTGAAGGACGCGCCGCCGCACGAGCTGCCCAAGGCGTTGGAGCAGGTGCGCGCCGGCGGCACCTATCTCGATCCGCAGCTCGCCACCCGCATCGCCCTGCTCCGCGCCGACCCCGATGGCATGGCTGCCCCTGCGCTGACCCCGCGCGAGCGCCAGGCGCTGGCGCTGCTGGCCGAGGCGAAATCCTATCAGGCGATCGCCGACCATCTCGGCATCAGCTACAAGACCGTCATCAACCTGACCTACCGGCTGCGGCAGAAGCTCGGGGCCCGCAGCCTGCCCGACCTGGTTCGTCTCGCAGTGGAAATGTCCCGCCCGAGCTGAAACGCGAGGGGCCTGCGACGGTCTCCCGTCGCAGGCCCCGTGAGTTGATGTCTTGGTCGCGTCCGATACGGACGGCGCCTCACTTCAGCAGCTTGGCGACCGACTTCAGCTCTTTCGAATCGAGCGTGCCGTCGTTGTCAGGATCGGCCGCCTTGAAGCGGCCTTCCACCAGCGCGAGATACTCGTCCTTGGTCAGCGTGCCGTCATTGTCCGGATCCGCGGCCTTGAGATCCTTGGCCGACACGCGGCCGCGCAGCTCCTTGGCGTCGAGCGTGCCGTCATGGTCGCGATCGAGACGATCGAACAGCGCGCCGGCGGCCGTGCGGACCTCGCTCATGTCGGCGGTGCCGTCCTTGTCGGGGTCGATCGCGGTCAGCAGCTTCGAAGGGGCCGGTGCACTGACAGCCATCTTCGACGTGCCGACGATCGCGGCCATGCCGACGGCGGCGGCCGTCATCATCAGTTTCCAATTCATCGAATTGATCCTTTGTCTCCGCCGTCCGAGGGGCGGCGATGAAGGGCACGAAAACAACGTATGCGAGCGTCGCTGGTTTCATCGGCAACGCGCCACACATCGCTTTGACGTATGGGAGGCCCTGTCATTTCGCAAGTGCAAGAACGCGACGCCCGAGAAATTCCCGCAAGAGCGTCGAGACTAGAACCTCGGTCCGTGTAGGAAATATCTCCCCGGACGGTCGCGACGCGGACCGCTATCGTGGTCGAAGGTGCCTCCCTCCGCCTCGGCCCGGGCGTTGGCGACGTGGCGTCTGCGCTTGGCGACATGCCTTGCGGTTCTGGCATCGCTCCCCGACAACGCGTGTTGGGCTTGCCCAACCTGACTTCTCTTGCCGGCGTGGGTTTGACTCCACCAGGCTTCCAACTGGTCCCGCAGCGTCTCCTCCGCGAAGGCGCGTCCGTCCGGCAGCAGCGTGGACAGGAGGAGCGCGACTATCAGCCCGAGCGGCATCGGCTGAGCGGACAAGCGGCGGCGATGACCGGGTGTGTGAAGCACGGGCGTGTCCATTCTCTGGCTGATCCGGCGATCAGCAATGCATGCTGCAACCGATGTTTTCCTCGCTCTATGACCTCAATGTGTTTGCAACACGCCACATTCATCACCGTGTTGAGATTCACTCGCGAAATGGCCGCCATATTGTCTCGGTCAAAATGTCCCGTTCGACTTGCCAAAACATCCCTATTCCTCACCGAAACAGGAAAGGCCGGAGCAAATGCGGCATTCAACGACTGATCGTTTCCCGATCGCGTCATCTTTCAGCCGACAGGCCCGCATGTTTTCGCCCCGGCGACTCGTTAGCTCATCAGTTGAAGGGAGCGCGGGGACATGCAGCCGAACGGCATCGCCAGGAGTGCAAGAAGACGATCGCGATTGTACATGGCTGCCGGTGCTCTCGTGCTCGCGCCGTTCGGCGCAGCGGCCGAGGAGATCCAGGGCAATGACCCGGCCTCGCCCGGACATTTCCAGGTCGAGCAGCGCTTCGGCTATCTGACCACCTTCAATCCGCAACAGAACGGCGGACGCCGCGTGCCGCAGCGTGCGGTCACCGGCGAGACCGAGATCGGCTACTCGCCGACCGAATGGTACGAGATCGCGTTGACCTCGCCCTACGCCTTTGCCCGCACCAATGTGCCGATGGCGCTGGGCAACGTGATGGACAACGGCGTGCCCGGCTATTCATTCCAGTCCGGCGGCGTCACCATTCGCCAGACCTTCATCCAGGGCGACCGGCTCGAGCGCACCGTCTTCCTCGGCCTGGTGTCACGCACCATCCTGGCGCCGCAGGGCGGCCTGACGCCCGATCTGTGGGTCGCCAACAAGGCCGGCGCCGGCCAGCCCGGCGCGCCGCGCTTCGTGCAGGAGGCCACGCCGCGGGTAGCGCAGATGTTCACGCCGATCATCGGCGTCAACCTGCCCAACGACTATCAGCTCATCTTCAACGCCAACATGACCTTCGGCATCGACGGCGCCGGCTCGGCGTTCGAGCCGTCGGTGCGCTTCGTCAAGCGCCTCAGCGACCGCTGGACCGTCGGCATCGAGCATTTCTCCAATCTCGGACCGTTCGGCTACATCCTGCCCTGGAATCAGCAGATGCAGACGCTCT
This sequence comes from Bradyrhizobium sp. HKCCYLS3013, assembly GCF_051167615.1. Lineage (NCBI taxonomy): Bacteria > Pseudomonadati > Pseudomonadota > Alphaproteobacteria > Hyphomicrobiales > Nitrobacteraceae > Bradyrhizobium > Bradyrhizobium sp. HKCCYLS3013. Next base: position 116,843 of record NZ_JBNPTK010000005.1, read on the forward strand.
ACGCAGTCGCCGACACCCGCTTCAAGGGCTTCGAGCTCAGCTTCGGCCTCGGCTACGGCCTGACCAACGCCTCGCGTGGCCTCGCCGTCAAGACCAGCATCGGCAAGGATTTCTGATCCGCGCGCCTTCATCCCGTGACCAATCATAAGAAAAGGACACTCGTCATGCGTCGCCTCGTCACCGCCTGCGCGCTTCTCATGCTGGCCGGCTCCGCCGCGTCCGCCGAGGACGGCCCGCGCTTTCTCAATCGCACCGGCCAGACCATCGTGAAGATGTACCTGGCGGCCGCGGGCACCAAGACCTGGGGCGCCGACCAGTGCAAGAACGACGACGAGGGCGAGGTCGACCATAACGAGCGCATGACCTTGGTCGGCGTGAAATCAGGCCGCTACGACATCAAGCTGTCCGAAAAGGGCGGCCGCACCTGCATCGCCAAGAACATCGAGCTCAAGGAAGGCGCGCAGTTCGTCGTGCGCGATACGGATCTGACCGAGTGCAGCAAATAGCGGGACGGAGCGCCATCGGACGTAGCTCCGGATGGCGCCGCGTTCAGCGCGGCCTCAGATGCAGCGGCACCGTGCGCGAGACCTGCGCCTGAGCCATCGCCGGCGGAAAGCGCGGGAACGGCGCGGCGCGTTCGATGATGCCCATCGCCGCGCGGTCCAGCGCCGGCGAGCCCGAGCTGCCGGCGAGCCGTCGCGACAAGAGTCGTCCGTTGCGATCGATCACGACGTTCAGCATGACGGTGCCGCTCGCGCCATTGCCGTCGGAGGGATAGGCCGCGGCGCGGCGGATCTGCGCCACCACCTCGGCGTTCCAACTGGCCTGGCCCTCGCGCGCCCCGACGCTGTCCTCGCCGGGATTGGGCGCCGACGCGACACGTGAAGGCCGGGCCGCCGGCGCCGCAGCCGGCTTCGGCGGCGCGGACTTCCTCTCGGCCTTCTTCGTTTCCTTCTTCTCGACCGGCTTGCGCTCGACACGCTCGGGCACGGGAACGGGCTTCGGCTCCGGCGGCTTCGCCTCGATCGGTTTTGGTGGTGGCGGCGGCGGCAGAACGACATCGTCCGCACGCGGCGGCTCGGGCGCGAGGGCGACCTGCGGCGCGGGCTCCGGCGAGGGAATGACATCCGGCTCCAGGTCAGGCTGCGCCACGACCTGCGGCTCCGGCTCGGAGGGAGCCGGCGGGACAGGCTCAGCGACGGCCTCACGCGCGACCGGCTCGTCCTTCACCTGCTCTTCCTTCGGCGGCTCCGCCGACGTTGGCTCGGACGCCGGCGCATCCTGCGCCGTCGGCGCCGGCTCGCTCACCACCGCCGGGGTGAACACGACGTCGAAGGCCGGCGCCTGGGCACGCCCCTGCGGCGCGGGGCGCAGCAGCAGATAGCCGACGGCGAGCCCGACATGCAGCGCGGCCACCACCAGCGCGGCGATGGTCCACAGCGTCCGCTCACGGCGCTGCTCGTGTTCGAACGGATCGAGCGTCAGGACGCTCACTGCGCGCCCCGGTCTTCCAGTGCGACGAGTGCGACCTTGGTATAGCCGGCGCGGCGCAACGTGTTCATCAGCGCCATCACCTCGCCATAGGGCAGCGTCTGATCGGCGCGCAGCAGCACGCGCTGCTCATGATCGGACTTGGTGGCGGCATCGAGCGAGGCGGCGATGTCGGCCTGCGCCACGCTCTGGTCGCCGACGGCGAGCGAGCGGTCGGCCTTGAAGGTGACGAAGACCGGCGTCTCCGCGCGCGGCTGCGGCTCGGCCGAGATCGCCGGCAGGTTGACCGGGACGTCGACCGTGGCGAGCGGCGCGGCGACCATGAAGATGATCAGGAGCACCAGCATGACGTCGATGAACGGCGTCACGTTGATGTCGTGCGTCTCCTCGAACTCGTCGGTGCGCCGGGCGAGCTTGACGGCCATGGCTCACTCCGCCGGATTGGCGATCGACAGCATCGGCGCCTCGACCGCGCGGATGGCGCTGCGCCGCGCCTCGGCGGGCCCCGCATGCTGCCGGTCGAGATCGCGGCTGAGCAGCCGCATCACCGCCACCGATGCATCGGCGATGACGGCGCGATAGCCGCCGGTGGCGCGCGCGAACAGGTTGTAGATCACGACCGCGGGAATCGCGGCGGCGAGGCCGAAGGCGGTCGCGAGCAGCGCTTCCGCGATGCCCGGCGCCACCACCGCGAGGTTGGTCGTATGCGCATGCGAGATGCCGATGAAGCTGTTCATGATGCCCCAGACCGTGCCGAACAGGCCGACGAACGGGCCGACGGCGCCGACGGTGGCGAGAATGCCGATGCCGCGGCCGATGCGCGCCACTGCCGCCGCCTCGATCCGCTCGAACTGCCAGGAGACGCGCTCCTTGATGCCGTCGGCAGGCAGGCCGCGCGACTTGTCGATCTCGTCGTCGGCCAGGGCGAGAAGCCGGCCGACGACACCGTCGTCGGCCGAAATGCGTCCTGTCGCATCGGTCAAGGAGCGGGCCGCCATGGTGATGCCGAGCGCGCCGCGGGCCGTGCGCAGCGCCGAGCGGAGCTGAATGGTCTTGACGACCAGCACCGTCCAGGTTGCCACCGAGGCCAACGCCAAGCCGATCATCACCGACTTCACGACGATGTCGGCCTGCATGAACATGGTCCAGGGCGACAACGCCTCCGGCAGCGTGCTCGCGATATTGGCGATGTGCGCCTGATCCATGGCCGTACTCCCTGTAAGGGACCTTGGGGGTCCTCGATGCAGCCGCGGAGCCCCGTGCCGTCCACCGTTCTCCCCGGAGGGCTCTTGGTTTTGATACCCGGGCAGAGCTGCAATGGAACGGCTGCACTGTTCGCAAGCCGAGAGTGCCGCCTGTTCTCGGCAGCTTCAAGACACTTGCCTCATGGAATATGTCCCCAGGCCGATGGGAAGAATTCCCGGATGGAACGGGCGCGAGCGGTTGCTGCGCTACGGTGGTGCGCATCGGCCTCAAGTTCGCGCAGCTCGAGCCGGCGAGGGCACCGCTCGCATCACCGCGGACGATGAGTCCGGAGCCGGCACCCGAGTTCAGTTGTCCGGCCCGACCGTATATGATCGTGAATATGAGCGAGACCACCGAAGAGATCGCACGCCGCGCCACGGCCGCCTTCAACGCAGGGCGCGCGGCAGAGGCGCAACGGCTGTGCGAAACGGGCTTGAAGCAAAGTCCAGACGAACCGATGTTGAGCCATCTGCTTGCCGCAGTGCTGTTCGCGGTCGAGGACAACGCCGCAGCACGGTTGCGCATCGAGGCCAGTCTGGCCCGCCGGCCGGACCATGCCGCAGCTCGGCTGCTTGCGGCGCGCATCGCGCGGGTGGGGAAGGATTTCGAGCGCGCGCTCGCCCATGTCGACCGCGCCATCGCGCTGTCACCCCGCCGCGAGGTCTTCATCGAAAAAGCTCGCATTCTCGATCAGGCAGGAATGGCAGCCCAGGCGCGGGCAGCTTGGCTGGCGATTCTCAAGGTCATACCGGAGCACGACGAAGCACTAGCGCGGCTCGGACGTCTTTCCTGGGAGAACGGCGACTTCGATACGGCACGGACCGTCCTCGAACGGGCAGCCAACCCGGCTGCGCCGGCCTCGGTCTGGTTCGATCTCGGCCTCGTGCGACAGGATGTTGCGGATCTCGCGGGAGCTGCCGCAGCCTATCGCCGCGTGCTGGCGATAAGGCCGGATCACGCCGAAGCGGCGCTCAATCTCGGCATCGTCCTGCAGGAGAGCGGCGACCCCGACGCGGCAATGCAGGCCTATGCTTGTGCCTATCGGCTTCGCCCACAGATGTTCGGTGCCATCGCCATGGCGCTCACCTCGGCTCCGCATGGCCGACTTTGGATCGACCCTGCCGCGTTGAAGCGCGCCCTGAACTCAGCTGGTTAGGCGGCCGCGGCGTGCGCGAAATTTCTTGCGGTACACGTTTGGTGTCGCGAGCACCTCAGCCACCGTTGCAGCGTAGGTCTCACGCTGCGCGTCGTCGAGCGGCTCGAACACGAGCTGCGGCGGCTCGCGCAATACGGCGAAGCACTGCGCCACAGGCGTACCCTTCGGCAGGACGCCGGTGAAATCCGGATCGAGCCAGAGCGCTGGAAAATTGATGCCGCCATCGTGGAAGCGATCGGCATCGACGAGGCCCGACAGGGTGCGGAACGGCAAGTCCTCGCGGTTGACCGGATGCGTCGCGAAAAGCGACCACCCGGCTTCGCACTCGATCGTCCAGAAGGAATTGAACTTGATGGCCGCCTGCTGATCCGACGCGAACGGCGCGCCCATCAATTGCGCTGCGACATGAAAGCTCAACGGCGCACGCGGATGTCCCTTGGTCGCCGGGGCCGGGATGTCCCATTCCCAGGCGAACGCGCCGCACTCGACGCTGACGTCACAGGGCAGCAGGATCATGACGCCATAGGCCATCGCGTCGACGAAGGGCGGACACTGTTTGACCGTGCGGATGTCGCGCCCGTGCAGCTCGGAATGCGCCGAGGCCGGCATCTGCCGCAACCAATCCGGCAGCACGGTTCTGGCCGGCACCGGCCGCGGCAGGTGATCCACAAGGGCGGGATCACAGCGAAAGGTCATGCGCATCGCAATTTCCAGCGGCTCGAACCAAGTCTCATCGGGTGACGAGCAGAGCGATCCGAACGCGCATGATCGGACAAGTCAACGAAAAAGAAGAAGGCCGGGATTGCTCCCGGCCTTCCAAGCTCCCGACGGACGAACCGACCTGTCGCCGACCCGCCGCAGGAGAGGCAGTTACTTCGCCTCGGCGCGCTTCGGAGGCGACGCCGGCCACGACTTGATCAGCGTGTCGTAGTCGATCGTCTCGCCCTTCGGCTTCTCGTTCGCGAGCTTGCGCTGCGGAGCGATGTTGCCGTCCTTCGCCGACTTGTTGAACCAGTACTCGGCCGACTCCTTCTTGTTCAGCTTCGGCCCGCAGTCGCCCTGGACCTTGGACTTCTCAAGACGCTCGAGCACGGAGTCCTGCGCGGCTGCGAGTGCGTCCATCGCCTGCTGCGGCGTCTTCGCACCGGACGACGCATCGCCGATGTTCTGCCACCACAGCTGCGCGAGCTTCGGATAGTCGGGCACGTTGTTGCCGGTCGGGGTCCACTGCACGCGCGCGGGCGAGCGGTAGAACTCGATCAAGCCGCCAAGCTTCGGCGCGCGCTCGGTGAACGACTTGTCCCAGATGTCCGATTCACGGATGAAGGTCAGACCGACATGGCTCTTCTTCAAGGACACCGTCTTCGAGACGATGAACTGCAGATAGAGCCAGGCCGCCTTGCGGCGATCGACCGGCGTGGACTTCAGGAGCGTCAACGATCCCACGTCCTGATAGCCGAGCTTCATGCCGTCCTTCCAGTAGGAGCCGTGCGGCGACGGAGCCATGCGCCACTTCGGCGTTCCGTCGGCGTTCATCACCGGCAGGCCGGGCTTGACCATGTCGGCGGTGAAGGCGGTGTACCAGAAGATCTGCTGAGCGATGTTGCCCTGCGACGGCACCGGGCCGGATTCCGAGAAGGTCATGCCCTGGGCCTGCGGCGGAGCATACTTCTTCATCCAGTCGAGATACTTGACGATCGAATAGACTGCGGCAGGTCCGTTGACGTCGCCGCCGCGCTCGACCGAGGAGCCGACCGGACGGCAACCTTCCATGCGGATGCCCCATTCGTCGACCGGCAGGCCGTTCGGGAGGCCCTTGTCGCCGTTACCGGCCATCGACAGCCAGGCGTCGGTGAAACGCCAGCCGAGCGAGGGATCCTTCTTGCCGTAGTCCATGTGGCCATAGACTCGGACGCCGTTGATCTCCTTGATGTCGTTGGTGAAGAACTCGGCGATGTCCTCGTAGGCCGACCAGTTCACCGGCACGCCGAGGTCGTAGCCATACTTGGCCTTGAACTTGGCCTTGTAGTCCGGGTTGGTGAACCAGTCGTAGCGGAACCAATACAGGTTGGCGAACTGCTGGTCGGGCAACTGATACAAATGGCCGTTGGGCGCGGTGGTGAAGGACTTGCCGATGAAGTCGTTGACGTCGAGCATCGGATCGGTGACGTCCTTGGCGTCCTTCGCCATCCAGTCCGTCAGGTCGACGGCCTGGCCGTAGCGGAAGTGGGTGCCGATGAAATCGGAGTCGTTGATCCAGCCGTCATAGACGTTCTTGCCGGACTGCATCTGGGTCTGGATCTTCTCGACGACGTCACCTTCCTGGATGATGTCGTGCTTGACCTTGATGCCGGTGATCTCTTCGAACGCCTTCGCCAGAGTCTTGGACTCGTATTCGTGGGTTGTCAGCGTCTCGGAGACAACGTTGATCTCCATGCCCTTGAAGGGTTCAGCGGCCTTCATGAACCACTGCATTTCCTTCATCTGGTCGTCCTTCGAGAGCGTCGACGGCTGGAACTCGCTGTCGATCCACTTCTTTGCGGCGGCCTCGTCGGCCTTTGCCGGAACGGACATCGTCATGCCCGCGGCAAACAGCGCTGCGGCGCTGGTCATCGCGAGGTAGCGGGCCTTGGTCAAGTGATGCTTCCTAGGCTTCAAGTGTCGCATGCTTTCCTCCTTGAGCGACAATATTCCAGGTCCGGGTTGCCCCCGGATCTGCCCCTTTTCACTTGCGTCAGACGGTGCGAAAGATCGCAACGGCGGACGCAAGCGAAATTGCGGTTGCGAGCCACAGGCTCGAAACCTCAAACCCTTCCTCGCCGATCGGCAAGGTCGTAATCGTGTCGGTGCCGACCAGGCCGATCCAGGCAAGATGGATGATCGCGGCCAAGATCAGCGAGATGAACAGACGATCGCCGCGCGTGGTCGGAATGCGCAGCACCCCGACCCGCTCGGCCTCGGGGTAGCGGGCCGCGAGCCAGGTCATGACGACCAGCGTGCAGGCCAGCGCGGCGAAGAAGATTGCTGTCGGCAGGGTCCATGCCATCCATGCGATGTTGTCCATGGCTCAGTGACTCCAGGCGGTAGCGGCCCCCCTCCCCCGCTTGCGGGGGAGGGTTGGGGTGGGGGCGCCGCGAGTCGAACTGCCCGAGAGGACAGAGGTCCCCACCCGCATCGCATCTGACGATGCGACGCGACCTCCCCCGCAGGCGGGAGAGGTGGAGCGGAGACTGCGGCGACATGAAATCATCATCACACCCGTCCCAGCGCGAAGCCGCGCGCGATGTAGTTGCGGACGAACCAGATCACGAGCGCGCCGGGGATGATGGTCAGCACGCCGGCGGCGGCGAGCAGGCCCCAGTCCATGCCGGCGGCAGACACGGTTCGCGTCATGATCGCCGAGATCGGCTTGGCTTCGGTCGCCGTCAGCGTGCGCGCCAGCAGGAGTTCGACCCAGGAGAACATGAAGCAGAAGAACGCCGCCACGCCGATGCCGCTGGCGATCAGCGGCACCAGGATCTTGATGAAGAAGCGCGGAAACGAGTAGCCGTCCAGAAACGCCGTCTCGTCGATCTCGCGCGGCACGGACGAGACGAAGCCCTCGAGAATCCAGACCGCGAGCGGGATGTTGAAGATGCAATGGGCCAGCGCCACCGCCCAGGGCGTATCGAACAGCCCGATCGCCGAGTAGAGATTGAAGAACGGCAGCGCATAGACCGCGGCCGGCGCCATGCGGTTCGACAGCAGCCAGAAGAACAGATGCTTGTCGCCGAGGAAGCGGTAGCGCGCAAAGGCGTAGGCCGCCGGCAGCGCTACGGCAATCGAGATCACCGTGTTGATGACGACGTATTTCAACGAGTTGATGTAGCCGGAATACCAGCTCTCGTCGGTGAAGATGCGCATGTAATTCGCGATGGTCGGCTGATGCGGCCACAGCGTCATGGTCGAGACGATCTCGGTGTTGGTCTTGAAGCTCATGTTGACGAGCCAATAGATCGGCAACAGCAGGAAGACCAGGAACAGCGAGATGATGATTCGGCGGCCCGGAATCGTGTTCATCACGCGCCCCCTTCCACCGGCCGGCGCTCGGCGCCGGCATTGGTCATGATGGTGTAGAACACCCAGCAGACGATCAGGATGATCAGATTGTAGACCAGCGACAGCGCCGCGGCCTTGCCGAGGTCGAACTGGCCGAGCGCGATCTTGACCAACTCGATCGAGATGAAGGTGGTGGAATTGCCCGGGCCGCCGCCGGTGACCACGAACGGCTCGGTATAGATCATGAAGCTGTCCATGAAGCGCAGCAGCACGGCGATCAGCAGCACGCGGTGCATCTTCGGCAGCTGGATCGCGGTGAACACCGCCCAGCGCGAGGCGCCGTCGATCTGGGCCGCCTGGTAGTAGGCGTCCGGGATCGATTTGAGGCCGGAGTAGCATAGGAGCGCCACCAGGCTGGTCCAGTGCCAGACATCCATCAGGATGACGGTGAACCAGGCGTCAGCCTCGTTGGAGACGTAGTTGTAGTCGAGGCCGATGGCGTTGAGCACATAGCCGAGCAGGCCGATGTCGGGACGCCCGAAGATCTGCCAGATGGTTCCGACAACGTTCCACGGAATCAACAGCGGCAATGCCAGCACGACCAGTGCGAACGCCACGGTCCAGCCCTGCCGCGGCATCGCCAGCGCGATCACGATGCCGAGCGGGACCTCGATGGCGAGAATTGCGCCGGAGAAGATCAGGTTGCGCCACAGCGAGGCGAGGAAGCGGCCGCCGAGATCGGTCGAGGGATCGAGCAGCTCCTTGAACCAGCCGACACCGTTCCAGAAGAACTGGTTGTTGCCGAAGGTGTCCTGCATCGAATAGTTCACCACCGTCATCAGCGGCAGAATGGCGGAGAACGCCACCAGCAGGAACACCGGCAGCACCAGGAACCAGGCCTTGTTGTTGATGGTCTTGTCCATCACTCAGGCTCCCTCGACGAGACGGCTGTCGGCATAGACGTGGACATAGGCTGGATTGAACTTCAGCCCGATCGCGGAGCCCTGCGGCGAGAAGCCGGCCGGCAGTCGCGCGGCGAACTTGACGTCGCCGACACGGACGCGCGCGAAGCGGATGCGGCCGAGATCGTCGACGCGCTCGATATTGGCATCGAGCAGGCCGGGTCCGGGCTGCGCGACATCGACGAATTCCGGACGGACGCCGATCTCGATCTTGGCTCCGGCCGGCAGCGCGTCGTAGCTGCGCGACAGCGTCAGCGTGTGACCGTCGATGCGGGCCTCGCGTCCCTTCACCTCGGCGGAGAGGATGTTCATGCCCGGCGAGCCGATGAAGTACCCGACGAAGGTATGCGCCGGCTTGTCGAACAGCTCTGCCGGCGTGCCGCTCTGCACCACGCGGCCGTCATGCATGACGACGACGGTGTCGGCGAAGGTCAGCGCCTCGGTCTGGTCGTGGGTGACGTAGATCATCGTCAGGTCGAGCTCACGATGCAGCGCCTTCAGTTTCGAACGCAGCTGCCATTTCAGCTCGGGATCGATCACGGTCAGCGGCTCGTCGAACAAGACGGCGGCGACATCGGAGCGCACCAGGCCGCGGCCGAGCGAGATCTTCTGCTTGGCGTCGGCGGTGAGCCGTGTCGCCTTGCGGTTGAGGTCCGGAGTCAGATCGAGGAGACGCGCGATCTCGGCGACGCGCTTGTCGATCTCGGCCTTGGGCACGCCGCGGTTCTTGAGCGGAAAGGCGAGGTTCTCGCCGACCGTCATCGTGTCGTAGATCACCGGGAACTGGAACACCTGCGCGATATTGCGCTCACGGGTCGAGGCTTTGGTGATGTCGGTGCCGTCGAACAGGATCTTGCCGTGCGAGGGCGTGAGAATGCCCGAGATCAGGTTGAGCAAGGTGGTCTTGCCGCAGCCGGACGGGCCGAGCAGCGCATAGGCGCCGCCCTGGCGCCAGGTCATCGTCACCGGCTTCAGCGCGTAGCTCTCGATATCGCCGCTGTTGCCGTTGTAGGCGTGGGCGAGATCGACGAGGTCAATGCGGGCCATGCGGCATCTCCCTCAGATCGCCGGCGCGGCGACCAGGCGGTCGCCGGCGTCGAACACGAACACATTGGACGGATCGAGCACCGCGTCGAGGATCTCGCCGGGCTCATATTCATGGACGCCGTGCAGCACGGCGACCCAGTTCATGCCGTCGCGCGTCAGATGCACGAAGCTCTCCGATCCCGTGATCTCGGTGACCGAGACGATCGCGGGAAAGGCATGGCGGCCGTGGCTGCCGTCGCCTTTGCCAAGCCCGAGCTGATGCGGGCGGAAGCCCACGCGGTAGGCGCCATCGGACAGATCGGCATAGAGGCCGACCGCCGGCGCCTTGACCCCGCCGGCATACTCCACGCTCTCGCCGCGCTTCTGGATCTCGACCGTGTTCATCGGCGGGTCCGAGAACACCTGGCCGACACGCAAGGTATCGGGTCGGCGATACACGGCCGCGGTATCGCCGGCCTGCAGCGCCTGCCCTTCCCACATGCAGATGGTGCGGCCACCGAGCAGCAGCGCCTCCGACGGCTCGGTGGTGGCGTAGACGAAGATCGCGCCCGAGGCTTCGAAGATGCGCGGCAGCTCGGTGCGCAGCTCCTCGCGCAGCTTGTAATCGAGATTGGCGAGCGGCTCGTCCAGCAGCACGAGGTCGGCCCCCTTGACCAGAGCGCGCGCGATCGCGGTGCGCTGCTGCTGGCCGCCGGAGAGCTGCAGCGGCGTGCGCTTCAGATAGGGCTCGAGCCGGAGCAGCCGCGCCGCTTCCGCCACGCGCTTCTCGATTTCCTGGCGCGACTTGCCCTGCACGCGCAGCGGCGAGGCGATGTTCTCATAGACCGTCAGCGAGGGATAGTTGATGAATTGCTGATAGACCATCGCGACCGAGCGCTGCCGCACATCGGCGCCGGTGACGTCCTTGCCGTCGACCAGCACGCGGCCGGTGGTCGGCTTGTCGAGGCCGGCGAGCAGCCGCATGATCGAGGTCTTGCCGGACAGCGTCGGCCCGAGCAGCACGCTCAGCGTGCCGCGCTGCAAGGTCAGCGAGACGTCGCGAATGGTGGTCACGCCGTCGACAATTCGGGAGACGTGATCGAGCGTGACGCTCATGCGCGTCCTCCCGCCTCACGCGCCGGCAAAGTGGAGCGCTCGCGATTGGCTGTGATCCACGCCTCGAGGGCGGCGATCTCAGCCGCCGACATCCGCAACCCCAGCTTCGATCGACGCCACACGATGTCCTCGGCCGTCAACGCCCACTCGTCCGTCATCAGGTACCTGACTTCACGCTCCGTCAAGGTGCCACCGAAGTCCTGGCCGAGATCGGCCAAAGATGTCGCACCGGCGAGCATGGCCGCAGCCCGCGTGCCGTAGGCATGGGCGATGCGCTTCGCATGTGCATCCGACAGGAACGGAAAGGTCTTGCAGAGATCCGCAATCAACGGCCCGACGGCCGAGACCTTCATGTCGCCGCCGGGCAGCGGCGCCTTGCCGGTCCAGCCTTCCTCCGCGTCGCCCCCTTTCAGATAGGGCGCAAGACGCTCCAGCGCCTCTTCCGACAGGCGCCGGTAGGTGGTGATCTTGCCACCATAGATCGACAGCAGCGGCAAGCCGCCGGGCGTATCGAGCTCGAATACGTAGTCGCGGGTCGCTGCCTTGGCCTCGCTGGCGCCGTCATCATAGAGCGGCCGCACGCCGGAATAGCTCCACACAACGTCGGCCGGCGTCACCGGCTTGGCGAGATATTCCCCGAGCGCGGCGCAGAGATAGGCGATCTCCTCGTCGGTCGCCTTCACCTTGGCCGGATCACCCTGATAGTCGCGATCGGTGGTGCCGATCAGCGTGAAATCCTGCTGATAGGGAATGGCGAAGATGATGCGGCCGTCGGCGTTCTGGAAGATGTAGGCGCGGTCGTGATCGTAGAGCTTGCGCACCACGATGTGCGAGCCCTGCACCAGCCGCACCTTCGCTTTCGCATTGACGCCGGCGCCGGTCGCCAGCACCTGCTCGACCCAGGGACCGGCGGCATTGACCAGCGCGCGCGCCTTGATGGTCTCGCGCTCGCCGGTCTGGGTGTTCTCGGTCGTGACCAGCCAGTGGCTGCCATCCTGATGGATCTCGGTCGCACGCGTGCGGGTGCGGATGACGGCGCCGCGATCGGCGGCATCCCGAGCGGTCAGCACGACCAGGCGCGCATCGTCGACGAAGCAGTCGGAATATTCGAAGCCCTTGCTGTAGCGCCCGGGGATCAAGGGGCGGCCGACCTCGTCGCTGCGCAGGTTCACCGACCGCGTCGGCGGCAGCAGCTTGCGGCCGCCGAGATGGTCATAGAGGAACAGGCCGAGGCGCAGCAGCCAGGCCGGGCGCAGCCCCGAATGATGCGGCAGCACGAAGCGCAGCGGACGGATGATATGGGGCGCGATCTGCCACAGGACTTCGCGCTCGATCAGCGCCTCGCGGACCAGCCGGAACTCGTAATATTCGAGATAGCGCAGGCCGCCGTGCACGAGCTTGGTCGACCAGGACGAGGTTCCGCTCGCCAGATCGTTCATTTCACACAGGAAAACGGAATTTCCGCGTCCGGCCGCATCGCGCGCGATGCCGCAACCGTTCACGCCGCCTCCGACAATGGCGAGGTCGTAGATCCGCTCCAACAGACGCATCCCCCGGCAATCGCCTTGACTGCGGCGATTTCACTTTCGGTTTCGAGTTAAACACAAACGAAAGTGAAAGCAAATCGAAATTCGCATGTTGGGCCGCGGTTGGGCAAAAGCTGCCCAAACCGGGATCAAGGAGCCTGCGAGAGTGGCGGAAAGTCAGGCGCGGCGGAGCACGGCGGACCCCGCCGTTTCGGTTGCCTCTGCGGCGTCGTCGGCATCGTCGGCGGGCATCGCCGAGACCACCTCGATGCCGCGGCTATGGCAGAGGCTCGCCAGTCCGTCCGGCAGGGGGCGGTCGGTGACGAAGGTCTGGATCTGGCTGAGATGTGCGATGCGCACCGGCGCGCTGCGGTGGAGCTTGGTGGAATCGGCGACCAGCATCACGCTGCGGGCATTGGCGATGATCGCCTGCGCAACCTGGACCTCGCGATAGTCGAAGTCGAGCAGCGCGCCCTCCTCGTCGATCGCCGACGCGCCGATGATCGCATAGTCGACCTTGAACTGGCCGATCAGTTGCGTCGCGGTCGATCCGATGACGCCGCCGTCCGAGCGCCGCACGGTGCCGCCGGCCACGATCACCTCGATGCGCGGATGCGGATAGAGCAGCATCGCGACGTTGAGATTGTTGGTGATGACGAGCAGGTCCTGGTGCGACGACAGCGCGCTCGCCACCTCCTCCGTCGTGGTGCCGATATTGATGAACAGCGAGGAGCCGTTCGGAATCCGCGCGGCTGCAACCGCACCGATCGCCTTCTTCTCGTCCGCAGCGACGAAGCGCCGCGCCTCGTAGGCGAGATTCTCGACCCCGGAGGCGATGATGGCCCCGCCATGAATGCGCGTCAGCGCGCGCTGCTCGCACAGATCGTTGAGATCCTTGCGGATGGTCTGGGCCGAGACCTCGAAGCGGCGCGCGAGATCCTCCACCATGACGCGGCCGGAGGCGCGGGCGATGTTGAGGATGTCGGTCTGGCGTTGGGACAGGACGGCCATGGCAAGCTTTCAGGACAAGCTGCACCATGGTGATGCTGATCGAGTCAAGCGTCAATCGGCGAAGCATTGGGCGCATCGCAGCAATCGCCCGCCCCGGAGCAGCTCAGACGCGGCCTTGGTCCGGCCTACGTCCACGTGCGCCGAGCTCGCTCAGGCGGCTGCGCTCAGCTCACCGGTCACGAGCCGAATCGCGGCGCGTTCGGCTTCGCGGGCATTGCGAAACACCTGGCCCTCGAGGGCATTGAAGCGATGGGACGCCGCGAAGAAGCGAAAGCCGCCGCGGTCGCGGATGACGATCCCCGCCGCCTGGGAGCTGACCTCGATGATATAGGTTTCGGACATTGCGCAATCCCGTCGTTCATTCCGGGGCGTATAACCGAGCTCCATGACGAATGTTCCGTGCAGGGAGCCCCGGCTATTCCGACGTGAATGCCAACAGGAAATTGTGTGGATGTTATGTTGGCTGCGCTGCACGCCCTCACGCCGTGACGCCTTGCCGAATCAGTGCGGATCATCCGGGACGAGCGTCGCCTTGTGCAGCGATGCATCGGCTCCGCCGAGACAGTGCTGATGCCGACCGAGCAACTGATAGATCGTGCGCAGATCCCTCAGCACCTCGACGTGATGTTCACGAAACGCGCTGAGCTGATGCTCGTAGACGCCAATCCTGCGCTCGGCATGGAGGAGCCGCTGCTGCAGCTTCTTCAGCACCTGCAAGGTCAGTTTCTCGTCGACGTCCGACATGGACTTCCTCCCACCCTGTTCGCGCAACATGCCCCCACCATTTCCCCTGTGCCGGCAATTTTTTCCGGCTGGCATTTTTTGCCTTGTTGGTCGGAAACGGACTGCCGTGATTGCTGTCCGTCCGGCGCGCCACTCGAAGCGCGCAATACGGCAGAGACGCGGCAACGCGCATCCAAGCAACCAGAACTTGCAAACATCGTAAAGACGCCTGCCCTGTGGACAGGACTTAGATCGCGCGAGATTGATCGGCGCAGACGCCGCGCGAACGTGCTCGAATGAACGCGCATCGCCGGATGCCGGTTCCTATGCCGAGCGAGCGGCATATGCCGCGCATTAACGGAGGTTATTTGCGGCCGCCGACCGCGAATGTGATCAGGTCGCGATCACGCCATCACGCTGGATCGGCTGCGGCCGGCCGCCGTCGTCGATCGAGACATAGGTGAAATTGCCGTCGGTGACGAGGATCGGCTGCTCCTCTTTCCGGCGCAGCACCCAGGCTTCGAGACGCACCGTCATCGACGTCCGGCCGACGCGGACGAGATGTGCGTAGACCGAAACGAGATCGCCGACATAGACCGCCTTGCGGAAGTTCATCGCCTCGATCGCGACCGTCACCGTGCGCGACTTCGCGACCTTGGCGGCGAACACGCCGCCGCCGACGTCCATCTGGCTGAGCAGCCAGCCGCCGAAGATGTCGCCATTGGCGTTGGTGTCCGCCGGCATCGCCAGCGTGCGGATGCAGAGATCGCCGCGGGGCTCGGTCGGCGCGGCATGGGCGGTCGCTTCGGTCACGTCGGATGGTCTCCAATTGCGGGAGCGTTCAAGAAGGCGCCAAGCAGGGCCGTCAGTCCGGCCTCGCCATTTCGAACATCGCCTCCTGCATGATCTCGAAATAGTCGCCGCGACGGCCGGCGCGGACGATCGGATGCGCGAGCGCTGTCTGGTAGACACCGTCCTTGATCAGCGTCTTGTCGATATGCACGCCGACCACCTCGCCGAGCGTCAGCCAGGCCTGGGCCTTGGTGCCGTCGGCGCCCTGCAGCTGGATGATCTGCGTCACCTTGCATTCGAACGCGACGGGGCTTTCGCCGACCCGCGGCACGTTGACGAACTTGCACGGCACCGGCGTCACGCCCGCGAGCTTGAACTCGTCGATCTCGCGCGCGACATGCGCGGCGGTCGCATTCATCTGCGTCGCAAGCCCGCGCGTCACCAGGTTCCAGACGAACTCGCCGGTGTCCTGGATGTTGGCGACCGAGTCCTTCCACTGCGTCGAGGAGAAGCCGATGATCGGCGGCGTGTAGTTGAACGCATTGAAAAAGCTGTAGGGCGCAAGGTTGACGTGCCCATCAGGATCACGCGACGAGATCCAGCCGATCGGACGCGGCGCGACGATGGCGTTGAAGGGATCGTGGCGCAGGCCGTGGCCGTTCTTCGGTTCGTAGAAATGCAGATCCCGTTCGGTCACGCCGTCGTCCCTTCCGTCATTGCGGGGAGCGCAAGCGACTTGGCTTCGCTCGAATGGCGGAGAACTTAGCTTGCAGCGCCCCTGGAACCAAGCCCTGCCAGCACGAAATCGATCATCTCGTCGATCGTCGGGCCCGGCTTGGTCGCGCATTGCGCGATCATCTGCGGATGGAAGAAGCGCATCATCGCGGTCGTCGCACATTTTGCCGCCAGCGGCAGATCGGTGACCGCGAATTCGCCGGACGCCGCGCCCTGCCCGATCACGCGGCCGATGATCTCGGTGATCAGCAGCATGTGCGCCTCGCAGACGTCCCAGCTCTCCTCCATCGCCACCGCGACCATCTCGTGCAGCTTGTTGTCGCCGACATAGCGCTCGGTGTTCATGCGATGGATCGTGCCGAGCAACTCGCGCAGCCGCGGTGCCGCCGGACCGGGCCGCTCCGCGATCGCGATGGCGGCCGCCTCGACCTGGGCCATCAGCGTGCGGGCGACCCCGCGGTGGATCGCCTTCTTCGAGTCGAAGAACCGGTAGACATTCGCCGGGCTCATGCGGAGCTCCTTGGCGATGTCGGCGACGGTCGTCTTCTGGTAGCCGATCTGTCGAAACAGGCGCTCAGCAACGACGAGAATGCGCTCGTGCGTGTCGGATTCGATATGGTCGGAAACCAGGGTCATCATGCCTGCGATCTTGTTGATCCTTCATTCGGCGGCCTCGGCCAGAGGAAGCGAAGGCCTCGGCACGTCAACGTGCTGCGCTGCGGAATGATCCGCGTCTTTCGCTCCGCGCTCGTCCAGACTCTTGCGGAACCATAGGGCATACAATCCAGGCAAGTACAGCAGCGTCAGGAAGGTTGCAACGAACAACCCGCCCATGATGGTGATCGCCATCGGGCCCCAGAACGCCGAGCGCGACAGCGGGATCATGGCCAGGATCGCCGCCAGCGCGGTCAGCACCACGGGGCGGGCGCGGCGCACCGTGGCCTCGATGATCGCGTCCTTGCGGGTCAGGCCATGGGCGACGTCGGTCTCGATCTGATCGACCAGGATCACCGCGTTGCGCATGATCATGCCGGCCAGCGCGATCAGGCCGAGCAGCGCCACGAAGCCGAACGGCGCGTTGGCGACGTTGAGCCCGAGCGAGGCGCCGACGATGCCGAGCGGCGCGGTCAGGAACACCAGGATCAGCCGCGAGAAGCTCTGAAGCTGGATCATCAGCAGGGTCAGCATCACGATGACCATCAGCGGAAACAGCACGAAGATCGACGCATTGCCCTTGGCGGATTCCTCGAACGCACCGCCCGCCTCGATCCGGTAGGCCGGCTCGAGATGATTGCGGATGTCCTGCAGCTTGGGCGAGATCTGATTGGTGACATCGGGCGCCTGCACGCCATCGGCCACGTCGGCACGGACCGTGATCGCCATGTCACGGTTGCGCCGCCACAGGATCGGCTCCTCGTGCGAATACTCGATCTTGGCGATCTGCTGCAGCGGCACCGCCACGCCGTTCTTCGAGGTGATGGTGAGATCGCCGACATGGGCGAGATCCAGCCGCTCGGACGGTGCCGCGCGCGCGACGACGCCGACCTTCTCGATGCCGTCACGGATGGTCGTGACCTGGACGCCGGAGATCAGCATCGCCAGCGACTGCGACACGTCCTGCGGGGTCAGGCCGAGCGCACGGGCACGATCCTGGTCGACGACCAGCTTGAGGTAAGGCGACTGCTCGTTCCAGTCGAGCTGCGGATCCCTGACATTCGGGTTCTGGCGCATGACGTCACGCACCTGATGGGCGATCTCGCGCACCTTGGCCGCATCGGGACCGATGACGCGGAACTGGACGGGGAAGCCGACCGGCGGACCGAAATTGAAGCGATCGACGCGGACGCGCGCTTCGTTCAGCTCGCCGTTCGCAGCCGCGGTCTCGATCTTGGCCTTGATGCGCTCGCGCGCGGCGACGTCCTTGGCGACGATCACGATCTCGGCGAAGGCCTCGTTCGGCAGTTGCGGGTTGAGGCCGAGCCAGAAGCGCGGCGAGCCCTGCCCGACATAGGCGGTGTAGGTCTCGATGTCCTTGTCGTCCTTCAGCAGCGCCTCGGCCTCGCGCGCCGCCTTCTCGGTGACACCGAACGCGGTGCCCTCCGGCAGCCGCAACTGCAGGAACAGCTCGGGGCGTTCCGACAGCGGGAAGAACTGCTGCTGGACGTGGCCGAAGGCGACGATCGATGCCGCGAACACGCCGACCGTCGCGGCGACGGTGGTGATGCGGTGATCGACGCACCAGCGCACGATGGCGCGCAGGCCGCGATACATGCGCGTGTCGTAGACCGCGTGCTCGTCATGGCCGTGATGGGCCTTCATGTCCGGCAGCAGCTTGACGCCGATATAGGGCGTGAAGATCACCGCGACGAACCAGGACGCGACCAGCGCGATGGCGACGATCCAGAAGATGCTGCCGGCATATTCGCCGACCGCGGAATTGGCGAAGCCGATCGGCAGGAAGCCCGCGGCCGTGACCAGGGTGCCGGTCAGCATCGGGAACGCGGTGGACTCCCACGCAAACGACGCCGCGCGCATCCGGTCCCAGCCCTGCTCCATCTTCACCACCATCATCTCGACCGCGATGATGGCATCGTCGACCAGAAGGCCGAGCGCAATGATGAGGGCACCAAGCGAAATGCGGTGCAGGTTCAGCCCCATGATGTTCATGACGATGAAGACGAGCCCCAGCACCAGCGGCACCGACAGCGCCACCACGATGCCGGTACGCCACCCCAGCGCCAGGAACGACACGAACAGCACGATCACCAGCGCCTCGACGAACGAATGCACGAACTCGCTGACGGCGTGCTCGACCACCTTGGGCTGGTCGGCAATCTGCTCGATCTCGATGCCCTGCGGCACGGCCTTCATGAAGTCGTCGGCCGCGGCGTGGACCTCCTTGCCGAGCTCCAGGATGTTGGCCTCCTTGGCGGTGACGACGCCGATGCCGAGCGCGGGCTTGCCCTCCTGCCGCACCTTGAAGCTCGGCGGATCGACGTAGCCGTGAGTGACGGTGGCGATGTCGCCGAGCCGGAACACCCGACCGTTGCTTTCGACCGGCGTCTCCGCCACCGCCTTGGCGCCATCGAGCGCGCCGGTGACGCGCAGCGGCACGCGCTGCGACGAGGTCTCGACCGTGCCGGCCGGTGTCACATTGTTCTGCTTGGCAAGCGAATCGAACAGCGCCTGCGGCGTGATGCCGAGCGTGGCGAGCTTGGCATGGCTGAACTCGACATAGATGCGCTCGTCCTGGGTGCCGTAGAGATTGACCTTGGTGACGCCGGCGACCTTCAGCAGGCGCTGGCGCAGACCTTCGGCGGTCTTCTTCAATTGCGCATAGTCGGCGCCGTCGCCGGTCATCATGAACAGGATCGAATCGACGTCGGAGAACTCGTCATTGACGAACGGACCGATGATCCCCGACGGCAGCGAGGACTGCACGTCGTCGAGCTTCTTGCGGATCAGGTAGAACAGATGCGGCACCTCCTTCGGCGGCGTCGAATCGCGGAAAGTCACCTGCATCGCGGTGAAGGCCGGCTTCGAATAGGTCTGCACCTTCTCGAAGTAAGGCAGCTCCTGCAGCTTCTTCTCGATGGGGTCGGCGACCTGGCTCTGCATCTCCACGGCGGTCGCGCCCGGCCACATCACCGAGACGTTGACGACCTTGACGGTGAAGAACGGATCTTCGGCGCGGCCGAGCTTCTGATAGGAGAAGAAGCCGGCGACGCCGAGCGCAATGATCAGGAACAGCACCAGCGGCGGATGATTGACCGCCCAGGCCGACAGGTTGAACCGCTTCATGGGTGCTCTCCGATGAGGACCTAGTTGCTTCGCGCTTCGGTGGCCTCAATCCTTCGAGACGGCGCTTTCGCGTCTTCTCAGGATGAGGATCTAGCCCCTCACGGTGAGGAGCGCGGCGACGCCGCGCGTCTCGAACCATGAGGCCGTCATGCCATCAGAACGTCAGCGCCGACACGACCCGCACCCTCTGGCTGGGATCGATCTTCTGCACGCCGAGCGCCACGACCTTCTCGCCCTCGTCGACGCCTGACGTGATCAGCACGTCCTTGCTGTCATAGGCCTTTACCTTCACCGGCTTCAGCGTCACCTCGCCCTTGTCGTTGACCACATAGAGCGACGGATCACGGCCCTCGCTGAACAGGGCCGACAGCGGCAGCCGCGCGACGCGCGTGGTGGCGGGATCGGCGAGCGTCAAGGTCGCGGTCATGCCGAGCGAGACGGCTTCGCCGGCGTCGGGCAGCGAGAACTTGGCGAGATAGGTCCGCGTGGCAGGGTCGGCGGCCGGCGCGATCTCGCGCAGCTTCGCCGCATATTTCTTGTCGGCCTCCGACCACAGCGTGACGTAGGCGCTGCCGGTCTTGGCGCGTTCGAGCAGCGTCTCGGGGATCGCGACCACCGCCTCTTTCTCGGCAAAGCGCGCGACCCGGATCGCGGCCTGGCCGGCGGCAACCACCACGCCCGGCTCGATCATGCTCGCGGTGACCACGCCGCGCGCATCCGCAACCAGCGTCGCATAGGACAGCGAGTTGCGGGTCAGCTCGACCGAGCGTTCGGCACGGTTGAGCCGTGCCCTCGCCTCGTCGGCGGACGCCCTGGCCTGGTCCATCTGGGCGTCGGTGGTCCAGCCCTTGGCCCGCAGCTCCTTGGCGCGGGTCTCGGCGGCGGACGCTTGCGCCAGCACGCCGGTGGCGGCGCGGAATTCGGCTTCGGCCTGCTCGGCCTGGAGCTTCAGGTCGACCTCGTCGAGCGTGGCGAGCGGCTGGCCGACATCGACGGTCTGGCCGATCTCGACCAGGCGCTTGGCGACCTTGCCGGCGACGCGGAAGCCGATATCGGCCTCGATGCGCGGGCGGATGGTGCCGACGAAGCTGCGTTCGGGCGTCTCGGCCTCATAGTGGACCGGGGCGACCAGAACCGGCCGGACCGGCTCGGCCTTCTGGGCGACGGTCTCATTGCACCCGGCCAGGGCGACGGCCATGGTGGCCAGCGCAAGACCGGTCAACAGCTTGGAATAGCTCGCGAAAATCAGGCGGATCAACATGGCGCACCCTCGCTGCAGTTGCGAGCGAGTGTCGAATGTTGAGTGATGATTGTCAATATTCGTCAGTGATCATGACTTCGTGAACATCTGGACACGTTGCCGCAGGTGCTCGTTGGCGCGGCAGGCGCTCTTGGGGAGCTCCCCCCAGCCAAGGCGACGGCGGCAGCCGTCGAACCCGGAATCCCGCGCTGGTCGGCACCATCCTCCTCATCTCGAGCTTCGGGTTCGGTCGGCTGATGCAGCCTGCCAACGAACGTCCGCGCGGCCGCCGCGGATCGCCCCCGCCTCGACCCCGCGGAGCGCACGTGCCCTTGCCTGGAAGCCACAACAAAGAGCCCGGTCGAGACCGGGCCCTTCGTCACCTCACTCGATGGGCGATCTCAAGCCTCTGCAATCGTCAGCCGATTGTGCGGTCGCTATTCCGCCGGCGCCTGGCCGGCGAACTCCACCTTGCTCTCATGGCCGCCGAAGAACACCAGCAGCCCGGCGATCAGCGGCAGCACCGACAATGCGAGCAGGCCGTGGGTGGTGGAGCCCGTGGTGTCCTTGATCCAGCCGACCAGATAGGGGCCGCCGAAGCCCGCGAGATTGCCGATCGAGTTGATCAGCGCGATGGCGCCGGCCGCGGCCGTGCCCGACAGCCACGCCGTCGGCAAGGTCCAGAATACGCCGAAGACGCAGAACACGCCGATCGCCGCAACCGTCAGCGCGACCATGGTGAGCGTGGGATCGCCGATCACGCTCGAGGCGGCCAGCGCCACCGCGATCAGGATCAGTGGCGCGCCGACATGCACGACGCGCTCGCGCGTCGCATCCGAATGCCGCGCCCACAGGATCATCGCCACGGTGCCGAACGCATAGGGGATCGCGGTGACGAAGCCGGTCTGCACATTGCTCAGTCCGAACGCCTTGACGATCTGCGGAAGCCAGAACTGCATGCCGTAGAGCGCGCCGACGAAACCGAAATAGATCAGGCTGAGCACGATCACCTTGGGCGACGACAGCGCCTCACCGAGCGTCATGTGTCCGGCGGCCTGCTTCGCCGCGGTCTCGGCCTCGAGCTTTGCCGCGAGCCAGGCCTTCTGCTCCGCCGACAGCCAGGTCGCGTGCTCCGGCCGGTCGGTCAGGTAGAACCAGGTGACGACGCCGAGGATGACCGAGGGGATGCCCTCGATGATGAACAGCCACTGCCAGCCCTGCAGTCCCATCAGGCCGTGCAGGCCGAGCAATAGGCCCGACACGGGCGCGCCGATCACGGTCGAGATCGGCACGGCGACCGCAAAGGCGGCGAGGAAGCGCGCGCGATACTGCGCGGGGTACCAGTAAGTGAGATAGAGGATGATGCCGGGGAAGAAGCCGGCCTCGGCGACGCCGAGCAGGAAGCGCAGCGTGTAGAAGCTCCACGGGCCCGAGACCAGCGCCATCAGCGCCGAGATGATGCCCCAGGTCACCATGATGCGCGCGATCCAGCGGCTGGCGCCGAACTTCTCCAGCGCCAGATTGCTCGGCACCTCGAAGATGAAATAGCCAATGAAGAAGATGCCGGCGCCCCAGGCGAACACCAGCGGCGAGAACTTCAGCTCGGCGTTCATGGTCAGCGCGGCGAAGCCGAGATTGACGCGATCCAGATACGAGAAGAAATAGGCCAGCACCAGGAACGGGATCAGCCGCCAGGAGATGGCGCGGATGGTCGCGGCCTCGATGTCGGAGCGGCCAGGCGCGGCCGGGGTGGTGGCGGACGGACTCATCGATCTCCTCCCGGGAGCATTGCAGACATTGGTAGTTGATGGGCGGTGTTGAGCATCGGTCGTGGCAAGTCAATCGGAAAACCTGAAACCCCACAGCCCGTCGGCGCATCGCGGGGGCGCGGCACGCGCATGACGCTCTCGTCACCCGGGATGCTCGCCCGCGCTGACAGGCGCCGCCGCGCAGCACGAGCGCTCGCGACGGCGCTGATCGTGATCGCGCTCGGGCTTGGCCTGCGTTTCCACGGTCCCGGCCTCGGCCTTCCCGCCTTGATCGTCAAGTATGGCGGCTCCGTGCTCTGGGCGACGATGGTCTATATGCTGCTCGTCGCGCTGCTGCCGCGAATGGCGGTGGGGCAGATCGCCGGCCTCGCGCTCGCCATCGCCGCCATCGTCGAAGCCTTCAGGCTGATCCACACGCCCTGGCTCGACAGCTTTCGCCTGACGCTGGCGGGCGCGCTGCTGCTCGGCCGCATCTTCTCACTGTGGAACATTGCCGCCTATGTGGTCGGCATCCTCATCGGCGTCTGGATCGACCGGATCGCGATGCGGCCGGCTTCGGCATAGGCTTGCCCCGGGCAAGCTACGACATCGCGCGAGAGCTCAGCCCGACGCGGTACAGACGCGGCTGAAGAAGGCGTCCAGCTCCTCGGCCAGAACGGCAGGCTGCTCTTCCGGAATATAGTGGCCGCACGAGGAGATGGTGATGCCCTCCACTTGATCAGCGACCTCCCTGAGCGGCGCGGCCATGTCCACGATCGATCCCTGGTCGGCGCCAACGGCCAGCACCGGCGGCTTCAGCCTGCCCCTGGCTTTCAGTTCGCGGTTCTGAAGCGCTGACAGTGCGGCGGCACGATAATAGGCGAGCCCGGCGCGCAAGCCGCCGGCCTTGGTCAGCACGCGGGCATATTCGTCGAGATCGCATTCGGAGAACGCTTCTGGACTGGCCCCCTTCCGCCGCAGGAACCAGGCGAGATAGTCGCGTTCGCGGCCATGGATCAGCATCTCCGGGAGATCCGCGACGGCGTGGAACGCGAAGTGCCAGGTGCGCCACGCGCGGTCTGGCGCGAACGGCAACGCCTCGGGCAAGGTGACGCCGGGAATTCCTGCATCGAGCAGGGCCAGGCTGCGCACCTCGGCTTCAAACAAGGCCGCATAGGGATAGGCCACCCACGCGCCGATATCGTGGCCCACCAGATGATAGCTGGTGAGGCCGAGCTGCTGCAGCAGGCGATGCACCGCCGTGGCCAGGGCCTGCGTGTCGTAGCCGTCGGCTGGCCGGTCCGAGTCACCCTGTCCTGGGAAATCGACGGCAATGACCCGATACCGCGACCCGAGCAGCGGCATGACCTTGCGCCAGGCAAACCAGCTTTCGGGAAAGCCGGCGAGCAGCACCACGACATCGCCAGCCGGCGGACCACCGCTGACATAGTGCAGCCGGACGCCGTCGACGGTTTCGAAGCGATGGGTGAATCCCGGCAGCGACGGCTCGGCGCGACTGAACGGCTCCGCCGCGACCAGCCGCGGCGGAGTTTTGGCAGGGATGGCGTTCATCAACTCGGGCATTGATCATTCTCCTATTATAGAACAAACGTTTCCTATTTTGGCACGACATCATGCGAGCAACGCCGCGGCCTGATTTGCGACGCTCATCATCTCGCTCCTTGCACGCCCCGTCTTGCCAACCACCCGCAGCCCTTGGATCACGCAGAAGAGCGCGCCCGCGACGGCTTCCGGGTCGAGCGCCGGCCGGATCGATCCGTCGGCCTGTCCCAACTTGATCAGGTCGCGCAACAAGGTCTCAACCCGGCGCAACGCCCCCCGGACCTTGGCGGCAGCCTCCGCATTCAAGGTAGCGAGCTCGGTCGCGCTGGTGACGACGAGGCAGCCGCGCCGGCCTTCGCTGTCGCTGGCGGATTCCGCGTAGAACTGCAGCAAGGCCTTGAGCTTGTCGCGTCCGCTGTGGTGTGAATCGAGGCAGTCGCGAACCTGCCGGTCGCGGCGCGCGATGTAGTGATCGAGCGTCGCCAGAAAGATCGCGTGCTTGTCCGCGAAGGCCTTGTAGAGGCTTCCGGTGGTGAGCTTCATGGCAGCGCGCAATTCGGCCAGCGACGCGCCGTGGTAGCCGCGCTCGCTGAAGACCACCAGGGCCCTGTTCAGGGCAGTGTCCATATCGAACTCGCGCGGCCGACCGGGGCCGCGGCGCTCGGATGAATTCGTTCGTGACCGCGTCATTCCTCCTTTTAGGAAACATTCGTTTCCAAATCAAGAGATCGAACGATTCTCCGGCGGAAAGGTCAGTCTCCAAGTTGAAACCGCTGGAACCGGTGCAATTCGTCCTCGATCTCCCGCTTCAGCGCCTTGCGCAGCTCGCCACGCGCGGCCTTGCCCGGGCCGACCCAGCTCCATTTCTGCATCAGGAGCTTACCGTTCTGGCGGTCGGTCTTGAGGTCGAGCGCGGCGACGATCTCGTCGCCGACCAGGACGGGCAGCGCGAAATAGCCGAACAGGCGCTTGTCCTTCGGGACATAGGCCTCGAAGCGATGATCGTAGTCGAAGATCGCCTGCGTCCGCTTGCGCTGGATGATCAGCGGATCGAACGGCGACAGGATGTGCACGCGCGCCGGATCGATTTCGACCGGCTCGTCCAACGCTGCTGGCGTCGCCCAGTGCTCCTGCTTGCCGGCGCCCTCCAGCGCCACCGGCACAAGCGTGCCGCGCCTGACCCTGGCATCGATCACCCGGCGCACCGCGGCCTTGCTGGGGGCATTGAGATGGCAGAGCGAATCGAGGCTGACGACGCCTTGCGCGCGCAGGCCGCGGTCGAGCAGATAGGCTGCGATCTCGCGATCGTTGGCGCCCTTCGGCAGCCGTTCCCAGCCGAAATGCCGGGTGGTGAGGTCGTAGGTCTTGAGCATGCCGTCGCGGCCCGACACCGTCAGCACGCCCTCGTAGAAGCCGAGCTGCA
The DNA here is from genome assembly GCF_051167615.1 of Bradyrhizobium sp. HKCCYLS3013. Classification (NCBI taxonomy): domain Bacteria; kingdom Pseudomonadati; phylum Pseudomonadota; class Alphaproteobacteria; order Hyphomicrobiales; family Nitrobacteraceae; genus Bradyrhizobium; species Bradyrhizobium sp. HKCCYLS3013. Next base: position 142,439 of record NZ_JBNPTK010000005.1, read on the forward strand.
GCGCGCGCTTCGACGGCTTGCGGCTGGCCCAGGCGTGGTCCTTCTCGCGCAGCACGTCGTCGTCGATGTCGCGGATCGTCAGCGCGCCGCCTTGGCGGATCAGCCGCATGACCTTGCGCGTATCCTCCGGCTTCACGGTGGTGAGCCAGCGATGGCCCTCGCGGCGGTGGCGGCGCATCGCCGGAACGAAGTAGCGGAAGTCCTGCACCGGAATATAGGACAGCGCGTGGGTCCAATATTCGAACACGGTCTTGTCCGCGCTCTGCGCCTGCCTGAGATCGGCGCGGCGATAGGCGGGAATGCGGCTGAACAGGATGTGGTGGTGGCAGCGCTCGATGACGTTGATGGTGTCGATCTGCACATAGCCGAGATGGGCGATGGCGGCGGCAACGGCCTCGGGGCCCGCGCCGAAAGGCGCCTCGGCATCGAGCCGCTGCGCGCGCAGCCAGATGCGGCGCGCCTGCGGCTTGGAGAGCGGGATGGGCGTGGAAACGGCGGGCATGCCGCGCAATGGTGCGAGATTCGCCCCCGCTCCCGCAACGGCGAATCAGGCCGACGGGATCCCCTTGCGGAACCTCAAGGCTTGGACTTGTCCGGAATGCTGCCGGTGGCGATCTCGGCCTTGCAGCTGGCGCGGCCGGGATCGGGCGCACGGCATTTGTAGATGCGGCCGGTCAGGCGGTCGACCAGCCAGGCCGTATCCTCGGAGGGACTTTCCAGGCCGACATAGCGGTTGCCGACAGCCGTGAACAGCGTCGACAGCAGGATCGATGCGGCAATGATCCCTGCTCCAATCAGCGTCGACATGGAACCGGACGATCCCGCCTGATCCTGGCTGCTCGCCCGATGGGACTGATAGTCGCGCCTGTGCGATGGGTTGAACACGGCTCTGCTTTTCTGTTCGCGTTTCTTGACTACGAATCCACTCGCCGTTCGCGTCCCTCAGGTTTGCGATTTTTTCCCGGCGAGCGCTATCCGGTAGAACCGCATCTGGCCGATTTGTTGTTCGCGGACCGGCCACCTGCCGATCGCTTTGCGGCAGCGCGCAGCGCGTCCCGCAAACCACTCGCTTCGCCCCTCGACGGCCGCCCGGCCCGGCAACGTGACGTCGATCACATTGGACGCTTTGAACCCGTTCTATCGTTCACGCATCCAATGGCCATAGGGCATGACGACCCGAGGATAACGACGATGACCCCATATTTTGGACGTTTTGCATTTCAGGCGGCGGCGTTCTCCGCGATGCTGGCAATCGGCGCAGGCACCGCTTTCGCCGGCGAGGCCGTGTCGGCCGACAAGATCCTCAACGCGCTGAAGCCGAAGGCCGTGACGCGCGGCATCTCGATCGGACCGCAGGCGAACCCGCAGGCCGACACGGCGACGCAGGCGAAGCAAGCGGCCTTCATCGACAGCATGCGCAACCGCAAGACCCGCTCGCTGTCGCTCGGCGAGCGCGAACAGATCGCCGAGATCGCGGCGACCAAGCCCAAGATCGATCTCGAGATCCAGTTCGACTACAATTCGGCCGACATCAGCAAGGCCTCGATGCCGGCCGTGCAGGAGCTTGGCAAGGCGCTGTCCGATCCGAACCTGAAGGGCTCGACCTTCGTGGTCGCCGGCCATACCGACGGCATCGGCAGCGACGGCTTCAACCAGGATCTCTCGGAGCGCCGCGCCGACACCATCAAGCGCTATCTGGTCGAGAAGTTCGCCCTCCCCGGCCAGGACCTCGTCACGGTCGGCTACGGCAAGACCAAGCTCAAGGACGCGGCCAACCCGGCCGATCCGCTCAACCGGCGGGTCCAGGTCGTCAACATGGACACCAAAACCGCGGCGAAGTGAGCGCTCCGCCGCGCATCGCCCCGCCTGCTTACGGTCCCTGGCGGGCGGGGCGCTTTTTGTCCGCGTTCAGATCCAGCTCTGGAACAGCATCAGCCGGGTGAAGGTCTGCATCGTCGTGCCTATGAAGGCGGCGCTGATCGGCAGCATCGCGACGAAGCCCAGGATCGCGACGGCGACATAGCTCACCAGCACCCAGCGCGGCCAGCGTCGCAGCGCATGGACGAGCGCGAGGCTCGCCAGCGTCGCCGACGGCAGGTAGTAGTAGATGAAGCTCAGCGCGCGCGGCAGCAGCGCCCAGGGCAGATAGCAGCCGAGATAGAACGCCAGGATCAGGAACGCCGTCGCGCTGCGCGTCGCGATGAAATCCCGGGCGCAGATCGCGAGCGCGGCCAGCGCCGGCCACAGCACCAGCGGATTGCCGAGCAGCACCACCGCGGCGATGTCGGTGTCACCATTCTTGTCGAACAGGAACCAGACCGGACGGACCAGCAGCGGCCAGGTCGGCCACGCGCTCATATAGGTGTGGCCGGCGATCGCCGTGGTGACGCTGTCGGCGAAGATGCGCCGCTGCGCCTCGAAGATGCCCATGACGGACAGGCCGTACAGCGGGACGAAGGTCGCGAGATAGCAGACAGCAGGCATCGCGACGAGGCACAGCACGATCTGCAGCCAGCTCAGTTGCGGCCATTGCTCGGGCCGATACCAGTCGGTCGGCTCGCCATCGCCGAACGAGGTCTGCCAATGCTGGAACAGCTTGATGAGACCGACGATGAGAAGCGCCGTCAAGAGCGGAAACAGCCCGCTCCATTTGCAGGCGATCGCAAGGCCGAACAGCGCCCCCGCCAGCGCGAACACGACCTGCGGCCGGCGCTGCCTGAACGAAAACAGGAACGCCGCGATCCCGAGCAGGCTGAAGGCGAGCGCACCGATGTCGAGCATCGCGATGCGCGCCTGGACGAACAGCATCTGGTTGAAGGCCGCGAGCAGCGCCGCCGCGATGGCGGGCCATTGCGCCGCGAACAGCGCCAGGCCGCACAGATAGATCGCGGCGACGGCGAGCCCGCCGAGCACGGTACCGGGATAGCGCCATGCGAAGGCATTGTCGCCGAACGTCCTGATCGACAGCGCAATCAGCTCCTTGGCGAGCGGCGGATGCATCGGGTTGAGCTGCGGCGTTGCCGGCGCCAGTCCCAGCATCTGCCGCGCCGCCGGCACGTAATGCACCTCGTCGAAGACGAATTTCGGCGGCGAGGCGAGCCCGATCATCAGCACGACGTGCGCGATCGCGAAGATCAGCAACGCCGTCATCACGCAGCGGCGGACCGACAGAGCGCCATCCTGCGCAACCTCGCCGTCATCTTCGTCGTCATCCCGGCGAGCAGCAGATACCTTCATGGGCCTCCGCGTTGAACTGATCCCACGGTGACGGCAACTAACCACCGAACGGTCATCGAGGCAAACTTGTGCCCATTTTACAACAACCCCGCGCGCCGTCTTCGGCTAGATTGAGCAGGGAACGACCTTCGGTGTGGATATGAGCCTGCGTCGCCGAACCTGTGTCGCTGCGATCTCGGCCGCCGCCCTGCTGGGCGTCGCGGGCGGCGCGAGCGCCGACGGCCGCATCGGCGAAGCCGTGCTGGTGCAGAAGGACGTGCTGCGCGTTGCAGGCGCGTCGAGCAGCCCGATCAATCTCGGCGACGGCGTCGTGCGCAACGAGACCGTGCGCACCGGCAATGACAGCGCCGCGCGGCTCGTCATGATCGACAGCACCAATCTCTCGCTCGGCGCCAACGCCACCCTGACGCTCGACCGCACCGTCTTCAACGACGAGACCAGCTATCGCGACATCGCGATCCGGCTCGGCACCGGCGCGTTCCGCTTCGTCACCGGCCATTCCGAGAAGACCGCCTACAAGATCAACACGCCGCTCGCGACCATCGGCGTGCGCGGCACCATCCTCGACATCCGCTCGCAGCGCGGCCAGACCATGGTTGTGCTGCAGGAAGGCGCGTCGCGGGTCTGCACCCTCACCTTCCAATGCCTCGAGCTGACCCAGCCCGGCGACACGGCCATCATCACCGCAACCGGCAACGGCCGAAGCGCGATCAAGAAGACCAGCAATCCGTCCTGGAGCTTTGCGGCGAGCTGCGCGTCGACATCGGGCCTCTGCACGGTCACCGATCTCGCCAGCAATGCGCCGCCGCAGGACTTCACCGGCATCCTGTGCGGGCGATGACGATGAGGACGCGCCGCGGTCAGCTTGCTCTCCTGATGACGGCCATCGCCGGCGGGCTGCTCGCGCTCGCCCTGCAAGCCGCGCCAGCCGCCGCGCAGAGCAATTGCGGGGTGGACAATTTCGCGGCGGCGCCGTGCCCGACCCCGTCGCCGTCTCCGACCTCCTCGCCCACCGCGACGCCGACGCCGTCGGCCACGCCGACATCGACCGCCAGTCCGACGCCGACGCCCTCGCCCTCGAGCACGCCGACCCCGTCGCCGTCGCCCACCGGCGCGGGAAACAGCGCCAACGCGATCAACGGCCTCGCCGACCAGCGCTTCAACCAGATGATCACCAACCGCGTGCTCGGGCTGGTGCTGCTCGGCGTCAACGAGCAGGTCAACTGCAGCGACTGCGTCAGCGCGTTCGGCTCGGCCGGCTCGTTCTCGGCGGGCATCCATGGCCGCAAGCAGCTCACCAGCAATATGGCGCTGCTCGCCGGCCTCGCCTACACGCACTACGACGAGAACGGCTATCACGTGACGTCTGCGCCGATCGGCGCCTTTGCGCTGCGCTACGACTTCGCCGACTGGGGCTCGTCGCGGCCGTTCTTCGACGTCGGCACCATCCTGACGCCCTATGAGCGCGTGCGCTACGGCCGGAGCTATGCGACGAGCCTCGGCAACGTCACCGTGGACGGCACCACCACGGCATCGAACTACGCGGTCTATGGCCGCGCCGGCTGGATCAGCCGGTTCTCGCCGCGCGACGAGCTCGCGGCCTCGGTCGAGCTGTGGCAATTGTGGCAGCACGTCGCCGGCTATCGCGATCCCACGGTGGCCTTCAACCCGTTCGACGCGACGATCGCCGGCGGCACCGACCGCACCAGCCTGGTCAAGGTCGGCGGCCAGTGGACCCACCTGTTCGGCACGAGCATCGAGGCCAACATCAATGGCGGCTACGTCCAGTCGTTCGCGACCAGCTCCGGCATCGTCGCGACCGTCACCGGCAACGGCACGGTGACGCCGACCATGGGCAACCAGGGCTGGTTCGAATATGGCGGCCGGCTCGGCTTCCGCCTGCCGCAGGGCTGGATCGCCGACCTGTTCGTCAACGGCACGCTCGGCCCGCAGCCGGTCGGCAACACCATCCACGGCGGCATCGGCCTGCGCGTCCATTACTAGCGGGCCGCCCCGGCGCAGCGGATCACCCTGCTCCGCCAAATTTTCATGATCGGCCTGCGCCCGCGTCGCCTTGACCCGCGCCCGGCGGCGGACCTATTGAATGATGATCGTCATTTCAATGCAACGGCTCGCCAGGCGCGCGGAGATCCGATGGACGTATCCACCCAGGCGACCAGCGAGGCCCGGCGTAGCGGCACGGCAGCTCCGGAGGCGCCAACGCCGCTTGTCACGCCGGCCCCGGCTCCGTCGCGCGCCAAGGCCGAATCGGTCCGCACTTCACTCCTCTCCGGCCCGGTGCTGCCGACGCTGTTCCGGCTGGCGCTGCCGACCATGACGGTGCTGGTGGCGCAGACCGCGGTCAACGTCGCCGAGGCCTACTACGTCGGCTTCCTCGGCACCGATGCGCTGGCCGGCGTCGCGCTGGTGTTCCCGATCTTCATGCTGATGACGATGATGTCCAATGGCGGCATCGGCAGCGGCGTCTCCTCGGCGGTGGCGCGCGCCGTCGGCGCCGGGCACAACGCCGATGCCGATGCCATCGCGTTCCATGCGATCGTGCTGGCGGTGATCGCCGGCGGCCTGTTCACGCTCGCGACCGCCCTGCTCGGCCCGGCCCTGTATCACGCGCTCGGCGGACGCGCAGGCGCGCTGGAGGCGGCGCTGCGCTACTCCAACTATCTGTTCGCCGGAGCCATCCCGGTGTGGATCGTCAACCTGCAGGCGGCGGCGCTGCGCGGCGCCGGCAATGTGCGGGTGCCGGCGCTGGTCACCCTGGTCGGCGCGCTGGTCATGATCCCCGCCTCGCCGCTGCTGATCTTCGGCCTCGGTCCGCTGCCGGGGCTCGGCATCGCCGGCGCGGGCATCGCCTTCGGCCTGTATTACTGCGGCGCCATGCTGGTGCTGGTGCGCTATATGGCCTCCGGCCGCTCCAGCCTGCATGTGCGCGTTGCGCCGCTGCAGGCCCGGCTGTTCGCCGACATCCTGAGGGTCGGACTGCCGACCGCGCTGAACGCGGTCATGGTCAATCTCACCGTCATCCTGGTGACCGCGCTCGCCGGCCGCTTCGGCACCTCCGAGCTCGCCGCCTACGGCATCGCCTCGCGGCTCGACTACATCATGATCCCGATCCTGTTCGGACTGTGCACGGCCACCCTGACCATGGTCGGCATCAATGTCGGCGCCGGACAGCGCGGCCGTGCGCGCCGCATCGCCTGGATCAGCGCCCTGGCGGGCGCGGCGCTGGTCGGGACCATCGGCGTGATCGTGGCGCTGCATCCGCCGCTCTGGCTCGGCCTGTTCAGCCGCGACGCCGAGGTTGTGCGCGAGGGCGCGACCTATCTGCGCACCGTAGCGCCGGCCTACGCCGCGCTCGGCTTCGGCTTCGTGCTGGCTTTTGCCGGCCAAGGCGCGGGGCACGTGCTGTGGCCGTTCGTCGGCTCCGCCCTGCGCGTGCTGATCGCGGCGGGCGGCGGCTATGCCGCCATCGTCATGCTCGGCGGCGGCATGGCCTCGCTCGCCGCGATGGTCACGCTGTCGCTCGTCGCCTACGCACTCGTTTGCTGCCTCGTTCTCTCGCCCCGGATCTGGCGCTCGCGCGCTTAGCGGACACTAACCGGCAAGAGCAATTCAAACGACCTGCAACTCACAAGCGGCCACCGCCGAATACAAGCAATTCGCGCGGCTACTACCAGTGAGTGGTGCGAACAAGCACCTCTCGATGATCCGGCAAATACACTGATAACCTTCGGCTTCCGCAACGACGTCGCAGGGTTCCTTTACGGAACCGGATTCAGCATGCGGTAATGTCTGGCCGCCACTTCCTTGCAGCACGGGCTCGCATCCGCCGGCGTCGAGCCTCGGACAGCCATCAGCAGGAAGCGTTGCACATGACCGTATCGATTTCGTCGAAGACACTTCGCGATCTGGCATGGAGATTTGGCCGCGCGAAGGACGGCCAGATCAGCATGATCTTCGCCATCACCATCATCCCCATCCTGGTGTCGGTCGGCGCCGCCGTCGATTTCGCCAAGTCCAGCGACACCAAGGCGCAACTCCAGAAGTCGGTCGATGCCGCGGTCCTCGCCGGCGTGACCCAGGCCAGCGCGCAGCAGGTCTCGACCGCGAGCGCGGTGTTCTCGGGCAGCTTCAAGGGCCGGTTCGGCAGCGGCACATCGGCGACCTTCACGCCCAACGGCGACGGCTCGCTGTCGGGCACCGCGACGACCACGGTGAAGACCTCGTTCCTCAACGTCATGGGCACGACGTCGCTCGGCGTGACGGCGTCCGCTACGGCGAAAGCCGGTGCGCAGGCCAGGTCGCCGGTCTGCATCCTGCTGGTCAGCACCATCAACGCGCAATCGTTGCTGGTGAATTCCGGCGCCCAGCTCAATGCGCCGAGCTGCGAGGTTCACGTGCTGTCGACGCAGAGCCCGGCGGCGATGTTCAACGCCACGCTCAACGTCAAGCGCATCTGCATCAAGGGCACCAACATCACCAAGAACGGCGGCGTCACGCCGCCGGCCGAGACCGGCTGCGCGGCGATCGCCGATCCCTTCGCCGGCAAGCTGCCCGCCATCACGGTGGGCGCGTGCACCACCAACAACAAGGTCTACGATCCCGGCTCGGTCACGCTCAGCCCCGGCGTGTATTGCGGCGCGACCAATTTCAACGGCTCGGGCACGCTGACGCTCAATCCCGGCCTCTACATCATCAAGGGCGGCGCGATGACCTTCAATTCGGGGTGGACGGTGACGGGCAGCGGCGTCACCTTCTACCTCGTCGACCAGAACGCGACGCTCACCTTCAACGGCAACGTCAATGCGACGCTGTCGGCGCCGACCAGCGGCACCTACGCCAACATCCTGATGTACGAGCCGTCAGGCCTGTCGACGACGAACCTGCCGATCAACGGCACCAGCAGCTCGTCCTACACCGGCCTGATGTACCTGCCGAGCCGCAACGTCACCATCAACTCGGTCTCGACCATGAGCAGCAACAGCGTCACGATGGTGTTCAACACGCTGATCCTCAACCAGACCAACTGGGCGATCGCGCCCGGCGCGCTGTCGATGTCGGCGACCAGCGGCCCGGCCGGCACGGCGTTTTTGTCGAAGTAGCTTGCTGCATATGAGGCACGCTCCAGCCGCAATGACGGTGCGCCCCCTCTCCCCGTTCTTCACGGGGAGAGGGGTGGGGTGAGCGGCAGCCGCACGAGCGGTTTGAGTCCATAGCCTCCACCCGTCTCACCTGAATCACAGAGATTCGGATCACATCACGAACGTCCTCACGCCAAGAAAGAACGGACCTAACAACTAAGACTTCTTGTGTGGCTGCCCCTCACCCCGACCCTCTCCCCGTAAGAACGGGGAGAGGGAGCGCACCAGTCGTTGTTCTTGCAGCGTTGTTCTTGCAGCGTCGCTCCTGCAACATCGCTCAAGCGGATCGGTGTCCCGACGGTTCTAAAGCACACCGCTGAACCTGCTCTGCTCCTTGAGGCCGACGCCTGCCCCGCGCGTCCACAGCCCGCGGCAAGACCCCACGTCATCACGCCTCTCACACCTTTGTCACACACTCTCCCTTGACACCCAGCGCGACTTGAGATGATGTTATGTTATAACATAACGATTGAGGCCGCATGCCCGTTCGCTGGCACCGACCCCTTCCCCTGAAGAGGCTGTTCGATCTCGATGCGCAAACTCCCCGTCACGGTCTTGTCCGGCTTCCTCGGGGCTGGGAAGACCACTTTGCTGAACCACGTCCTGAACAACCGCCAGGGTCTGAAGGTGGCGGTGATCGTCAACGACATGAGCGAGGTGAACATCGATGCGGACCTCGTTCGCGATGGCGGTGCCAATCTGTCACGGACGGATGAGCAACTGGTCGAGATGACCAATGGCTGCATCTGCTGCACCCTGCGCGACGACCTGCTGAAGGAAGTCCGCACGCTGGCCGAGAGCGGTCGTTTCGACTATCTCGTGATCGAGGCCACCGGCATTTCAGAGCCGCTGCCGGTGGCGGCGACCTTCGACTTCCGCGACGAGCATGGCATGAGCCTGTCGGATGTCGCGCGCCTCGACACGATGGTGACGGTGGTCGACGCGGTCAACCTGCTCAAGGACTATTCGTCGTCCGACTTCCTGACTGACCGCGGCGACCAGTTCGACGGCGACCGGCGCGCGCTGGTCGATCTGCTGGTCGAGCAGATCGAGTTCGCCGACGTGATCGTGCTCAACAAGGTCGACGATGCCAGCGGCGATCAGCGCGACGCCGCGCGCAAGATCATTCGCGCGCTCAATCCGGACGCCGACATCATCGAGACCAGCCAGGGCCGTGTGCCACTGGAGCGCGTGCTTGCGACCGGGCGCTTCGACTTCGACCGCGCCCAGCAGCACCCGCTCTGGTACAGCGAGCTCTACGGCTTCGCCGACCATGCGCCGGAGACCGAGGCCTATGGCGTAACGAGCTTCGTCTACCGCGCCCGGCGGCCGTTCATTCCGGCCCGCTTCGACCGGTTCCTGCGCGAATCCTGGCCGGGCGTGATCCGCGCCAAGGGCCATTTCTGGCTGGCGACCCGGCCGCAATGGCTCGGAGAGATCAGCCAGGCCGGCGCCATCGTCCGCACCAGCGCGCTCGGCTTCTGGTGGGCTGCGGTACCGCAGAAATTGTGGCCCGAGGACCTCGACTGGCGCACGCGCATGCTCGGGCGCTGGGACGAGGTCTATGGCGACCGCCGCCAGGAGATCGTGTTCATCGGCAGCAACATGGATGAGGCGGGCCTGAGCGCGCGGCTCGACGCCTGCCTGCTGCCGGGGAAGCCCGCGATGGATGTCGCCGCATGGGCGCGGCTGTCGGATCCGTTTCCGGTCTGGCGCCGCGCCGACGAGGCGGCCTGATCGGCATTCATCCGAACTGCGGCTCGAGACAACGAACCGCGAGACACACGCGCGACAGTCGCCCCTGCTTCGCGTGTGAGAGGGAGGGCGGTATAGCCACTCCCTGCCCGGCGGAGCCGTCGCGAGACGGCTCCGCCATTTCCTTGATGGCTACGGCTTCGACTCGGCGGGATCGCGGTGCACCGGATCGATCCACAGCACCGTCTCCGGCTTCTCGACCGGCTCGATGTCGATGTTGATCGCGACCGCCTCGCCGTCGCTGCGCACCAGCACGCATTCCAGCACTTCGTCCGGGCTGGCGTTGATCTCCTGGTGCGGCACATAGGGCGGCACGAAGATGAAGTCGCCGGGGCCGGCCTCCGCGGTGAATTGCAGCCGATCGCCCCAGCGCATCCGCGCCTTGCCCTTGACGACGTAGATCACGCTTTCGAGATGGCCGTGATGATGCGCGCCGGTCTTGGCGTCCGGCCGGATCGTGACGGTGCCGGCCCACAATTTCTGCGCGCCGACGCGCGCGAAGTTGATCGCGGCCTTGCGGTCCATGCCCGGTGTCGACGGCACGTTGCCATCGAGCTGATGACCCGGAATGACGCGGACGCCGTCGTGCTTCCAGCGCTCGTCGCCGTGATCGTGGGAATGGCCGTGCGTGTGATCGTGAGAGCCTGACATGATTTTCTTCTTCTCGGATTCTTGTGTTCGGAGGAACCGGCGCGATTGTAGTCGAAATGCCGCATCGGCGCCATTGCGGTTCCACGCGAACCTTTTCGCAACGCCCGCGTTGAGTCCGCACAGTTCACACACACAATGGAGAGACATCATGGGTGCGACCATGGACAAGATCAAAGGTGCGACCAACGAGGCGATCGGCAAGGCCAAGCAGGGCATCGGCGAAGCCACCGGCAACGACCGTCTGCAGGGCGAAGGCGCGATCCAGGAAGTGAAGGGCAAGGGCCAGCAGGCGCTGGGCGATGCCAAGCAGGCGACCAAGGACGCGGTGAACACCGCCGCCGGCGCTGCGAACAAGAACCTCTGAGCAGGATCGGCGCGGTCGCTGAGGTCGCGCGATGACGATCTCCAGAAACTAACAAGACCGGCCCCTCGCGGGCCGGTCTTCGCGCCGTTGTTAGTTGACGACGAATAGCAACTATCGGCGTCCCAACCGGCGCCTATAAATGCGCCCTCTCCCCTTGTGGGAGAGGGCATGCAGGACAGTCCCCACAAGCTTCGTCGGGTGAGGGGTATCTCTCCCCGAGCATCGCTCGCCGAAGGATACCCCTCACCCTATAGCGTTCGCGGATGGGCCGGTGATGTCCTCTCCCACCCTGGCGAAGCTCAGCTTCGCCTTGGGGGAGAGGACGCTGTATCGCACAGCACGCTTGCTGACCGAACCGCCGTCACTCGCCCAGACCTACTTCACGCCCAGCAGCTCGACGTCGAACATCAAGGTCGCGTTCGGCGGAATCACGCCGCCGGCACCGCGTGCGCCATAGCCGAGCTCGGGCGGAATGATCAGCGTGCGCTTGCCGCCGACCTTCATGGTGGCGACGCCCTCGTCCCAGCCGGCGATCACGCGCTTCATGCCGATCGGGAATTCGAACGGCTCGTTGCGATCCACAGACGAGTCGAATTTCTTGCCCTTCTGGCCGTTCTCATAGAGCCAGCCCGTATAATGCATCACGCAGGTCTGACCGCGCGTCGGCGTCGCGCCGGTGCCTTCCTTGGTGTCGATGATCTGCAGTCCGGAGGGAGTGGTCATGGTCTTTCCTGTCGGTTGGGCGGAACTGGTCTGTGCCGAGACCGCGCGGGAGCCCAGCACGCCACCGGCCGCGGCCGATGCCGCCATCATCAGCGCAACTCTTCTGTTCATCGGACGCCGCATGCTCCAGACCGCCTCTGCTCGTTCACGGGAGCCGCGGTTTAGCCCAAGCGGGAGCGGCTGACCAGCCCGGCATCTGCTTCCGAAAAAAATAATCCTATTGCCAATAATCGGAAATCATGATTATCTCCGCGCATCCCGCCTCACCGCAGAGGGGCGTAGCGCGCGATCGTCACGACACGCGAGGCGGGGTGCGATGGCCGCGAGAGATCGCAGCATTCTCTTCGACGAGGATGCGGACGAACGATATCTTGCGGACGTGAAGTCGCAGCGTCCTGACACCCCGACGCTGGTGTCACCCGCGCGATGCGCAAGCATCGTCGCGGCATGGTGGCCAACAAGCCCGGCGCACCAGGGAGACTGCGTATAAGCGTGAAGACCGTCGCGCAGGGAATGCCGGAGTGTTCGGCTTTGCCTGTGGTACCTGCCGCCTGCATTCTTTTCGCAGGCGGGCCATGGGTGAGGCCCTCACCCGGCATTCCCTGCGCCCTCTGCATGATTGCGAGGGACGACCAAGTGCAGACCTCGGGCGAGTCTCGCCGCGAGATCACGTCCTCATGTCTTCAACTCGATGGCTGTTTGAATTGTGAATCCGCCAAACCCACCGCTGTCGTCCCGGACAAGCCGTGACGCGCCAGCGCGTCGCGGCGCCGATCCGGGACCCATACGCCGCAGCAGACGTGATGGGCAAAAAGCCAATTGCCAGCCTGCCTCAAACCGCTCCCTGGGGGTATGGGTCCCGGCTCAAGGCCGGGACGACAGCGGAATGTGTGGACACGACAGGGCCCAAGCGCAGTGATGGTGAGATAGTCCGCGAGAACGCGCCCGCCTCAATATCCCAGCGCGCAGCCGTCCTTGCGCGGGTCGGAGCCGCCGGTGAGCGTGCCCTTGTCCCAGTCGATCCAGATCGCCTGGCCGCCGCCGAGCGGCGACACCACCTTGGTGGTCTTGTGGCCGATCTTCTGCAAGCCTTCGACGACATCGGCCGGCACGCCGTCCTCGAGCTGATAGACGCCCTCGTAATGCAGGCCGCGCGCCATATCGATCGCTTCCTGCACGTCGCAGCCATAATCGAGGATGTTGGTCAGCACGTGGGTCTGGCCGACCGGCTGATACTGGCCGCCCATCACGCCGAACGACATCTGGGCGCGGCCGGCCTTGGTGGCGAGCGCCGGGATGATGGTGTGCAGCGGACGCTTGCCCGGACCGATGCAGTTCGGATGACCGGGCTGGATGCGGAAGCCGCCGGCGCGGTTCTGCAGCAGCACGCCGGTCTCGTTGGAGACGATGGCCGAGCCGAACGAATGCGCGATCGAGTTGATGAAGGAGCAGACGTTGCGGTCGCGGTCGACGACGGTGATGTAGACCGTCTCCGGATTCATCGGCGGCGCGACGTTCGGCAGATCGAGCAGCTTGTCGAGGCTGATCTGCGAGATGTACTCGTCGGCGAACTCCTTGGCGAGGATGCTCGCGACCTCGGTGGTCATGTGCGCGGGGTCGCCGATATGCTGCTCGCGCATCATGTAGGCGATGCGCGCGGCCTCGGCCTCGAGGTGGAAGCGCTCGACGCTGAGCGGATCGATCCGCGTGAGGTCGAAGCGGGAAAGAATGTTGAGCATCACCAGCATGGTGATGCCCGGGCCGTTCGGCGGGCACTGCCAGACGTCGTGATCCTTGTAGGTGGTGCCGATCGGCGAGGTCACCTCGGTCTGGTGATTGGCGAAGTCCTCCAGGGTGTGCAGGCCGCCGATGCCGCGCAGCGTCTGCACCATGTCCTCGGCGACCGCGCCGGTGTAGAAGCCCTTCGCCCCCTCCTTGGCGATCACGCGCAGCGTCTGCGCCAGCTCCGGCTGGCGGATCACGTCGCCGACCGCCGCCGCCTTGCCGCGCGGCAGGAAGTAGCGCGCGGTGTTGGTGCCGTTCTTGAGCTTCTCGAACTGGTTGTTCCAGTCGAAGGCCACCCGCGGCGCCACCACATAGCCGTCCTCGGCGGCGCGGATCGCCGGCTGCAGCAGCCGGTCGAGGCCGAGCCGGCCATGGTCGTGCAGGATGCGCGCCCAGGCATCGATGGCACCGGGCACGGAGACGGCGTGGGCAGAGGTCAGCGGCACCGAATGGATCTTGCGCTCGAGGTACCAGTCCACGGTCGCGGCGGCAGGCGCCCGGCCCGAGCCGTTATAGGCCATGATCCGGCCCTCGCCCCTGGGCTGGACCAGGGCGAAGCAGTCGCCGCCGATACCGGTCGATTGCGGCTCGATCACTCCGAGCAGGGCGCAGGCTGCCACCGCCGCATCGGCCGCGGTGCCGCCGGCCCGCAGCACCTCGATCCCGGCCAGCGCCGCCTGCGGGTGCGATGTCGCGATCATTCCGTTCTGGGCGTGGACCGTCGACCTGCCGGGGAAATGGAAGCTTCTCATCGTTGCTCGCTGCGTGATCGTGTGGTGGTTGGAATACCAGTGCTGGCCGGCTACATCGCACATTCCTTCCGGGCTCGGCAATGCCCGGGGATACCAGCTTTTCTATGGTCAGCTCTGCTGGTAAACGGCCGCATGCCCCTCGCCGTCGCCGCCTTCTATCAGTTCGTCGCCCTGCCGGATTTTCGCGACCTGCGTGCGCCGCTCCACGCCTTTTGCGCCGAACGCGGCATCAAGGGCAGCGTCCTGCTGGCCGAGGAGGGCATCAACGGCACCGTGGCCGGGACCGAGCCGGCAATTGCCGCCCTCGTCGGCGAGTTTCGCGACGGAATGCTGTTCGCCGGCCGGCTGGACAATCTGGAGCTGAAATACTCGCGCGCCACCGCCATGCCGTTCCGGCGCCTCAAGGTGCGGCTGAAGCGGGAGATCGTGACGCTCGGCGATCCCGCCGCCGATCCGACCCGCCAGGTCGGGACCTATGTCAGTCCCGCCGATTGGAACGCGCTGATCGCAGCGCCCGATACCGTCGTGCTCGACACCCGCAATGCGTTCGAGGTGGCGATGGGCACGTTCGAGGGCGCAATCGATCCGGGCCTGCAGAGCTTCGGGCAGTTCAAGGATTTTGCCGCACGCGCGCTCGATCCTGCCAGGCACAAGCGGATCGCGATGTTCTGCACCGGCGGCATCCGCTGCGAGAAGGCGAGCGCGCTGCTGCTGGCGCGCGGCTTTTCCGAGGTCTACCACCTCAAGGGGGGCATCCTGAAATATCTCGAGGAGACCCCGGAATCCGAGAGCCGCTGGCGCGGCGGCTGTTTCGTGTTCGACGAACGGGTGGCGCTCGGTCACGGGCTGCGGGAGCACAGCGAGGCCACGATCAAGGCCGTTCCGGAGGGCGCACGCGATGAACAGCTCTGAGCAATCCAACGCGCAGCTCGGCGATCGGATCGACACGCTGGAGATGCGCCTGACGTTTCAGGACGACACGATCGAGACGCTGAACCAGACCATCACCGCGCAGTGGCGCGAGATCGATGCGCTGAAGCGACAGGTCGCCCTGCTGGTGGAGCGGCTCGAGGAGGCGCAAGGCAATACCGAGGGGCCGCGCAATGAGCCGCCGCCGCACTACTGAGCAGGCGGCGATCTCACGCCGGGACGGTCGCCGGCGCCTTGCCGGCGGGCAGGTCGACCACCTCGCCGGCCATGATCAGGCGGTCGCGGCCGGCGTCCTTCGCGGCATAGAGCGCGCGGTCGGCCGCCTCGATCAGCGAGGCCGGGCCGGCGGAGCGTTCGAAACCCGGCCGGCACACCGCACCGCCGATGCTCGCGGTGACGATTCCCGCCGGGTTGTGATCGTGGACGATGCGGGCCTCATGCAGTGCCCGCCTGATCCGCTCGCCGAGCCTGGCGCAGCCCCCGGCATCGGTGTTCGGCAGCAGGATGGCGAACTCCTCGCCGCCGTAGCGGGCGGCCAGATCCGAGCTGCGCTGCGCCTCGTCGGCGAGAATGCCGGCCACGGTGTGCAGGCACTCGTCGCCGGCCGGATGGCCATAGGCGTCGTTGAAGGCCTTGAAGTGGTCGATGTCGATCATCAGCAGCGCCAGCGAGGTCTTGTCGCGGTAGGCCCTGCCCCACTCCTCCAGCAGCCGCTCGTCGAACCGGCGGCGGTTGGCGAGCCCGGTGAGGCCGTCCTCGATGGCCAGTGTCTCGAGCCGGCCCTGCAGCGTCTTCTGCTGGGTCACGTCGCGGGTGACCGCGACGAAGCCGTCGAGCGCACCATCCGGCTGACGGGTGGCGCGGATCGTGGCCTCGACCCAGATCTCCGACTTGTCGCGGCGGCGCATGCGATAGGTGGCGCGGGCTTCGTCGACGGCCCCTCGCCTGAGCTGATCGAGGATCTCCTGCAACTGCGGGCGATCGAGCGGATGCACGCCGGAGAGCGCGCGCTTGCCCAGGAGCTGCGACGGATGCCAGCCCAGCACGCGCATGGTCGAGGGCGAAACGTAGCCGATGCATTCGTCCAGCTCGATCCGCGTCACGATGTCGCTGGAGCCTTCGGCGAGCAGCCGGAAGTTTTCTTCCTTGGCGGCCAGCGCCGCGGCTAGCTGCTGGCGCTGCAGCAACTGCTTCGCGAGGAAGATGCCGATCGCAATGACGAGCGCGACCAGACAGACCAGCACCGTGAGCCGAATGAGCGCATCACGCTTCCATTCGGCCAGGACCTCCGCCTCCGTGCGCGTCACCAGAATGAGGAACGGATAGCGCTGCGCGTGCTGATAGAACCCGATGCGGTCGGACGTTTCGCCGAGCCGCCGGAAATGCAGCGTCCCCGACGCAGGATGATAGGGAATCGCTTCGAGGATGGGGCGCCCAACCGTCTGAGCGTCGGGCTCCGCATTGTCGGCGAGGACGGCCCCATCGCGGCTCATCAGGCTGATCGTGCCCTGACGACCGACGGCAAACTGACGGTAGAACTGAGCAAAATAGGCAACGTCGATGGTTGCCAGCACGACGCCGCCGAACCGGCCATCCGCGTGATTCCAGCGCCGCGACAGGGTGATGACCCACTGGCCGCCAGCCCTGCTCTGCACCGGGCGACCGATCAGCAGCGAACGATCGGCGGAAACCCTGTGGTGCGCGAAGTAGTCGCGATCGGCATTGTTGTAGTTGGTGAGCGTGACGTCCTCGGTGGTCGCGAGCCAGTCGCCGTTTTCGCCATACGCGAAGATGCCGCGGATGCGCCCGAGATTGGGCTTCCTCGCCTTCAGGATCGTCTGCAGTCGGGTGATCGCGCCGGGCTTGCCGTCATCGGTTTCGAGGGCGGCGACGACGCCGCGCAACAGCGAATCCGCAAGCTCGAATGTGTCCTCGACGTGCTGGGTGAGCGAATGAGCGAGATTGCTGAGATCGGTTTCGGCATTTCGCACCTCCGCCTGGCGGGAGGTCCATTCGCCCCAGATGCTGAAAGCGAGAATGGCGACCGACACGAGCGCAAGCACGCCAGCCGCCCACATGGGCAGGCGGCCTCGATCAACTCTGGTCGCACCAACGTCCATTCCGCGGGACTCTCCGGACGCGCCGAGGTTCCCATGGACATCTTATTTAACTCTGAAATGCGGCTGCTCCGAAGGTGTCCTCAGCGGCCCGTAAGACTACGGCTGCTCCCGTACAAATACGGAGCCACACCGAGAAATCCGCGGTCGCAAGCGGCGTCCCGCTTATTAGTTCAACGGGCGAACACCGATCGCACCTTGTCCCACAACGATGACGCATGCGCCGGATCGTGGTCGACGTCGTCGTCCTTCGCTCGGGTCGTCGAGGGCTGTTGCAGGCTCACCGGATCCGATGCCGGGAACGTATCCATCAGTCCCTTGTCGAGTTGCGTGGCCGTCTCACGATCGAGACGCGCGGCCTCGCGCGGATCGACCGCGTGCTTGTCGTGGGGCGCAGGATTGAATTTCTCAGCCATGGTCAATCTCCCTGTGGAACGACAACGCAGTGGCGAAAGACGTGTTCCGCGAGATGTGGCGGCCGGCGACCGCAATGGCGCTCGTATCTCCCGCCGCTTCCGCGCCGATATCACCTTGGCCGGAACCGCGTGGGCATGTATCACGGACGGTAAACTGTTCCCGAAAGTTGCGGAGCCCCAGCGTGAGTGAGACTGCCGTGAACAAGCCCTTCATCGACGTGCTGGCCGGACGGCGGCAGAGCGTGCCCCCGATCTGGATGATGCGGCAGGCCGGCCGCTATTTGCCGGAGTACCGCGAGGTCCGCGCCAAGGCCGGCGGCTTTCTCGACCTCTGCTTCAATCCCGAGCTCGCGGCCGAAGTCACGCTGCAGCCGATCCGGCGCTTCGGCTTCGATGCGGCGATCATCTTTTCCGACATTCTGGTGATCCCGCACGCGCTCGGCCGCAGCGTCCGCTTCGAAATCGGCGAAGGCCCGCGGCTGGACCCGCTCGATACGCCGGACAAGATCGCGACGCTGTCGGCGAAGGCCGATTTGTCGAAGCTGGAAGCGGTGTTCGAGGCGCTGCGCCGGGTGCGGGCCGAGCTGCCGCGGAGCACCGCGCTGATCGGCTTCTGCGGCGCCCCATGGACGGTCGCGACCTACATGGTCGCAGGCCAAGGCACGCCTGATCAGGCGCCAGCGCGGCTGCTCGCCTATCGGCATCCCGATGCGTTCGGCAGAATCATCGATGCGCTGGTCGACAGCTCGATCGCCTATCTCCTGAAGCAGCTGGAGGCCGGCGCCGACGCGCTGCAGATCTTCGACACCTGGGCCGGCGTGCTGTCGCCGCGCGAGTTCGCGCGCTGGTCCGTCGCGCCGACACGGCGCATCGTTGAGGGCGTCCGCAAGGTACGTCCGGATGCGAAGATCATCGGTTTTCCGCGCGGGGCCGGTGCATTGCTGCCCGGCTATGTCGCCGAAACCGGAATCGATGCCGTCAGCATCGACTGGACCGCGGAGCCGGGCCTCGTGCGCGAGAAGGTGCAGAGCAAGGTCGCGGTGCAGGGCAATCTCGATCCGCTGGCACTGATCACCGGCGGCGCGGCGCTCGACCAGGCGGTCGACGACGTGCTGGCGAGCTATTCCGGCGGCCGCCACATCTTCAACCTCGGCCACGGCATCCTGCCGGAAACCCCGATCGCCCATGTGGAGCAGATGCTGGCGCGGGTCCGCGCCTACAAGGGATGACTTGCTAGCGCGGCCGGCTGCGCTCGATCAGCTCCGCCGCGCCGTTGGCAAGCAGATCGAGCCCGACCGCCCGGCCGAGCTCGCGCGGACGATCCGCCGGCGCCGAGCGCTGCGCCTCGATGAAGTGGCCGCCATCCTCGTCGAGCACCGAGGCGGTCAGCGTCAGCTGACCGCCGTCGATGGTCGAAAAGCCAGCGATCGGCGAGTTGCAGTGACCGTTGAGCACCCACAGCACCTCGCGCTCGGCGTCGGCGCAGGTCCGCGCCGCCGCATCGTCGATGGTCGCCAGGATGCGCCGCGTGTCCCAGTCGGAGGCCGGGCATTCGACGGCGACGATGCCCTGCCCGACCGCCGGCAGCATGTCGGCGACCGGGAAGTCATAGGAGGCGCGGTCGGACAGGCCGACCCGCTCCAGCCCGGAGCGCGCCATGATCAGCGCATCAGCCGGCCCCACGGCGCCGCCGTCCGGCAGCTTCTGCAGCTCGCCATTGTCGAGCTTGCGGATGCGGGTATCGGCCGCGCCGCGAAAATGGATCAGCTCGGCCTGCGGAAACAGTCGTCGCGCATAGGCGGCCCGGCGCACGGCATTGGTGCCGATCTTGAAGCCCCGGCCGCCATCGTTGCGGAATTCGTCCAGCGACAGCCCCCGCCGCAGCACCAGCACGTCGCCCGGCGGATCGCGCGACAGCAGCGCCGCAACCACCAGCCCCGGCGTTTCCTCGTTGCCCGGCATGTCCTTCAGCGAGTGCATTGCTGCATGCAGCCTGCCATCCAGCATAGCGCGGCGGATCTCGGCCACGAACGCCCCGCCCTTGCCGCCATGGGTGAGCAGCTTGCTGGTCTGGTCGGAATCGCCCGTCGTCTCGAACTTGACGATCTCGATGTCGAGCGACGGAATCGCGGCCTGCAGCCGGCGGGCGATCTCCTCCGTCTGCGCCAAGGCCATCGTGCTCTTGCGGGTGCCGATCCGGAAACGTGTCACGAACTCATTCCTGCGTCAGCGCGCGTCCTGCAAGATCATGTCGGAGGCCTTCTCCGCGATCATGATGACCGGCGCGTTGGTGTTGCCCGAAACCAGGTCCGGCATGATCGAGGCATCGACCACGCGCAGGCCGTCGACGCCGCGCACCCGCAGGCGCTGATCGACCACGGCGACAGCATCGGTCCCCATCCGGCAGGTCGAGGTCGGATGGTAGATCGTGCTGCCGGTCTGCCGGCAATAGGCCAGGATGTCGTCATCGCTCACGATCTTGGACCCCGGATAGGCTTCATCCGAGACATACGGCCTCAAGGCCGGGGCCGCCAGGATTTTCCGCAGGATCCGGAGGCCATCGACGTTGGCCCGCCGGTCGGTTTCACTGGCGAGATAATTGATGCGGATTTCCGGCGGCACCGCCGGATCCGCGCTCCTGATCCGCAGCGAACCGCGGCTTTCGGGCCTGAGCTGGCAGACCGAGGCGGTGAAGCCGGAGAAGGTGTGCAGCTTCTCGCCCATCTTGTCGGTCGAGAAGGGGATGAAGTGGATCTGGATGTCCGGGCTCGCGAGCCGCGGATCGGTCTTGAAAAATGCGCCGGCCGTCCCCGCCGCGATCGTCAGCGGACCGTTGCGGAAGGCCGCATAGCGTGCGCCAGCCAGCACCTTGCGCACCGGATTGTTGACGATGTCGTTGAGCGTGATGCGCTGGCTGCAGCGCATCACGATACGCACCTGCAGATGGTCCTGCAGGTCACTCCCGACACCGGGCGCATCGAGGACCACGTCGAGGCCGTGCTGCTTCAACAGCTCGGCCGGACCGACCCCGGACAGCTGCAGCAGTTGCGGCGAGTTGTAGGCGCCGCTCGACACCAGGATCTCCCTGCGGGCGCGGGCCGTCCGCATCCGGCCGCGCTGGCTGAACGTGACGCCGCCGGCCCGGCGCCCCTCGAACAAAATCCGCTGGGCCAGCGCGTCGGTCTCGACGTGCAGGTTGCTGCGACCGAGCGCCGGCCGCAGGTAGGAGGCCGCGGTGCTGGCGCGACGGCCGCGCCGGGTCGTCGTCTGGAAGAACCCCGCGCCCTCCTGGCTCGCACCATTGAAGTCGCCATTGAAGGGCAACCCGGCCTCGACCGCCGCCTTCACGAAGGCTTCAGACAAGGGGTCCTCGTGCCGCCAGTCGGACACCGGCAGCGGGCCGTCGATGCCATGATAGTCGTCGGCGCCGCGGGACTGATTTTCCGCCCGCTTGAAATAGGGCAGCACGTCGTCATAGCCCCAGCCGACATTGCCGCGCTGCCGCCAGCGGTCGTAGTCCTCGTGCTGACCGCGCACATAGAGCAGGCCGTTGATCGAGCTGGAGCCGCCGAGCACCTTGCCGCGCGGCTGAAACACCGAGCGGCCGTCGAGCCCCGGCTCCGGCTCGGTCTGGTACATCCAGTTGACGGTCTTTTCCTTGAAAAGCTTGCCGTAGCCGAGCGGAACGTGGATCCAGATGTTGGTGTCCTTCGGACCGGCCTCGAGCAGCAGCACCGTGTGCTTGCCGTCACTGCTGAGCCTGTTGGCGAGAACGCACCCGGCCGAGCCGGCACCGACCACGATATAGTCGAACTCCAGGTCCGTCTCACGCAACGCTGCGCTGCCTTCCATCGCTTCCCCACCGGCCTTGTTGTTGTTTCATCTTCGATGATACCAAAAGCCGGCGCATGCAAGCGGCAAATCAGCAGGTCTGGTCGGCCATCTCAGTCATGACTGCTTCAGCAGCCGCGCGGCGTGCCGTGCGATCATCATCTCTTCATCGGTATTGACCACCCGCACACGCACCCGCGACTGGTCCGAAGAGATCAAGGAATGGCTCGCGCGGTTGCGGCTTTCGTCCAACGCGATCCCGAGCCACTCGAATCCTTGGCAGACGCGCTCGCGAATGCGCCATGCATGCTCGCCGATCCCGCCGCAGAACACCACCGCGTCGATGCCAGAGAGGATCGCGGCCATGGCGCCGAGCTCGCGCCTGATGCGGTCGACGAAGTAGTCGATCGCCTGCCGCGCCTCCGGCGTGCCGGCGGCCTCCAGTTCGCGCATGTCCTGCGACAACCCCGACAATCCCTTAAGGCCCGAGTGATTGTAGAGGAGATCGGTGACCGCCTCGGCCGTCATGCGCTTCTCCTCAAGCAGATAGAGAACGACGCCAGGGTCGAGCTGACCGCAGCGCGTGCCCATCGGCAGACCGTCGAGTGCCGTGAAGCCCATCGACGAACCGATGCTCTGCCCATCCCGGATCGCACACATCGAGGCGCCGTTGCCGAGATGCATCACGACCACCCGGCCCTTCTCGTCGAGCGGAGCGATCTCCTTCAATCGCGACACGACGTATTCATAGGACAGGCCGTGAAAGCCGTAGCGGCGGACGCCCTGATCGTAGAACTCGCGCGGCAAGGCGTAGGTGTCGTTAACCCAGGGGTGCGAGCGATGGAACGCGGTATCGAAACATGCGACCTGCATGGCGCCAGGAAAGGCGCGATGGGCGGCGCGGACACCAGAGAGATTGTGAGGCTGGTGCAGCGGCGCCAGCGGAATGAGCTTTTGCAGATCATTCAGAACATCGTCATTGACGACGATCGGCCGCGTGAATGCGAGCCCGCCATGAACGACGCGGTGACCGACGGCGTCGACTTCGGTGCGGCCGATGGCGCGCTGCAGGACCTCGAGCACGACGCCGAGAGCCGCTTCGTGATCGGCGGCGCTCGCTGCATCCAGGCGTTCATCGGCCAGCGGAGCGCCCCTCAGCTTTGCTTCGAGATGCGGCGCGTTACGGCCAAGCCCCTCGATCTGGCCATGCACGGTCTCGACAAGGACGGCATCTTCCTCGAACAAGGCGAATTTGATCGAGGATGAGCCGGAGTTGAGGGTCAGGATGTGTTGCATCGGTGATGCCGCCTCGTGACGAATGTTGAACTGATAAACTGCAGAAAATACGAATTATTTCCATGACGATCCGAAGACGAACAAAACGCTAGGTTGCATTCTGACACCGAATTATCGTCTGCCATCGTACCCAAGGTTGAGTCGGACCCGCGGGAGGGCCATTGCGTGAATATGCCTCGACATCTCCTCCCGACCACCGTGGTCGGAAGCTACCCGCAGCCGGATTGGCTGGTCGATCGCGCAATGCTCTCGAAATCCGTTCCTCGCATTCGCATGCAGGGCATGTGGCGCATTCCCCGGCCGCTGCTCGACGACGCCCAGGACGACGCGACCATCGTCGCGATCCACGACATGGAACAGGCGGGGATCGACATCGTGTCGGATGGCGAGATCCGGCGCGAAAGCTACTCCAACCGGTTCGCGACCGCGCTCGACGGCGTCGATGCCGACAATCCCGCCATCATCATCTCGCCGTCCGGGATCAAGACGCCAGTGCCGCGCGTCGTCGGTCCGATCCGGCGGACGCAGCCGGTCGAGCTGCGCGACATGGAGTTCCTCCGCCGTAACACCCGGCGTGCCGCCAAGATCACCCTGCCCGGGCCGTTCACATTGAGCCAGCAGGCCCAGGACGACTTCTACGGCGACGACGAGGCGCTCGCGATGGCTTTCGCCGAGGTCGTCAATGCCGAGGCCCGCGACCTGCAACGCGCCGGCGCCGACGTCATCCAGCTCGACGAACCCTGGGTCCGCAACAATCCGCAGGCGGCGCGGCGCTATGCCGTCAAGGCGATCAACCGGGCTCTGGATCATATTACGGTGCCCACCATCGTTCACGTCTGCTTCGGTTATGCCGCCATCGTGCCGGGCTCCAGCAAGCCGAGCGGATATGCGTTCCTGGCCGAGCTTGCCGATTGCCACGCTGCGCAGATCGCGATCGAGGCGGCGCAGCCGCGGCTCGACCTCGGCGTTCTCAGAGATCTCTCGACCAAGACCATCGTGCTCGGCGTCCTCGATCTCGGCGATCCCGAGATCGAGCCGATCGCTGTCGTGGCCGAGCGCATCCGCAACGGCCTGAAAGTGGTGGCGCCGGAGCGGCTGGTCGTGGCGCCCGACTGTGGCATGAAATATCTGCCGCGCGCGACCGCCTTCGGGAAATTGAAGGCGATGTGCGCGGCGGCGGCGCGGGTGCGCGAGGAACTCGCCTGACAGCCCAATGTGGCAGATGCGGCGCATGTCGGACGCGGCGCTCCACGATGGCGCCACCCTGCAAACCCATTTCCGGAATAAGGCAGGCGGTGAGCGCCGGGGGTCGGCTGGCCCGATTTCGTCGCGAGGGAGGCTCCGATGGCCGTCTGCATCACGACGAGGAACGTCGCCGCCGCGATCGGCATGCTTGCCGGCGCAGCGGTGAGCGGGACCGCGATGGCCGACCCGCTCGACGATATCATGGGCGGCCTGATGCGCGACGCGCGCAGCTCGTTTGCGCGGATAGTGCCGATCGGGCTCGTGCCGACCATGCCATCGCTCCAGCCGCCTCCCATCCAGCAGCCAACGGCACTGCCACCACCCTCTCGGCCCGCGTTCCCGCCGCAGGCCCAGGCCGTCAAGCCGCAGGTGGCAGCGAAACCATTGCGCCCCCGGCCGCCGCTCAGTCCGGCCGCGGCGACGCTGGCGGCTGCCGATGCGGCCGAGACGGTCGCCGACGCCAATCTCGATGCCGCGCTGGCGGCCAACGAGAAGGCCATTTCCGACCGCGACGCGGCGGAGGCGGTGGCAAAGGCCAATCCCACCGCAGCCAACATCGCGGCGGCCAAGGCCGCGGCCGAGGCGGCGTACACCGCCGAAGCGAACCTCACCGACGCGCTATTGGCCGACAAGGAGACCGATGCACGCCTGAAGGCCGCACGCGCCGCCGTCGCAGCCGAGCAGAGCGGCCGGAAGTCCTCAGGCAAGCCGCCGTCGGCGACGCCGGTCAACCTGCTCGCCGACAAATAGCCGGCAGTGCGCTCACAGCGCGTCGGCCCGCTCCAGCGTATCGATCGTGACCACGCCGTGGGCGCGGGAAACGCAGGCGCAAAGCTTGCGGCTCTCGTGCTTCTGCTCGGCGCTGAAGAACACGTCGCGATGATCGATCTCGCCCTCGACTTCGACGACGTCAACCGCGCAGACGCCGCACTCGCCGCGCCGGCAATCCGCCATGACCTCGTGGCCGGCGGCATTGAGCACGTCGAGCATCGAGCGGTCGCGCGGCACCACGATCTCCTCGCCGCTGTCGCGCAGCCGGACCTTGAATGGCTCGGTCGACAGCCGGCCGCTCGATCCGAACGTCTCATAGCTGAGATCGGCCGGCGCGCGGCCGCACGCCGCCCACGCGCTGCGCGCGGCATCCAGCATCCGCATCGGTCCGCAGAACAGCACGGCTGCTCCGGACGGCAGACTCGAAAAAAGATCGGTCAGGTCGAGCCGCTGCGACTGGTCCGCGGCATACACCGCGAGACGGTCGCCGAGCAGCGCCGAGAGCTCATCGAGGTAGGCCGCATCACCGCGGGATCGCACCGCGTAATGCAGCGAGACGCTCGGCGTCTTGCGCAGCAGCGCATGCGCCGCCCCGACCAGCGGCGTGATGCCGATGCCGCCGGCGACCAGACAATAATGCTGATACTGCCAATCGACCTGCAGCAGCGAGGTCGGGCTCGCCACGTCCAGCCGCGCGCCGGGCTGCAGCGACCACAGATAGCGCGATCCGCCGCGGGAATCCTCGGCGAAGCGCACGGCGATCCGGTAGCCCCGCGGGTCCGCCTCGCCGACCAGCGAATAGGAGCGGACATCGGGCCGGCCGCCGGCGAGGACGCCGACCTTGATGTGGCTGCCGACCGCATAGGGCGCGCAGACATAGCCGTCGGGCCGCAGGATGAATTCGCGGATGCCCGGCGCAAGGTCGCGTGTCGAGACCAGGGTCGCAGGCGACCAATTGTCCTGGAAACGCATGATCGCCTCCTCAGCCGTTGATCTGCGTCTTGATCAGCACCGCCGCCGGCACCAGGTCCATCGGACCACGCGCCTTCACGGCCAGCCGCAGGTTGCGGGCGGCCAGCCGGGCATGCTCACGCATGATGCTCTCGGCGCGGGCGCCCTCGCGGTTCTCGATCGCATCGATGACGATGCGGTGATGCTCCTGCGCGACCACCAGGATGTGGCGCGCCTCCGGCAGCGCCGATTGCGCCATCACGAATCCGCTCGGCGAGGCGAACGGCAGCGCGCTGGCGCGGTCGACCTGGCGGATCACCGGCGGACTGCGCGACAACTCGGCCAGCAAGGCATGAAAGCGCGCATTCAGCGCCACATAGGCCGAGAAGCCGTCGAAGGAGAGCTCGGCGGGCGCGATCAGTTCGTCGATCTGGGCGAGGCATTCGCGCATCGGCTCGGTGTCGCGCACGGACACGCCGCGCTCGGCGGCGAGCCGCGCCGCCAGTCCTTCCATCGTGCCGCGCACCTCGATGGAGTCGAGCACGTCGCGCTCGGAGAACGATTTCACCATGAAGCCGCCGGACGGAATCGCCTCCAGCAGCCCCTCCTCCTCGAGCCGGACCAGCGCCATGCGCACCGGCGTGCGGGAGACGCCGGCGGCCTCGACCGCCTGCAGCTCGGATATGCGCTCACCGGGGCGCAAGCCGCCGGTGAGGATCAGGTCGCGCAAGGTGAGCTGCGCTCGGACGGTCTGCGAGATCGAACGCTCGCTGTCACGCTCGGCCATTCCATTCTACTCCGCGGCTTCACGCAGCGGCGTTTCGCGCGCGATCATCCGATCGATGATCCGCCGTGCCCACATTGCGCCTGCATCGATGTTGAGATTGTAGAACACGCGCCCCGGATTCTCGTCCATCGCGCGCTGCTGCGCTTCCAGGATCAGTTCGTCCTCGCGGAAGATGCCCGACACACCCTCGCGGATCTCGGTCGTCAGCCGCTGCTCGGTGAGCTGGTAGTTGCGGGCGAACGCCCAGAAATAATGGCAGGTCGTGTCGGTCTCCGGCGTGATGGTGTTGAGCACCATGCCGTTGACGCCCTGCGAGCGGTCACCCTCCGGCGCGCCCGTCCCGGTCGGCGCGACGCCGACGTCGATCGTCACCGTGCACGGCGCCTCGAAGCGGATGATCTGCCAGCGGTCCACCAGGCCCGGCTTGCCGAGCTGCTTCGCCCAAAATGGGGGCGGCTCGATACCGCGCATCCAGCGCGTCACGGTGGCGGTGCGCTCGCCATGGGTGACGTCGAACGGCGCTTCGGCCACCGCGTCGTTGCCGATCGACGAGCCGTGCACGAAGGTCTCGTGCGTGAGATCCATCAGATTGTCGACCACCAGCCGGTAGTCGCATTTGACGTGGATGGTCTTGCCGTCGCCGGCCCAGGCCGGATCGTGATTCCAGTGCATGTCGGGAATAATAGCGGGATCGGCCAGCGCCGGATCGCCCATCCACAGCCAGATGAACCGATGCCGTTCGACCGCCGGATAGGCACGTACGCAGGCCGAGGGATTGATGGTCTCCTGCGACGGCATGAAGGTGCAGCGGCCCTGCGGGCTGAATTTCAGGCCATGATAGCCGCAAACGACGGTGTCGCCTTCCAGCCGGCCCTTGGACAGCGGTACCAGCCGGTGCCAGCAGGCATCTTCGAGCGCGGCGATGGTGCCATCGGCCTTGCGGTACATCACGACGTGCTTGCCGCAGATCGTCCGCGGCAGCAGGGCCTGCTTGACCTCGGCGTCCCAGGCCGCGGCGTACCATGCATTCATCGGAAAAGAAGCGGCCATGGCGTGTCCTCGTGTCGGTATACTTCCAACTGAGCATTGTATACAGCAAGCAAAGAATGAGACGCAAGTTCCGCCTTCTTTCGGCAAAAACTGCCGATCCTGTATACAGCACCCGCGCGACGGTTCCGCTCCAAGGAACAAGGCTGACAGACAATCCTTTCTGATTCAGCTACTTGCGCTGATTCCTCGCTACGCACTCCGAGCCACAGTCACCCGCTCTGTAACGGCACCAGAGATCCGCCGGATCAGCCCCTCACGGCGAGAGCTGGTCCCGTTCGGAGCGCGGCTCCGGCGAGGCAGGGGTCGACGATCACAGCCCCTCGCCCCGAAGCCACGCGGCGCCGCGCGCATAGAGCGCTTCGACCTCCGGCCCCTTCAGCCCGGGCATGTCGCGCTTCACCGTGTAGCCGATGCGCGTCTGCAGATAAGCGAGATGCCGATACCCCACGGGAAACTGCTCCAGCAGCGCACGGTCCAGCGCCGGCACCGCGCCGGGCGTCACCGGGTCCATGCGGTCCTTCTCGTAGATCGGCTGGCGCAGCACGATGCCCCATTTGCCCGCGCGCTTCTCGAGGAAGTCGTAGAAGCGGCCGGTGCACAGCACGTCGCAGACGACGCCCTCGACCTCGGCCCGCTGCGAGATCGTCATCTTGGTCTGGGAGATCGCACGATGACCGGCGAGATCGACCGAGATGCCGCCGAGGAAGTGCAGGATGTTGACACCCTTGGCCCAGGCCGCCTTGCTGATCTCGATGAACTCGTCGCCGGTGCCCTGCGTCCACGTCGCCATCATCCGCCCATCCGGATGCCACACCATGCGGAAGCGCTCCCAATCGCCCGCATCGCGCCAGATCGCCCAGTTCTGCAACAGCTCGCGAATCTGGCGGTCGTCCTCGATCTCGGCGGCGGTCTTGGTCATGGTGGTTTCCTCTTTGCGTTGTTGCTGCTGGATACGGGATCGGGAGTGCGCTGCAAAGGCACGGCTGATCATGGCTGCCCGGTGCGTGCGACAAATTCGGTGTCGTCCCGGCCTTGAGACACCGAAGGACGGAGTTGGCCCTGCCGGCTACAGAGACACGGCCCCACATTCCCGCGGCGCGCAGCGCCCAGGTCATGCGGCAATCATGTCCCTCCTGAAATACGAGAGGGCGCGAGGAAGGCCGGACCTCGGCTGAGGCCCGTGGCCCGCCTGCTCAAAAGAATGCAGGCGGCAGGTACCACAGGTACAGCCGGACAGACCCGGCCTTCCCCGCGCGATAGTTTTACGGTGTCCTTCGTGCTCTCCCTGGGGATCGGCTTTCTTGCCCCCATCGCCCGCGCGTGCCCATAAGCAACGACCGCGAACTTGACCTCAGCGTCGAGAGGCCAGGACCACACGACTTCGCCGTCCGTCACGGCTGCGCTCGTCTGGCACAGCCGTCACGTCCATCGCAGCCCGCCTCCACGTTCGTGACGACGCGTACGTCCCTCTGCTCGAGGCGGGTTGCAGAGATATAAGCATGTTTTCTGAAAACCAGCAATCATTATTTTCGCCGATGGTCGCGGCCGGTGGGTAACCTTGCATCCTCGTTCTGACGAAAGGTCCGGCCGGCCATGACGGAGCGCAAGCCACTGACGACGAGTTGGGAGTCCTGGATCGAAGCCCGCTGGCAACGATCCCGCGGCGCGTGACGCCCAGCGGGATCGCAGCCGATGATCTATTCCGGAATCCGCGCGATCAGCTGGTGATGGGCATTGACGCCGATGTCGCCGCGCTTCGCGCCATGCGTCATGCCGTCGCTGTGATAGACCAGCAGCACGGCGTTGTCGTGGGTCAGCGGCTGCGGCGCGATGATCGTCAGCTTCGCCCTGCCGTCCGGCCCGGCCACGAAATCATTGGCCGTCGCAGTGCCATCGAGCGGCGTGAAGCCGACCGGCTTTTGATCGAAGTGATTCTCGAACAGGCTGTAGTGACCGCCCGGCTTCAGATGGTCGAAGCTCATGGCGATCTCGACCTTGCCGCCGGCCGAAGGAGTGAGCGTCACGCTGCCGCTCGCCGCGAGCCAGTCGCCGAGCGTGAAGCCGATCGGCTCGCCATTCGCATTGGCGACCGCGGCGGTCTTCGCATCCTGCTCGATGAAGGCCGGACGGAAACCCGCGACGTGGGAGATGTTCTGCGGCCCGACGGCGGCCAACGCCGCGGCGTCCGCGACGAAGGCATGGGGATCGAGCGGCTTCGGCTGCTTCGTCTCCGCCGAGAAGAATGCCGCGTGGGTGACGAACGACAGATGGGTCGCATCGGCAGCCCGGCTGGCGCCGGACGGCACGAGCGCCGCCAGCATCAGCGCCACGCTGGCCAACCCGGCAAGGCTTTTCGATCGTTGCATTGTCTCATTCTCCTCGCGCCTGTGAACATCGACGCGCGATGCGCGTCCCGAGGGGCTGTCTGCGCCTGAGCCCGGAGACTGTTCGCTCCAAGCACGACGAAGGTTACGGTCCCCGTCAGTCCACCGACCACGAGCTCAGTCCTGCGCAAAGACGCGCGGCGCGACCCAGCCGAACATCCGACGGCCGAACAGGCCACCCGCGCCGATCAGCAGGACAGCCGTTCCGACGTTCCACATCAGGATCATCACCGAGGCGTCGATCGTATGAAACAGCGCGAGCGCCGTCGACGTGATCGCGGACACGGCGAGGCCGCCGGTCAAGGCGACGATGGTCGGCCGCAGACGCGCCGCGTAGCGCAGCATCACCAGCAGGGCCAGCGACAACGGCAGGCTCGTCACAGCAAGCGTCGTGAAGCAGCGGGCCGCCTCGCCAGGGCTCATGCCGTCGGGACCAACCGCAACCCAGTCGGTGAGGCACTGATAGCCGATGTTGGACAGCCATAGCGCCAGCGCCGGCATCGGCAGCAGCATCCACCACCGCGAGCGGTCGGGAAGACTGACCAGGAATGCCGCGATCGCGGCCAGCACGCCGGTCAGGATCGAGCCGACGAGACTGGTCACGAATGGCGCATCGTGCAGACGCTGCGCCAGATCCGGACGGATCCCCTGGTTGACGGCGAGCAGCGCCACTACGGCGCCTGCCCCGATCAGCCAGCCGCAGGCACGCAGCAGCGGCGGCCGCAGCCGCTTGACCGGCCGCATATCGTTCGCAAGAGAGTCGATCAGATCGCCGGTCTTGATCATGGCTCGTTCCGCGGAATGAGCAGCTTCTGAAGACTCTTCAGAGCGCGATGCATGTTCACCTTCAATGAGGTCGTGGACATTCCG
The DNA here is from genome assembly GCF_051167615.1 of Bradyrhizobium sp. HKCCYLS3013. Lineage (NCBI taxonomy): Bacteria > Pseudomonadati > Pseudomonadota > Alphaproteobacteria > Hyphomicrobiales > Nitrobacteraceae > Bradyrhizobium > Bradyrhizobium sp. HKCCYLS3013. The sequence goes on from NZ_JBNPTK010000005.1 coordinate 173,513, forward strand.
GTTGCCGCCGAGGCCTCCTTGAGCGACAGCTCCCTGAGCTTCAACAGGCGCACGGCTTGTTGCTGTGCGGGCGGGAGGTTGTTGATCGCCAGCTCCAATTCGCGGCGGTCGGGCGCCGCCTCCACGCCGGTCTCGGGCTCGGCTGCGATCTCGTGCTCGGGAGACAACACAGTCTCACGCCGCGATTGGCGCGACTGCCGCCGTACTCGGTCGATCAGGCGACGGTTGGTGATGGTCACCAGCCACGGCGCGAACGGGCGCGTCGGATCGTAGGTGTGGCGGACCGAGTGAATGGTCAATAGCACGTCCTGCACCGCGTCCTCGATGTCGCTGCGCTGCTTGCAGCGCCGTGCCGCGAGAGAGCGAAGGTAGGGCGTGATCTCCTGCAGCAGCCGCTGATAGGCGACACGATCACCCTCCTGGGCATGCGCCATCAGAATCGCCCAATCGAGCGCGCGCCGTCCCGGCTTGAGGTCCGCCCCGCTCGGCGCGTCCACCGGGACGAGCCTCAGCCGCGGTGCAGGACCGCTCTGGTCACTGCCCATCGGCGCCCTCCAGCTTTCGACCGAGCGACAGGACGAGATGATCGAGGCTGATGAGCCCGGGCCCGAGCGCGATGATCGCAACCGCCATCGCAGCCCAGGGCAGATGAAAATTGGCCCAGCCATCCGGGACGACGAGCTGGATGAAGGCGGTCATGACCAACAGCCCGAGCGCGCTGATCCGGGTCGCCAGCCCGGCCACCAGGAGAACCGGCAGCAGCATCTCGGCCACGCCATCGAGATGAGCGAACACCGCAGGCCAGGGAAAATCATAGGCCTGACCGAACAGATGCAGCTTGAACTCGTCCTCGAACAGATACGCCGCGGCCGGTGACAGCGACAGGAAGCCATCCCATTTGGTGAGCCCGGATCTGAAGAACGGCGCCGCAAGCGCGATGCGCAGCATCGGCGGCGCGACGATCAGAGCCAGCCGCACGAGCCGATCGATCGCATCCGACATGGGCAACGCGAGAGCCCGGCTGTCCGCGCTCATGACGCCTCCGCCATCGTCACGTGGTCGGAGCCGATCACGGCTCCGCCATGGATCAGATCGTGCAGGGTGCCGGCAAGGTCGAAGCCGGCGTCCTCGCGCAGCGCGTCTTCGACCGCCATCAGTATCGACCGACCGGCCAACAAGGCCTGAACGAACGCAAGGCTGCCCGACGGGATCGCGCGAACCACGACATCGGCTTCGGGACGGACGATCAGAACCGCCTCACCACCGCCCGCGTCGAGATCGACCGGGCCAGCAATTCCCTCCGCGACATTCATCTGCCAGACCGTAAGCACGGGAAACGCCGAGCACACCAGCCGCAGGGATGGATGCAAGTGCAGGCGGAGGGCCGGCAGATCGGCCGGCGCTACGGCGGCGAAAGCCGCAGGCGTGACCGGCTCCGCTTCCGCCGCATGATACGACTCGGTCCAGGCGCGCTCCATCGCTGCGACGTCGGCGAGATACGGCAGCACTGACGCCGGCGCGAAGCCGCGAATGAACGCCGCGAAGCCGCTGCCATAGTCGAGCAGGATCGGCGAGCTCGGTAGCTCGGACGACAGATAGCAGCGCGCCATGGCATGGAAGAACTCCGCTCCGACGATGCGATACACCGCCGGGTAGGCGTCCTTCAGTGTTGCGGTCAAGCCGGCGACGACATTGTTGCGATAAACTCCGAACCGGCGGTCGCTCGGCCTCCCGTCCGGCCCGACCAGACCTGGAGGCACCGGCTGCGCGGGATCGAGCAGTGCGCGCGCAAAGCCGCCGAGACGTTCAGCAAGCGGCGGCATTACAGACCACCTCCAGCGACGGCGAGAGCATGACGGCCTCTGCGTGGCGGGCCTCCGCCGCAAGCACCTGCCATGGCGGCACCTCAGCGTCCCACTCGATCAATGTCGGCACCGGGCCGGTCGCGCGGATCGCATGCGCATACAGCGACCAGACGACGTCGTCGACCGGTCGGTCGTGGGTGTCGATCAGCAGCGGCCTGCCATGTTCGTCGACTTCGCGGGCGTGGCCGGCAAGATGGACCTGCAACACCTGCGCGAGCGGCAAGGCGGCGAGATAGCCATGCGGGTCCCACTGCTGATTGGTCGCGGCGACATGGACGTTGTTGACGTCGAGCAGCAGCCCGCAGCCGGTGCGGCGGGCGACCTCGGCGATGAAGTCGGGCTCGGACCAGTTGCTCTCGGTGAACGCGACGTAGGTCGATGGATTTTCCAGCAGCATCCGCCGGCCGAGCACGCTCTGCACCTCGTCGACGTGATCGCAGACGCGGATCAGGGTCTCGCTCGTATAGGGAACCGGAAGCAGATCGTTGAGAAAGCCGCTACCGTGCGACGACCAGGCGAGGTGCTCGGAAAACAACCCTGGTTCGTAGCGGTCGACCAGATGCTTGAGACGGCCGAGATGGGCCTGGTCGAGCGGCCGATCGGCCCCGATCGACAATCCGACTCCATGCAGCGACACCGGATAGCGCTCGCGAACGGCCGTGAGATAGCGATGCGGCGGCCCGCCCGCGCCCATGTAGTTCTCGGCATGGACTTCGAAGAAGCCGATATCGGGCCACGTTTCGACGATACCGCGATAGTGCTCGGCCTTGAGGCCGACGCCGCCCCGCGCGGGGATCCGGCCGGCCGTCGAGAATTGCGCGCGTGCCACGTGCAGACTCCGATCGAGAGAAATGGCGGGCCGCAAGCAGCCCGCCGACGATGTCTCAGGCCTTCGGCGTCAGGCTACCCGGACCCTTGGGGGTCTGCATTGTCGTGCAAGTCCCCTTCGGCTCCAGCTTGAACGAATTGCCCTGATAATCGATCGTGCTGGTACCCGCGCAGGTCGTGCCGGCGCCAGCAAAGCAGTCGTTCTGGCCCTTCAGCGCGACGCCAAAACACTTCTCCATCTTGCCGTCCTTCATGGCCTTCATGGTCTCGGCCTGCTTGGCCTTCATCATCTTTTCCATGTCGCCCTTGGCCATCGTCTCCGCCGAGGCGGACGTGACGGCGAGCGCGCCGGCAGCGACCGCAAATGCGCCGACGATCATTGCGGACAGCGTGCGATTGGACATGCGAATTCCTCCATTCTCCGGGTTTCAGCCTGCGGACATTGCAGGTGTCTGGCGGCCATCGGCGCGCCTGTCCATCGGTTCGCTCCAATGCATCGGAAGGTTACGCTGACTGCTTCGCGATTCATCGCTCAGTTGCGCCCGAGATATTCGAGCAGATCTGCCGCCGCCGACGACGACCAGTCGGCCGCACCCGGGAGGTATCCGACGATCAGACCTGAAGCCGAGATCAGATAGGTGATCGGCATGCCATACAGCGTAAACGGCGCAGGCCTGCCACCGTCGTCTCCGGATTGCGCCACGTATCCGTTCGGATCGAGGCAGATGGACAGCGACGTCAGCCTCAGCGCGCGCACGAAGCGACCGACACTGTCGCGATCGCTGCGGTCTTCGGATACCGCGAGGACGTGCAGGCGCTGGCGCGCGACACTGCGTGCAAGCCGATCGAGCTCCGGCAGCTCGATGCGGCAGGCCGCGCACCACGAGGCCCAGAAATTCAGTACGATTGGCGCGCCGCGTAGCGCGGCGAGATCGAGCGTACCGCCGTCGAGGCGAAACAGCCGTATCGCCGGCAGGCTCTGCTGCGGCCGCAACAGCGTGAGTTGGTGACGGCCGGTTGTGAAGGCAGGCACGTCGTCGTCGGCGGATGCAGCCGAAGCGGATCCCGCGCGCGCCATGAGCGCCGTCAGCAGCCCGCCGATCACCTCGCGCCGGCTCGCAACGCTCACCGCGCCAGTTCCTCGATGGCAAGCGCTGGCGAAAACTGCGGAACGGCGGGCCGGAACGCGATGAAGGCGAACAGCGGATTGGGCAGCCAGTACAGCCATCCGATCGACGGCTCGCGCCGGCCGTCCGGGAGCTCCAGGTCGAGCCACACATACAGGAATTTGTAGATGCACAGTCCGGGAATCCAGTTCGGACGCAGATGGCGTGTTCTCAGGCAGCGCCACCGAATGTAGAAGTTTCCCTCGAACGGCGTGATGTCCCAGAGTCCGACAGGCCCCTCGGCGATTACCTCGCCGCTGGGACGGTGCGTGATGCGCACGATGCGCGGCTGCCTCTTGTGCAATTGAATACCTCCCACCCGCGTGTCCGGATGCTGCCATTCGACGATACGATCTCAGACCGGGAAAGGTTACCAGTCGACTCGTCACGGCCGCGCAAATCACAGTCGTGCGACGGGTAGTTCCGGTCCGACGCCCCGAAAGGAGCCGCGCTCCTACGCACGGTCTTGCGAGCGGACGAAGATCGCCGGGATGTCGTGGACCGTGACGCCCTCATTACCACGACGGCCAAGTGCCAGGCCACGCGCAGCCGTCGAAGTCATGCGCACCGGCGCGGATCGCGGTCGGCGCAGCACGTGCGTTCGACTTGCCCGCTCACATCCAATTGACCGGTCGTGATCGATCCAGGGCGGCTGCCCCCGCTTGATTCATCTGCTCGCGTTCGATTAGTTAGCCGCAACCAACAGAACGGCGGGAAACAAACGCTTCACGACCTCCCAAGGTGTTGCACAAGGCTTCGTCGCACGATGTGCTCTTCCGGATGATGACTCCCCCCATCGCATAGGCCGGGCCGCTCTGAACCGCTGCGCTCGGCGCGCCGATCTCTCAGCTTCCATGCCGACGACCACCGGTTCGGTCGGCCCGATCCTCTCAGCTGCATCCGACGCGCGTGCCGCCGGTGATCGATCCTGCATGTCGATCAGGATCCGGCGCCGCGACGGCCAACTCAGGAGCGACACGTCACATGATCTCCGCCGAACACCTGACCCGCCAATACGGGTCATTCACCGCCGTCGACGACGTCTCCTTTGAGGTCGGCGACGGCGAGATCGTCGGCCTGCTCGGGCACAATGGCGCCGGCAAGACCACCATCATGAAAATGCTGACGGGCTATCTCGAGCCGACCGCCGGCACGGCGACCATTCATGGCCACGACATCGGCAGGCAGCGCCGGCAGGCGCAGGCACTGATCGGCTACCTGCCCGAGAATTGTCCGCTGTATCCCGAGATGACAGTGGTCGAATTCCTCGACTACGCGGCGGAGCTGAGAGGAATCCCGCCGGGCGCCCGGGCGCAGGCGCTGCGCGATGCCATCGCCGCGACCGGCCTTGCGGAAAAGGCCACCGCGCCGATCGCGAGCCTGTCGCGCGGCTACCGGCAGCGCACCGGCGTCGCACAGGCGATCCTGCACAAGCCGAAGATCGTGATCCTCGACGAGCCGACCAACGGCCTCGATCCATCGCAGATCGCCCAGATGCGCGGACTTATCCGGGATCTCGCGAAGACCGCGACGGTGATCCTGTCGACCCACATCCTCCAGGAGGTGCGCGCCGTGTGCGAGCGCGTGCTGGTGATCAACCGCGGCCGGCTGGCGCTCGACACAAGGATGAGCGATCTCGGCGGGCCTGGCCGGCTGCGTCTCGTCACCAGCGGGCCGCCCGACCTGGTCGAGCGGCTGGTCACAGGGCTTGGCCTCGTCAAGAGCGTCGAGCGGCTGACGGCGGCCGAGCCCGGCCATGCCTATGCCCTCAACCTCAATGGCCACGCGGCCAGCGCCGTGGCGCCGGCCGTCGCCCGCGTCATCACCGACAACAAGCTCGATCTGTTCGCCCTGCATCCCGAACAGCGCGATCTCGAAACCCTGTTTGCCGACATCACCGGCGCCGGCGCGCCGACCCCGGAGGCCCTGCATGCATAACGTTCTTCGTATCGCTCGCAAGGAGCTGGCCGTCTTCTTCGCCTCGCCCGCGGCCTTCATCTTCATGGCCGCGTTCCTCGCCGTCACCCTGTTCCTGTTCTTCTGGGTCGACCGCTTCTTCGCCCGCAACATCGCCGACGTCCGGCCGCTGTTCGAATGGATGCCGGTGCTGATGATCTTCATCGTGTCGGCCATCACGATGCGGATGTGGAGCGAGGAGCGGCGCGCCGGCACGCTGGAGTTCCTGCTGACATCGCCGGTCGCGCCGCTGCAGCTGGTCCTTGGCAAGTTCCTCGCCTGCCTGGCCCTGGTCGCGATCGCGCTGGCGCTGACGCTGCCGCTCCCGATCACGGTCTCCATGATCGGCCGGCTCGACTGGGGACCGGTGGCCGGCGGCTATCTCGCCGCGCTGGCCCTCGCCTCCGCCTACATCTCGATTGGCCTGTTCGTCAGCGCCCGCTCAGACAACCAGGTCATCAGCCTGATCGTCTCCACCCTGATCTGCGGCGCGTTCTATCTGCTCGGCTCCAACACGCTGACCTCGCTGACCGGCAACGAAGGCGGCGAGCTGCTGCGCCAGCTCGGGGCCGGGTCGCGCTTCGAGTCGATCGCCCGCGGCGTCATCGACCTGCGCGACCTCTATTACTATCTCAGCATCTTCGGCGTCTTCCTGGTGCTCAATCTCTATGTGCTGGAGAGCCTACGCTGGTCGTCGCAGGGCCGCGCGCCGCAGCACCGGCGCTGGCGCATGGTGGCCGCGCTCACGGTGGCCAATCTCGTCGCGGTCAACCTGTGGCTCGGCCAGCTCCCGGCCGCACGGGCCGATCTCACCGCGGGACACATCTACTCGATCTCGGACGAGACAAGGAGCTATCTCGGCCAGCTGCAGGAGCCGCTGCTGATCCGGGGCTATTTCAGCGCCCAGACCCACCCGCTGCTGGCGCCGCTAGTGCCGCGGCTGCGCGATCTCCTGAAGGAGTACGAGATCGCAGGACAAGGCAAGGTCCGGGTCGAGTTCGTCGACCCGATGCAGAACGCCGCGCTCGAGGCGGAAGCCAACAAGCAGTACGGCATCCAGCCGGTGCCGTTCCAGACCTCGAGCAAGTATCAGGCGTCGGTGACCAACTCCTACTTCAACATCCTCGTCAAATATGGCGATGAGTACACGACGCTCGGTTTCCGCGATCTCATCGAGGTCAAGGAGCGCGGTGACGGCGACAGCGAGCTCGACGTCAATCTGCGCAATCCCGAGTATACGATCACGCGCGCGATCAAGAAGGTGCTGAACGGCTATCGCGGCTCCGGCGACGTTCTGGCCGGCCTGCCGCAGCCGGTGACGCTCGAGGCCTATATCTCGGCCAAGAACCTGCCCGAGCCGCTCGCCAAGCTGAAGACCGCGCTGCAGGAGCTGATCAAGGACTACCAGAGCAAGACGCCGGGCAAGCTCGATGCGAAGATCGTCGATCCCGACGCCGATGGCGGACAGATCGCCAAGACCCTGCAGGACGAATACGGCCTCGAGCCGCTTTCGGTCGGCCTGCTCAACCCGAAACGCTTCTGGTTCCATTTGATCCTGAAGAGCGGCGACAAGACCGAGCAGATCCAGCTGCCGGAGCAGCTCGACAAGGACGGCTTGAAGCGCAACATCGACGCCGAGCTGAAGCGCTTCACGCCCGGCGCGCTGCGCACCGTCGCGCTGTACACCCCGCCGGCGCAGCAGCCGATGCCGCAGCTCGGCATCCCCGGCAGCAGTGGGCCGTCGTTCGATCTGCTGCAGCAGAAGCTGCAGGAGAACACGCTCGTCGACGCCACCCAGCTGAAGGATGGACGCGTTCCCGAACGCGCCGACATCCTGTTCGTCGCCTCGCCGCAGCAGCTCGATCAGAAGCAGCTGTTCGCCGTCGATCAGTTCCTGATGAAGGGGGGCACGGTGATCGTCGCCACCTCGCCCTATCAGCCGTCGCTGCGCGGCAATCTCGACGTGACCAAGACGCCGTCCGGCCTGGAGGACTGGCTGGCGTTCCAGGGCGTGAAGGTCGGCGACAGCATGGTGCTCGACCGCCAGAACGCCTCGTTCCCGATCCCGAGCGAGCGCGACGTCGGCGGCGGCATCAAGGTGCGGCAGATCCGGCTGATGGACTACCCGTTCTTCGCCGACATCCGCAGCGACGGGCTGGCGCAGGGCGCGGCACCCTCGGCCGGCACCCAGCAGCTGACGCTGTCCTGGGCCTCGCCATTGACGATCGACGCCGACAAGGTCGGCAAGAAGCGAAAGATCGTCGATCTGATCCAGAGCTCGCCGCATTCATGGACCGCCAAGACGACCAACGTCGTGCCGGACTTCAAGGCGCATCCCGACACCGGCTTCCCTCCTGCCGACAAGCAGGGGCGCCAGCTGCTCGGGGCCATGATGGAGGGCGAGTTCACGTCGTTCTTCGCCGGCAAGCCATCGCCTCTCGCCAAGGACGCTGCTGAGCCCAAACCCGACGCAAAGGCTGATGCAAAGCCCGATGACGCGGCGAAGACGGCGGCTGCCGACGCCAAGCCCAGCATCACCGGCGTGATCTCCCGCTCGCCCGAAAGCGCGCGGCTGATCGTGATCGGCTCGGGCACTTTCCTGTCGGACGACGTGCTGCAACTCGCCTCCAGCGTCGACCGCACGCAATATCTGGCACCGCTCGACTTCGCCCAGAACCTGGTCGACTGGTCGCTGGAGGACCGCGGGCTGCTGGCGCTGCGCAGCCGCGGCGGCCAGTTCTCGCGCACGCTCGCCCCGATGCAGAGCGGCGGCCAGATGTTCTGGGAATACCTGAACTATGCGCTCGCGCTCGCAGGGCTCGCCCTCGTCTACATCGTGCGCCGCGCGCTGCGGCTCGGCGCCCAACGGAGATATCTCAACATGCTCGGCATCGCGGAGGCGCGGACATGAAAGGGCTTCCCATCCTGCTCACGGCGCTGCTGGGTGGTCAGCTCGCGCTGGCTCTCACCTTCGCGGTCAACCGTTCCGATCATGCCGCGTTCGACGCCAAGGAGCCGCTGGTCGCGTTCGCGCCGGCCAAGGTCGATCAGGTCGCGATCGACGACGATGCCGGCCACACCGTCACCCTCGCGCGCAAGGACGGCAAATGGGTGATCCCCGCCTTGGCCGACTTTCCCGCCGACACGACGAAGGTCAATGGCCTGCTCGACCGCATCGCCGGCCTGAAGAAGGGCTGGCCGATCGCGAAGACCGAGGCCGCAGCCGAGCGCTTCAAGGTCACCGAAAAGGTTCATGAGCGCCGCGTGGTGCTGACGAGCGGCGGCAGCCGGGTCGGTGAGCTCCTGGTCGGGACCTCGCCGGCGTATCGCCAGGTGCATGTGCGGGCCGGCGATGCCTCTCCGGTCTTTGCCGTCGAGCTGGCGACCTACGACATCGGCGCGGAGCCCAGCGCCTGGATGCAGCACGACATTTTGGACACGCCGCGCGACAAGATCGCCAGCGTCAATGTCGGTGACGTCACCATCGATGGCAAGGACGGCAAGTTCACGCTGGCGGGGCTCGGCAAGGACGAGAAGCCGCGGCCCGACAAGATCGACGCCCTGGTCAGCGCGATGGCGCATCCCCCCTTCGATAACGTGCGCGGCAAGGGCAAGGCGGCGCTGGCGCAGACGGATGCGCCCGACGTCACCGTCACGCTGAAGCGGACCGATGGAAGCGCGCTGACCTATCGCTACAAGAAGGACGCCGGTGGGGGCTATCTGTTCACGCGGTCGGCGGAGGACTATCTCTTCCATGTCAACGCCGACGCCGCCGCGCCGGTCGTGCAGGCCACGCGCGCGGCATTGATCGAGCCGCCGAAACCGGACAAGGCGCCGGACGCCAAGAGCTCGAACGACAACAGCTCGAACAACAAGAGTTCGGACAACAAGGGCGCAGACGCCAAGAACCCTGATGACAACGTTAAGAAGGCCGAGACCTCAGGCGCCAAGACGGATCAGGCGCCGGCAGCGTCAGAGGCTGTTCCGCCGTCATCCCATGGCGCCGAGCAGGCCGCTCACGGCGGCGCAGAACCGCCAAAGTCGCCCGGCGGCTAGCGTACCGCGATGCGCAAATCCGGCTTCGCTGCGCAATCAGTGGAGCCGGATCACGACTTCCCAACACGGATCGACATCACCCGTCCGCCCTTGAGCTCGAAGGAGAACGCATGCGGCGGATAGGTCCAGAGCTCGACGCCCTTCAATTCGCTCGGCTCGAAATGGTTGGGCTGGCCGAACACCTTCACCAGATCGTCGGTGGGGGCGCCGAGACGGACGCTGCTGAGCTCGTAGCCCGGAGCCGTCGTGGTGCCGTCGCCGGTGACCTGCAGCGCGACGATCTTATCGGCGGCCACGGTGACCACGAAATAAGGATAGTGCTCGCGCTGGCCGACGAAATAGATCCAGGCGACCTTGTCCTGCGCCTGCTTCAAGGTGCGGTGGGGCTGCCCGAGCGCAGCGGTCGCCGTGTCAGCACCGTCGCCGACCACCAGCGGGCCCAGCCGCATGCAGGCGCGCGCCATGACTGCGAGCAACAGCTCCTGTGACAGCTCGCGCGGCGGGGTCACGACGCAGCCGAAGCCGGCGCCGGCGCGTTTCCATTCGCCGCGCAGGTCCTTCAGATCGGCAGGAACGGCTGGCGCCGGTGGTGAGGGCGCCGGACGTGCCGGCGGCGGCGGCGCCGGTCGCGGCGCCGATTGTGCATGCGCCGATGGCGAGAGCCACCCCGTCAGCATCGCCGCGGCGATCCCCACAAGCACCGCTTGAATGCGGCCCCCAGTCTTCACCATGTCGACGCCTACTTCCCACGCTTGCCCAGACCGCCAAAGGCGTCGGGATCGAACTTCCTCGGATCCACCGGCTCGTAGCGTGACCACTCCATGTCGGCAATCCCGTCGTATTGCTTAGTCCACCCGGAATCCACCGTCGCGTTGCCTTGCGCAACGGGCCGCAACTCGAAATGCATGATCTTGCCGGGGCCGGCCTCGGCGATCTTCTCGCCGCGCTTGAAGCGCGCGCCGACGGCCGGCATCTCGCCTTTGCCATCGACCAGACGACCGAGATGGGCATAACGGGTGAAGAGGACGGCGCCGTTCGGATAGCTGTGCTTGAGCACGACGTAGCGCCCGCAGCCGCCGACAAGCGGCAGGTCAGCGGGCGCCTGATCGGCCGCCTCCACCTTGACCACGACGCCATCCTCCATCACCCCGATCGGTGCCCCCTCCGTCCCGGCGTCGACATCGATGCCGGGATGATCGCGCAGCGACCAGCAGCCGCACGAGGCCATTCCGGCTTCGGACGGCTGCTGCTGAGCCGGCGCGGCTGGCTGCACCGTCTGGAATTCGTTGACCAGCAGTCCGGGTCCCTCGGCGGAGGTGTAGATGTGGACGGCATAGAGCGTCAGCTTGCCGCCGACCTTCACCTCGCGCGGCAGGAAGCCATAGACGATGTCCTGCACGAAAACCTTGAGCTCCCGCCCCTTGGATGAACGCACCGTGATGCAATTCGAGACGCCGAGCTTCTCGACCTGGTCGAAGCCCGACATCGCCATCGACTTCTTCAAGAACCCCGTCTGACATGGACCCCCGGCACTCGCGAGGATGACCTCGAGCTTGAACGGCGCACCCGTCTTGATGTCGACACCCTTGGCCGGGCGCGGCAGCGCCAGAAGGTCGTCGAGACCGGCCTCCTTGTAGCGGGCGTAGTCGAACGCGGCTTCGGCGCGGTGGCCGCTGAGGACCACCAATGCCAGCAGGGTGAACACACCCCGGCGCGCGGCACGCGTGACGCTCATCTCACCACCCCCACTCACCGGTCGATCCCCCCGCGAGCCTACACGACAGGGCCGCACCCCGGCTACAACTGCTGCGTGATGAAGAATCCGCCGCGCAGGCCGGCCACAAAAAGTTCGTCCAAGGCAGATCATGATGTCGGATCGCGGCCGGCGGCTGCGTCCTTGGATCAAGCCGGATCGCGACGAGCCGGCGCGATCACAACCCCGAGCGCCGCGTCGTGAACCAGCGCGCGGCCTGCACTGAAATGGAAGGAAGCCCTGCCATGGCAAAGCCCAAGAACACGATCTGTCTGTGGTTCGACAAGGACGCAGAGGCCGCCGCGCGCTTCTATGCCGAGCTGTTTCCGGACAGCAAAGTGACGGCAGTCCATCGCGCGCCGGGTGACTACCCTTCCGGCAAGGCCGGCGACGTGCTCACGGTGGAATTCACCGTCTGCGGCATCCCCTGTCTCGGCCTCAATGGCGGACCTGCGTTCACCCACAACGAATCCTTCTCGTTCCAGATCGCCACCGATGATCAGGCGGAGACGGACCGCTATTGGACTGCCATCGTCGGCAATGGCGGCCAGGAAAGCCAGTGCGGCTGGTGCAAGGACAAATGGGGCATCTCCTGGCAGATCACGCCGCGCGCGCTCACCGATGCGATGACCGAAGGCGGCGCCGCCGCCAAGCGCGTCTTCGGCGCGATGATGACGATGAAGAAGATCGACGTTGCAGCAATCGAGGCGGCCCGGCGCGGGTGACGCCCGCGCGAAGCCGGAGCGCGTCGCGGCGTTCCGGCCCTACGGGCGCAGGCAGCGCAGATGGAGGAACAGCGGCACGCGCAGCCAGCGCCGGCTGCTGTCGCGGGAGATCGCCGCTTCGGGGATCGACGGCTCGCGCAGCGCCTCGATCAGGAAGCCCGCCTCCTCCAACGCCGCAAAATAGCGCTGCAGAGGACGATGCGCGCTGTGAAAGATGATGCTGAAGCCGTCGCGCTCCATCGGATCGCTGTAGTTGAAGGAGTCCAGGTAGCTCCCCTGGATCACGAACGGCGCGTCCGGCGCCAGGCTGGCGAAGCGGCCGGCCGAATTGAGCGGATGGACGATCGCCATGCACAGCCGGCCGCCGGGCCTCAGCACTCGCGCCGCCTCGCGCACTGCGGCCGGCATCGCATCGACGTCCTGCAGCGACATGAAGGCGATCGCGAGATCGGCGCAGGCATCGGCCAGCGGCAGCGATGCCGCATCGGCGCGCACGACGGAGATGGCGGGATCGGCGGCGCGCGCCGCCGCGATCAGCGAGGGCGAAGCGTCGATGCCGATGACCCTGTGCCCCGAGGCGTTGAGATGACGCGACAACCGGCCCTCGCCGCAGCCGATGTCGAGCGTCAGCGCACCCGGCCCCGGCAGCAGGCTGGTGAACTGCTCGCGATGATGACGCCAGAAGCTGTCATGGCCTGGCGCCCTCGCCCAGGCGAGCCACTGGGCGGCCTGATCTTCCCATTGCTGGCGCAGATTCATGGCGGCTCTCGTAAGAGGTCAACTCAAGAGCCGCGCGTCTTAGACCTCTTTCCGGGGCCTGTCATGTGACGTTTTGGCAGCAGCCCGCTCAACCGCGCGCGGACGGGCTGCAGATCTCCTCGAGAAAATCGAGGAAGGCGCGGGCGCGCGAGGAGATCAGCTTGCGGCTCGGAAAGATCGCGGTGAGCTGCGCGGCGCGGGTGTCGAACACGACCCCCCTGCCGATCTCGACCAGCCGGCCCTCGCCGAGCAGCTCGACGCAATAGTGCTCCGGCAGAAAGGAAATGCCGGCGCCGTGGGCGACGGCGCGGCGCACCGCCAGCGGATTGTTGATGCGGGCGACATGCGCCCCGACGTCGAAGCGGACGAGATGACCATGCTGCTTGATCACCAGGGTGCGGTCGCCGTAGCGGCGCTCGCAGATCATGAGATGGCGCTCAAGCGCGCGGACGTCCTCGCCGATGTCGTGCGCGGCGAGATAAGCGGGGCTGGTCACCCAGATCAGGCGGCCGCCGATCAGCACCTTTTGCGCCAGCTCGGAATTCTCCTGCACGCCGACCACGACCGCGATGTCGAAGCGGTCGGCTAGCATGTCGATCGCGCGCGTCGTCGCCTCGACGTCGAGCTCGATCCGGGGATAGCGGCGGTGGAATTCGGCGAGTTGCGGCGCCAGGATCTCCTCGCAGAACGCCGGCGGCAGCGCCACCGAGAGCCGGCCGCTGGGGACGCCGGAGAGCCCGGTCATGACCGCGTCGGCCTCCGAGACCTGGTCCAGGATCTTCTGACATTGCTGGAAGAACAGCTCGCCCTCGCGGGTCACCCGGACGCGCCGCGAGTTGCGGTCGAACAGCCGGATGCCGAGATCCTGCTCGAGTCGGGCGACCGATTTGCTGACCGAGGATTTCGGCATGCCCAGCGACCGCGCGGCACCGGTCATGCCGCCGGTCGCCACCACCGCATGGAACACCGGAATGTCCTCGATCCGCCATTTCATCCTAGGGCTCTCGTTCATCGAGAGAAACGATCCGTGCACGTTAGCATGATTGTCTAGCATGGGAAACTTCGTAAGGTCGGCCCCGGCGCGGCCGCGGGTGACAGTCAGCCGCGGCCCATTTCGCGGAGGGACACATGGCCCGGATCATCGGCGGCATCGGCGCATCGCACTCGCCCACCATCGGCTTCGCACTCGACACCAACAAGCAGAGCGACCCTGCCTGGAAGCCGATCTTCGACGGCTTCGCGGCGGTGCGCGACTGGGTGAAGCGCAAGGACATCGACGTCCTGTTCATGATCTACAATGATCACATCACCTCGTTCTTCTTCGATCACTACTCGGCGTTCGCGCTCGGCATAGACGACCGCTATGTCGCGGCCGACGAGGGCGGCGGACCGCGCGACGTGCCGCCGGCGAAGGGGCATCTCGGCCTGTCGCAGCACATTGCGATGGCGATGGTCGCCGACGAGTTCGACATGTCGTTCTTCCAGGGCAAGCCGGTCGATCACGGCCTGCTGTCGCCGCTGTCGATGATGGGCGATGCCAGCGGCCCGTGGCCGGGCCGCGTGGTGCCGCTTCAGGTCGGCGTGCTGCAGCTGCCGATCCCCAATGCGAAGCGGATGTGGAAGCTGGGCAAGACGCTGCGCAAGGCGATCGAGAGCTATCCGGAGGATCTGAAAGTCGCCATCTTCGCCACCGGCGGGCTGTCGCACCAGGTGCATGGCGAGCGTGCCGGCTTTCTCAACGAGGACTGGGACAACGAATTCCTCGATCTTCTGGAAAAGGACCCGGAGCGGCTCACGGCGATGCGGATCGCCGATTATGCGGTCAAGGGGGGCATGGAAGGCGCCGAGGTGATCATGTGGCTGATCATGCGTGGTGCGCTGTCGGACAAGGTGAGGCTCGTGCACAGGCAGACCTACGCGCCGTCGGTGACCAACATCGCGACCCTGGTGTTCGAGGATCTCGGCGGCGCGCCGGATCCGCGGGAGGTCGCGACCTATCGCGCGCATATCGGACACGAGCTCGCGGGCGCCGAGACGCTGGCTGGCACCTATCCGTTCACGCATCGCCGCAGCCAGGCCAATTTCCGCATCAACGACTTCCTGCACCGGCTCGTGATCCCCGCGCATCGCAAGAGATTTGTTGAGGAATTCGACGCGCTCGCGGACGAGTACGAGCTCACGGGCGAGGAGCGCGAGCTCATCAAGAACCGCCGCTGGATCGAGATGATCAGGCGGGGCGTCAGCTTCTTCGTGCTGGAGAAGATGGCCGCGGTGATCGGCGTCTCGAACCCGGAGGTCTACGCAGCCTTCCGCGGCGAGACCCTGGAGGCGTTCCTCAAGACCCGCAAGGTGCCGATGCGCTATTCCGTCGCCGGCGGCGCCAAGGCGGATGCGATCGACGCGCATTGACTGGCGCGTATTGACTGGCGCGCACGACCTGCGCCGCCCGGAACGGACGACGCAGATCATGTCTCCGGCAGGTCGATGCCGCGCGCCTTGGCCCAGCGCTCCAGCACCTTGCGCTCACCGGCGTGAGCCACGCGGTTGGCGAAGCCACGCACCTGCACCGCGCGACGCTGCCGATCGAGCTCGATCGTCAGCAGCCGCTGCGCCGCGCCGCCATGGCGATGCCGCAGCGACCAGATCGAGGAATGGCCGGCGATGCACCTCGTCGCGTAGCTCGACACGCAGTGACGCATGGCCCTGGACTCAGCGACGAGGTCCTCCGCGGTCCGCAGCTGCGTGATCACATATTCGTCACGCTTGGCGAAGGCCTTGGCCGACGGACTCCACGACCAGTCCGCGAGTTGCGCGCCCGGCCAATGCGCCGCAAGCTCCGCCGCCTGCGCTGCCGAACAGTGACGCGCCATCTCGGCACGCCGGCGCGCCGCCTCGATGCGGGCGATCACCGCGAGATCGCGGTGCCATTCCCGCGCCAGCCGGCGCAGCGCCGCGAGCGAGCGGCCCTTGAGGCTGAACGCCCGCTCGCGCCGGCGACGATCGGCGATGTAGTCGCAGAGATCGTCGATCTCCTCGACGGTGGTCGGCTGCGCGCAGAAGAACTGCGCCGCCTCGCGCCAGAACGCGTGCTCGCCGCGCGGCGTCCGCGCGATCCGGGACCGGGTGATCCGCGACACGATCGCCGGATCGCCCGTGTAGGACCGCGCGATCGCCTGCCAGATCGCCTCGTCGAAGCCGACCTGCCCGAAAGGATGGAGGAAGCCGTGAACCTCCTTTCGCGACAGGAACGCCGACGCGCCAGCCTTGTACAGCGAGCCGCCACCGGCTGCCGCGATGTACCAGCGCTTGCGACGGACGATCTCGTCGTGGCCGAGCCCCGACGCCTCGATCCAGATCTGCTCCAGATGCGAAGGCACGGGATAGCGCGCGAACAGATGCCGCGCCGCCGCCAGCCGCAGGCGCGCGGCATCGCGCGTCTTGAGCTGCGGCTTCCAGCTCTCGGGATCCCGGATGATGTCGGCTTCGAAGCCACGCCCCGCCTCGCGGATCGCGTTGTGCAGATCCGGCGGCGGCCGCGTCGGCGGTGCCGCGCGGCGCAGCGTCAGCTCATAGGCTTCAACCCGCGCGCGCTCGGCCTCCTGCCGTCGTGCAATCGATGACTTTGCCATTGTCGTTCAACATGATCGAGAAACTATCAGCCGGACGCACTGCGGGCGTCGGCACGGATCGTGTCGCGCACAGTGGATTCGACATGGCTGATGGCCTCTCGCGTTGAACACCGTCGGGGTTGAAACGGGCGACGCTGATACATCCAATCTGCAGCGAGCACAAGCGGAAAAGCCGCCGCGCTCCGCGGCGAACGCGGTTTGGCCTCGCCCTTGCATCGGTTTCTCATGAGCCGGCTCGCAAGATGGAGTTGTCAGATGTCCGACAGCCTGCACACGGTCGTCGTGGCCAAGAAGGCCATCGAGGCGCACAACATGGCCTCGTTCGAGCTCGTTCCGGCGGACGATCAGCCGCTGCCGGGCTTCACCCCCGGCAGCCATATCGACGTCACATTGCCGAATGGACTGACGCGGCAATATTCACTGCTGAACAGCGCCTCAGAGCGCAACCGCTACTGCATCGGCGTGTGGAAGGACGGCAACAGCCGCGGCGGCTCCAAGGCGCTGCATCTCGACATCAACGAGGGCGACCGGCTGCAGGTCAGCCGCCCGCGCAACCGCTTCAAGATCCCCAAGGACACCAAGCGCGCCCTGCTCGTGGCGCGTGGCATCGGCGTGACGCCGATCCTGTCGATCGCCGACACGCTGAAGGCCAAGACCATCCCGTTCGAGCTGCACTACGTGTTCGCGCTGATGTCGCCGGACTCGTTCCGCGGCACCATCGAGGCGTCGCGTTTCGCCGAAGACACCAGATACTACAAGGAATCCAGCGAGGACAATCAGTTGCTGAAGGCCGCCGAGCTGCTGGCCGACCGACCCGACGACACGCAACTGTTCATCTGCGGCGTCGACTGGTGGATGGATCCGATCATCGCGCTCGCCAGGCAGAAGGGCTTTGCCGAGGAGCGCATCCATGTCGAGCGGTTCACCGCCAAGGCGGCGGCCGCGCTGCTCGACAAGGTGTTCGACGTCACCATCAAGAGCACCGGCGCGACCTTCAAGATCCCCGGCGACAAGACCGTCACCGCCTTTCTCGAGGAGAACGGCGTCAAGATCGCGACCTCCTGCGAGCAAGGGATGTGCGGCACCTGCAAGACACGGGTGATCGACGGCGAGATCGATCATCGCGACAAGCGCCTCTCCGCGGCCCAGCGCGCCGAGGGCTATTTCCTGCCGTGCGTGTCGCGCGCCAAGGGCGACCGGCTGGTGCTCGATCTCTAGCAGGCATCCGCCGTGACCAGCGAGACCGATCTGTGGCAGACCGCGTGGATCATCGCCCAACAGCACGGGACCGAGGGGCCGGCGTTCGCGGCCCGCATGGCCGACAGCTTCAAGCTCGGCCACAAGCTCGCCGCGCATCGGGCGTGGCTGTCGATCGCGGCCAAGGTCACCGTGCTGATCGACGCCAGCGCATCGGCCGGCGCGCACCGGCATTGAAATGTCGAGAAGCCCACAGTTCCGGTCGCGCTGTTCGGAATCGGACACGCTCTCCCGTCGCGTCACTCCGAGACGATGCGCAGCGAGGCGCTTGGATTCCAGATCCACCGGCCGTGGCGATGAGCTCCGAGCCCGCGCCCGACCGGCGCATTCCAAAATGACGATGCGGAGGCAGTTGCGGCCGTTCGGAACGGTTCTTGCTCCGCCCGACGCCGTTACCGAGCGACCGTCCAACATGCGCGACCGCGCAGGTCGCGCCTTGTGAGGAAGCATGTCCGTGTCATCGTCCGGCACGGCGGACGTCCCAGCCGCCGCCGACATCGCGTTGGCCTATCACGCCCGCACCAAGCACAGTCTCAAGCGCTATGCGGCGGGACCCGAGACGCTGGACTGGGACGCGCAGCCGAATCCGTTCCGCGAGTTCGCCGGCAGCCCTCGGCTGCATCTGCCGCTGACCTCGGACCGTCTCGCCGTGAGCTTCGCCGAGGCCTGCGACGCCACGGCGCCGGTCCAGCCGTTGACGATCGACCGCGTCGCGCTGCTGCTCGAACTGTCGTTCGGACTGGCCGCATGGAAGGAGCTTGGCCCGGACCGCTGGGCGCTGCGCTGCAATCCCTCCAGCGGCAATCTGCATCCGACCGAGGCCTATGTCATCGCGGAGAACGTGCCGGGGCTCAGCGACGGTCTTCACCACTATGTCAGCCGCGATCACGCGCTTGAGCAACGTTGCCGTCGCGGCAGGACATCGCCCGGCGAGCCGCGACTGTGGCTCGCGCTGTCCTCGATCCATTGGCGCGAGGCGTGGAAATATGGCGAGCGCGCGTTCCGCTACTGCCAGCTCGACCTCGGACATGCGATCGGCGCCGTCAGCTACGCCGCCGCTGCGCTGGGCTGGAGCGCGCACGTGATCGACGGCATCGACAGCGCGCAACTCGCAGCACTGATGGGACTCGATCGCGCGGATGATTTCGCCGGCGTCGAGACCGAGGACGCCGATGTGCTGCTCGCGATCGTGCCGCGCGATGCGCGCTCTCGGCCGCCGACAGCCCTGCCATCGCCGGCCAAGATCGACGACAGTTGGAAGGGCCAGGCGAACCGGCTCGATCGCCATCCGCTCTATCGCTGGCCCGTCATTCCCGAGGTGAGCACGGCCACGGCCGGTGCGGCGCAGGATGCGGTCTCCGTTCCGTCGCAGTGCCCGCCGCTGCCGCGGCGGTCAGGCGCGCGCGCGGCCGAGCTCATTCTCAGCCGGCGCAGCGCGCAGCGCTTCGACGCCAGATTCACGATGGACCTCGCAGCGTTCCTTCACCTTCTCGACGCGCTGCTGCCGCGCGCCGCGCCGCCATGGACCGCCTGGCCATTCGCGCCACGGCTGCATCCGCTGCTGTTCGTCCACCGCGTCGACGGCCTCACGCCCGGGCTCTATGCGCTACCGCGCAACGGCGAGGCGGAGAGCAGCCTGCGGCGCGCACTGCGTCCCGACTTCGACTGGCAGCACGTCGAGCGCGCAGCCGACCATCTGCCGTTGTTCCGGCTGCTGCCGACCGACAGCCGCGGCGTGATCCGCACCGCGAGCTGTCACCAGGCGATCGCGGGCGATAGCTGCTTTGCGATGGCGATGCTCGCCGAGTTCACGCCTGCCGTGAGCGACCATCCGTGGCGCTATCGGCAACTGCATTGGGAGGCCGGCCTGATCGGCCACGTACTCTACCTTGAAGCCGAAGCGGCGGGCCTGCGCGGCACCGGCATCGGCTGCTTCTTCGACGACTCCGTGCACGAGATGCTCGGCGTCGTCGCAGCCGATTTCCAGACGCTCTACCACTTCACCGTCGGCCGTGCCCTGACCGATGACCGCATCACGACACTGGCCGCCTATCCGGGCCGCACACGCAACGAAGCGGGAGACCTGCGATGAGACCGCGCATTCCGTTCCAGCGCATCGACGTCGACCACGCGGCCGAGCTGCTGCAGCGCGACGACGTGCTGCGCTTCGACGTCCGCGACCCCGCCTCGTTCGACACTGCGCATTTGCCCGGCGCGCGGCATCTCACCCAGCGCAATCTCTCCGAAATCATCGCCGGCACGACCAAGCGCACGCCGATCCTGATCTACTGCTATCACGGCAATGCCAGCCAGGAGTATGCGCAGACCTTCTCCGATTTCGGCTTCGCGGAGGTCTATAGCCTCGACGGCGGCTATGAGGCGTGGCGCCAGCGTTATCCCGCGCGGAGCGACGCGGCGAACGTCGGTCCGGCCCTGGCGGCGTGGCTCGCCGCCGAGGGCTTTCCCGCCGACGACGTCGACGCCATCATCGCCAATCGCACCACGCCGCTGATGAAGGCGGCACATCTCGGCAACGTCGCCGTCATCCGCGAGCTGCTCGCTGCCGGCGCCGACGTCACCGCCAGGAACGCCGACGGCAACAACGCAGTGTGGCTCGCCTGCGTCGGCCGGCATCTCGCCGCCATCGACGCGCTGGTCGAGGCCGGCATCGATCTCGACAACAGCAACGACAATGGTGCCACCGCGCTGATGTATGCGTCGTCCTCCGGCAAGGCCGAAATGGTCGCGCATCTGCTGGCCAAGGGCGCGGACATCAGCACCGAGACGCTGGACGGCTTTTCCGCGCTCGACATGGCCGCCTCGCTCGAATGCCTCACCTTGCTGCGCCGCGCCGCCAAAGCGGCGGCGTCGAAGGCGGCCGCGCCCGAGGCCCGGCCATGAGCGTCATCGAGCACGATTTCGGCATGCAGCAGCGCCAGGTCGAACGCCGGTTTCGCACGCTGCTCAGCCTCGATGCGCTGCACGAGGCCAATGTCCGCGCCAATCCCATTCCCTATCTGGAGCGCGCCAGCGAGCGCATCTATCAGCTCGAGAAAGCCCTGTTCGATGCGCTGCAGGCGGCGACGACCGCAGCCGACTCCGGCGATGAGACGATAAGCATCGGCAAGGCCGAGCATCAGCGCCTGCTGCAATGCCGGGCGATCGTGGAGCGCGCCTATGCGCAACTGGTCGCCGATCAGCCCGAAACCTGAGGCAACGACGAAATGGAGATCGAAATGTCGAGTGACGGCTTCTTCGTGGACTGGGACGGCAATCTGCGCAGTGCCGCCGATCCCGGCGGCGGCTATCTGTGCGACATCGACACGGTCGCACGCTATGTCGCGGTGACGACCAAGAACGGTACGCTGGTGCACGAGGCGACCTTCTTCAAGACGACGGCCGATGTCGAGAAAGCCGGCATCAAGGCGCCGCTGGTGCCCGGAAGTCATCCGTGGGGAACGAAGGCGGATGGGTTCTGAGCCCCGTCAACGTGACGACGTCGTTGCGAGCGAAGCAATCCAGAACAACGCGCGCGGCCCTGGATTGCTTCGTCGCTTCGCTTCACGCAATGATGGGCGGATGGACGAATGCCTCAGTCCGGATGGATCATGATCTCCATGGTCTCGTCGAGATCGTCGAATGGATCGGGGAAGCTGACGTCCTCCACCAGCGCCACGCCGCACAGGCAGACCTCGCCGTCGATGACGGCGAGCGCGATCGGCTCCAGGCTCTGGCCCTCGCAATTGCCGCTGGTGCACAATCCGGTGTCGATCTCGAAGATCGCGCCGTGCCGGCCACAGCGCAGCATCGTGCGCTCCGCGTTGAAGAATTGGCCGCTGCCGATGTTCAGCCATTTGCCTTCGTGCGGGCAGCTGTTGACATAGCCGACGAAGCCGCCGGACACGGTATGGATGATCACGATCGGAAACGGCCGCGCCTCGCCATTGTCGCCGATCCGCGACAGGCTGAACGCCCTGGCTTCACCCGGCGCGATGCTCGTCGTCGGACAGATGACGAAGACTTCCGGCTCACGTTCCGTCATGCGCGACGCTCCCTCAACGAGGCGACGGAGCTGCGGGACCGTGAAGAGTCTCCTGTCGCAAACCTGACGGCAGCGGCCCGAACTGGCGGGCCTCGGCGCGTCACTCTCGATCTGTCCCGATCCTTGCATGAAGCATGCCGCCTGCGCGCGCGATGTCGGCTTGGAGACAATGATGGCCACGATGAAGTTGTATATGACGCCGGGATCGTGCTCGACCGGCATCCACATCATCCTCGAAGAGCTCGAGGAGGTGTTCGAGGCCCATATCGTCAATCTCCCGGCCGGAGACAATTTCAAACCCGATTATGTGGCCATCAACCCGAAATCGACGATTCCGGCGCTGGTGCGCAGCGACGGCAGTGTGCTGACGGAAGTGCCGGCGATCGCCTATTGGCTCGGCCGCTCGCGGCCACGCGCCGGATTATGGCCTTCGGATATCGAGACCGAAACGCGGCTGCTCGAAGCCATGAGCTACATTGCCGGTACCGTGCATGGCCACGGCTTCGCGCGCATTTTTGCGACGCCGACCTTCAGCCGCAACGAGGCCGACCAGGAGTCCGTGCGCGCGCTCGGCCGCAACATCGTCGTGAAAGGCTTCGCAGTGCTCGACAAGATGCTCGGCACGCGGCCCTATCTCGGCGGCGAATTCTCCGTGGCGGATCCGATCCTGTTCTACGTCGCGTTCTGGGCCGACAAGACCGGCATTGCGCTGCCGGCCAACCTGCTCGCGCACTACCGGCGGATGCTGGCGCGGCCGGTCGTGCAGCGGGTGCTGCGCGAGGAAGGCTACAATCCGGCGACGCTGGGGAAGACGACGACGCCGTGACTACTCCGCGGCTTCCGGCAGCAGCGCGTGGTCTCCGAGATCGATGCCGCGGAAGATGGCGCAGCGGCGGAAGACCTCGATGGTCGGACGGACGCCCTTGTGGTGGCAGTATTTGGCGACCAGCTTGGCCAGCCCCTTGATGTCGCGGCCCGAGGCACCCGGGAACGTCTCCACCAGCAGCTCCACCAGGCCGGCATCGATCTTCAAGCCGAACTGCTCGCACATCACCCGCCAGATCCGGCCGCGCGCTGCGGCGTCCGGCGCCTGGAACTTGATCAACGCAATGCAGCGCGACACGATGGCTTCGTCGATGTCGTCGATGCGGTTCGTCGTGAGGAACAACAGCCCATTGAAATATTCCAGCACGCGCAGGAACACGCCGACGACGGCATTCATCGTCATGTCGTCCTCGCGCCGCTTGATGTAGACGTCGGCCTCGTCGATCAGCATGACCGCGCCCCAGCGCTGCGCCCGGGTCAGCGCATCCTTCAGCGCGCCCTCCATTGCCGCGACGTTCAGCCCGAGCTGGCCGGAATGCACGCGATAGAGCGGCCGGCCGATGATCTCGGCGTAGACCTCCGCCGTCAGCGTCTTGCCGACCCCGGGCGGGCCTGCGCACAGCACCGTAGTGCCGCCCGACTTGCCGGCGACGATGTCGTCCATCAGCAGGTCCATCTCGGCCGTGAGAATGTCGATCAGGTCGGTCTGCTCCTCCGGCAGCACCAGCTTCTGCTTGAGCTCGGGCTGATAGGCGTAAGGCACCAAATCGTCGGCGTGCACCCAGAGATAATGGTGCAGGTCGAGATGGAACATCAGCATGTAGGGATGGACGGGGATCTTGCAGAAGAGGCCCTTCGGGATCGCCGCCCTGGAGTCCGCGACCTCCTGCTCGGCATCATAGAGATTGCTCTTGGCGGCCTTGCGCAGGTACTGCCCGAGAATGTCGCCGGTGACCTCGAGCGTCAGCGCCCGCTCGGTGAGAACGCCCTCGTCGTTGACGAGGCGCGCGCTGCCGCCGCCCGACGACAGCACGATCACGTCCTTGCGCGACCAGTCCATGTCGCGATGCGAGGAGTTCGGATCATCGGCGAAGAAGCCGATGCCGCGGCCGGAGAACTGCGCGCCATAGCGGCCGCGCCAGGCGAAGTACCGCTCGGCCGTCTCATCGTAGGCGGATATCAGCTCGGGCGTCTCCTTGAGGAAGCCCTTGGCGGCGAAGATCTCGGCGACCGTCCTGCCGACGATGTCGCCGGCGGAGATGCGCAAGGTGGACGTGGTGATCGCGCCCTTGGCATTGGCCTTGAGCTCGATGAAGACACGGCCGGCCTCGTCGTTCGACGGCGCCGTGTAGTCGAGCCGCGTCACGACATAGGGCAACGGACGGCTGGCGACGTTGGCGGTGAACATCCAGCCGCGGATGGCGCCCGAGATCAGGTAGCGCGCAATCGCCGGCAGCACCGATTCCAGCTCGTGCTCGGCGAAGCGGGCGCCGGAATCGGCAAAGGCGCGCTGCAGGGTCGCGATCTGCGCCGCACGGGCGTGCCATTCGGGACCGGCCTTCTGGTAGCTGTCGCGCAGGAAGTCGAGCTCGGCGGTCGCGAGCTGCGCCACGTCGACCTCGACCCTGTCGCCGAAGCGCAACTGCTCCTTCAGCGAGGCGAGGTGCGGAAAGGCCGCCGCCATCGCCTCGATGGTCGGACGTTCGATCTGCAGCTTCATGGTTCGCATCGATGCCGCCCCACTCACGACGGCACTCTCGTCGGCGGGCGCATCGCCGCGTCCGCCTTCGCCAGCAGCAGACGGTTCGCGGCGAGCGAGAATTCCTGCCAGGCGGCGGCGATGTCGCGCAGGATCGTCTGCACATAATCCTTCGACGGCTTGTGCTCGAACGGAAAGTTCGACAGCGCGCAGGAGGTGCGGTTGAAGGCTATGGCATCGTCGAGCAGCGACTGCATGACATCGCGAAACGGCTTCTGGATCTCCGGCATCAGGACGGAGCGTCCGCGCTCGACGGCAACGTCGCGCATGTCGAAGGTCAGTGCGTCCAGCACCTGCAGCGCCGCAGCGAACACCTGCTCGGTGGCTCCGAGAAGAGCGAGCTGGGTCAGTTGCTCGCGCTGCTGCGCGGCGAGGCCGCGATTGAGCCGCTGCCGATAGTCGTCGAACGCGGCGTCACGCTGCGCGGCGACCCAGGCGCCGAACCAGGCGAGGCTCGCGGCGTTGCCCGACAGCCCGTCGCCGGTCGCGGCGACCGCGCGCGGCGCGGCGGTCTCGCCGATGCCCCGGGCGATCGCGCGCTCGATGCGCCTGGCGGCGTTCAGCGCGCCTTCGAGATAGCCGGCCGCGTGGCTTGCGGTTTCAGCGCCGCCAAGATACAGCCGCCCGTCCCACAGCGCCCGCCGCAGCATCGGATTGGCGATCTCGCTGTGCTCGCCGCGTGGCGTGGTGCGATCCAGTGCGCTGCAGGTGAAGCGCTCGGCCGCCCAGTCCTGGTAGTGCTGCTCGCCGCCTTCCAGCGCGGAGCCGAACAACTGCACCATCTGGCTGTCCATCAGCAACGGCAGCCCGACGCTGAAGGCCGCGCGCAGATCGGGCGAGAATGCGAGGAAGCCGCCGAGCGCAGCGCGGTCGCCGCCCGCATCGCAGGCATCGAAGATCTCGCCGATCACGGCCTGCTCGTGGCTGACGAACGCATTGCCGGACCGGCCCTGGTCGCGCCAATGCGCCTGGTCGTAGGCGATCACGACCTTGGCCTGCGCCGCCATCCAGGTCTCGGCGCCACGCATCGCCTCGAAGGTCGCGTCGTCCAGCTCGGGAAAGAAGCCGACGTGGTCGATCAGCAGCCGCGGCGGCAGCGCGAGCACGGCGCGCCTGGCCTCGATCGCGACCGATTCCGTTGCTGTGGCGAAGATCAGCCGCACATGCGTGCCGCAGTCGACGATGCGCATCAGCTCATGGCCGAGATGGATGAAGGGCTGCGGCAGATCGCGTGCCAGCGCCTCGATCAATTTCGCCATGCCGCCGGAGAGCCGGCGCGCGCCCTGGTGGACCGGCGGCCCGCCGATCTGCTCGGCCGGCTTGTCCGCCTCTCTCAGATGAAGATGCGTGCCATCATCGTGCTGGGCAAAGTCAGACAGGCCGAGCTCCGCCACCAGGCCGGCGAGCAGCGGCTGGGTGTCCGGCCAGAACCAGGTCGGGCCGAGGTCCAGCGCAAGCCCGCCCTTGCTCCTGGCCGACAGCACCCGCCCGCCCAGGCGATGTCGGGCTTCGAACAAAGCGAACGTGCTGCCGCGCTGCTGCAGGCTGCGCGCGAGTGCCATTCCGCACAATCCACCTCCGACAATGGCCGTTTCGAGCATGGCAGGACCTCGGCTGATGCGTTGCGATCGCGTCTCGACCGGGTCCTGCAAAAAGCTTGCAAGTTTTTGCAGGCGCGCGCGTGTGCGTTTCCAAACATTGCTTGATTTTCGCAACGGCTTGGCTCACCTCATCACAATGAGCGACGAGCGCGAGATCCTGGCCGCCAATGCGGCCTTCTATGCTGCCTTCACGGACGGTGATTTCGCGGCGCTCGTCGCCCTCTGGGCCGATCGCGACGGTATCTCCTGCATTCATCCCGGCTGGCCGGCGATCGTCGGCCGCGCCGCCGTGATCGGCAGCTGGCGCGATATCCTCGCCAACCCGGGCCGGCCGAACATCGTCTGTGCGGATCCGCACGCGATCGTCAGCGGCGATCATGGTCACGTGCTCTGCATCGAGCTGGTGGTTGGCGCGGCGCTCGCCGCGGCCAATCACTTTGCGCGCATCGACGGCGCCTGGCGGATGATCCACCACCAATCCAGCCCGATCGCGCAGCTCGCGACACCGGAAGACGACGCCGACGGCCATCGCCTCCACTGATCGTCGCATCTGGCACGAAACTTGATGTGTCCTCCCTGACCGGCAGCAATGTCGGAGATTGTTGATTTTCGTCGCGTCGGATTCGGACCGGATGTCCGTCCCCACGCAAGGCGATCTGCGAAGGCTGCGACCAGCAGTGTGCAGATGCCGACGGGAGACACGGGATGGCACGCGTTCTGACCGCCTATCTGAAGCGCAGCGATGTGCCGACGCGCACAGCGTTGCAGCACGCCATCGACCTCACGTTCGGCCAGGCGCGGGGAGCACTGGGATGAACATCACGGCTCCGCTACAGCCGACCGCGATCCACGCCGTTCCCGCCGAGCTCTGCGACTGCGGCTTCCGCTTGCTGATGATCAGGCAGTTCAACGTCGGTGCCGTGCCGCCGGCGTTCGCCATCATCGATCAGCGCGTCATGCGGATGCCGCAACGGCTCGGACGCCACGGCGTGTCGTTTGCCGCGACGTTCCTGCCCGAGGTGATGGCGTGGCTGATCGATCACCTCGGCCGTCCCTCGCTGCATGATGAGACCGGCCGCTCCTATCGCAATCCGCGCTGGCCGGTGGTGTGCTGGCATGACCAGGAACGCTACTGGCCGAGCGGCGCAGTCACGGTCGAGTGGTTCGCCGAGGTCGCGTTCCAGGATCACGCCTCTTGGATGGCGTTCCGTACCCATTGGCATGACGACCTGATGGGACGGAATGGCGACGTTCACGCCTCCGGTGGAGAAGCAGAGCTGTGCGACGAACGCGCAGCGGGAAAGGAATTTGCCGGCGAGGCGTTACAGCGAGCATGATTTGTCAAAGTCGGGGCGACGGCTTCAACGGCCCTTGTCCAGGCAGTCCTGCCGCGTGATAGTCGAGTGGCCACAGCAGTTGCGGAGGATCTCGTGCGCTACGTCTCGTGGTTTGAAGGCTGGCTCGGCACCTTCCGTTCCGAGCGCATGTCGGAGCAGAGAACGACCGAACGAAACGCCGCCGTTCTTCCGCGGCGGTCCGCCGGGCTCTCGAGCGAGGACCTGTTCTACATCGCCATGCTGGGACCGCACGTCTGACCGGCGCTGCTGCCGAGCGCAATCAGGGGCGGCGGGCTGGACAAACGGCCGCCATGCCGCCACACAGGTGCGACATCCCATGCGCCCCGGCCCGGGCTGCGCACCGTGATTGCCGCTCCATGCCGCAGGTTTGCTCCACGGACGCATGAACGGTTCCGGAGACCGCGGCGGAGCCCACCTGCGGACTCCCGAATGACATCCCCGACAATTCCTGACCTGCCCCGCAATGCACCTGATCAACTGCGCCTGATGGCTCCGACCGAGTTGCGGCGGCGCTGGCGCGCCGGCGAGGAGGTGGCGCTGCTCGACGTCCGCGAGGAAGGCCCCTATTCGCTGTCGCACCCGTTCTTCGCGGTGTCGCTGCCGCTGTCGCAGATCGAGCTGCGCATCCTCGATCTCGTGCCGCGGCTAAACGTGCCTGTCGTCGTCTATGACGATGACGAAGGCTATGCCGCGCGCGCGGTGCCGCGCATCCGGGCGCTGGGCTACACCGACGTGTCGGTCCTCGATGGCGGACTGTCCGGCTATGCGCGCCATGGCGAGGTGTTCCGCGACGTCAACGTGCCGAGCAAAGCGTTCGGCGAATTGGTCGAGGCGATCAGGCACACGCCGTCGCTGTCGGCCGACGAAGCCAAGGGGCTGATCGAGCGCGAGTCGAATCTGGTCGTGCTCGACGCCCGCCGCTTCGAGGAATACCGCACCATGAGCATTCCGCGCGGGGTCAGTGTCCCCGGCGGCGAGCTGGCGTTCCGGGCGCGCGAGCTGGCGCCCTCGCCCGATACCACGATCATCGTCAACTGCGCCGGACGCACGCGCTCGATCATCGGCACGCAGTCGCTGATCAATGCCGGGCTGCCGAACAAGATCTACGCGCTGCGCAACGGCACGATCGGCTGGACCCTGGCCGGCCATCAGGTCGAGCGCGGCAGGACCGCGCGCATGCTGGAGCGGCCAGCGGCGAGCTACGCGACCGCGCTGGCTGATGCCAAGGCCTGGGCCGAGCGCGTCGGCGTCGGCGTGCTGGATGCCGCGACCTTCGCGCGCCATCAGGCCGAGGCCGGGACGCGCACGCTGTATTGCCTCGACGTTCGCACGCCCGAGGAATATGCCACCTCGCATCCGGCTGGCTTCGCGTCGGCGCCGGGCGGCCAGCTGGTGCAAGCGACCGACGAATGGGTCGGCGTGCGCGGCGCCCGCCTGGTGCTGTTCGATGATGACGGCGTGCGCGCGCGCATGACGGCGTCGTGGCTCAAGCAGATGGGCTGGGACGTGTCGGTCGTGGGACCGGATGTCGTTGCAGCCACCGAAACCGAAATCCGCGCCGCACGCCGGCCGCCGCTGCCGCAACTTGGCGAAGCGACCATCAGCGCCGAGCAACTCGCGGCCGATGCGGCGGCGTGGACCGTCGTCGATCTCACACGCAGTCCGAGCTACAAGGCCGGGCACATTCCCGGCGCACATTTCGTGCTGGCGTCGCGCTTTGCCAACGATCTGGCCAAGCTGCCCGGCAGTAGCGCAGTCGTGCTGACCAGCGATGACGGCGCCGAGGCGGCTTTCGCGCTGGCCGACGCACGGGCTGCGACGCCGCGCGAGGTCCGCGTGCTTTCAGGTGGCACGCGCGCATGGACGGCCGCGGGTCACGCATTGGAGACGGAGCGGCAGTCCCGGATCTCGCTTGCCGACGACGTCTACAAGCGGCCCTATGAGGGCACCGACAACGCGGCCGAAGCGATGCAGGCCTATATCGACTGGGAGCTGCAGCTCGTCGCCCAGCTCGCCAACGATAGCGTGTCGAATTTCCACGTGGTGTAGGTCGATCGAACCGTATGGTGGGCAAAGGCGCATTCGCAAAGCGAATGCGCCTTTGCCCACCATTTTGCTACGAGGGTGCCGAAACATGGTGGGCACGCGCCGCCTTGCGGCGGCGCTTTGCCCACCCTACCTCGCAGCGTCGCCGGACGCTGCGCGCCGAACTCAGCGGCGCTGGTTGTAGACGTCGATGCAGACGGCGCCGAGCAGCACCAGGCCCTTGATGACCTGCTGATAGTCGATGCCGATGCCGAGGATGGACATGCCGTTGTTCATCACGCCCATGATCATGGCGCCGATGACAGCGCCGCCGACCCGCCCCACGCCGCCATAGGCCGAGGCGCCACCGATGAAGCACGCCGCGATGACGTCGAGCTCAAACCCGAGACCGGCCTTCGGCGTCGCCGTGTTGAGACGCGCGGCAAAGATCAGGCCGGCCAGTGCCGCCAGCACACCCATGTTGACGAAGGTCATGAACACCAGCCGCTCGGTCTTGATGCCCGACAGCTTGGCGGCCTTGGCGTTGCCGCCGACCGCATAGATCTGCCGGCCGACCACGGTGCGGCGGGTCATGAAGCCGTAGAGCGCGATCAGCGCGGTCATGATGACCAGCACGTTGGGCAGGCCGCGATGCGAGGCGATCAGATAGGTGAAATACATCAGGGCGCCGGCCAGCACGACGTTCTTGGCAGCGAAGAATCCGAACGGCTCGACCTCGATGCCGTGCTCCACCTCGCGCGCGCGGCCCTTGACGCTGGCATAGACCAGGATGAGCGTCAGCACCGCGCCGATCGCGAGCGACGTCGGATAGAGGTGCGCCGCGCTCGGCATGAACTCAGGGATGAAGCCGGACGACAGCTTCTGGAACGTGCCCGGGAACGGCCCGACCGACTGCCCCTGCAGCAGCGCCAGCGCCAGCCCCTTGAACACCAGCATGCCCGCCAGGGTCACGATGAAGGAGGGAATGCCGAAATAGGCCACCCAATAGCCCTGCGCGGCGCCGATCGCGGCGCCGACGATCAGGCAGGCAATGATCGCGAGCGGGAAGTCGACGTGATAGCGCACCATCAGCACGGCGGCGACCGCGCCGACGAAGCCCGCGACCGAGCCGACCGACAGGTCGATGTGCCCGGTCACGATCACCAGCAGCATGCCCAGCGCCATGATGACGATGTAGCTGTTCTGCAGCACCAGGTTGGTGAGGTTGAGCGGCTGCAGCAGGGTGCCGTCCGTCATGAACTGGAAGAACAGCATGATCACGAACAGCGACAGCAGCATGCCGTAGCTGCGCAGATTATTCTTCAGGAAGCCGCTGTGCGACTTCTCCTCCGGGAGCGAAACCGTCTTGTCGGTCATTGCTGGCGTCCTCCCGGCCGCTTACGCGGCCGTCTCCTGGTTCTTGATGGTTTCGTTGCGCATGATGGCGCGCATGATCTTTTCCTGCGTCGCCTCCGGCCCGGCGAACTCGCCGACGAAGGCGCCGTCATTCATCACGCAGATGCGGTCGCAGATCCCAAGCAGCTCCGGCATCTCCGAGGAGATCACCACCACACCCCGGCCGGCATCAGCGAGCTCCTGGATGATACAGTAAATCTCGTACTTTGCGCCAACGTCGATGCCGCGCGTCGGCTCGTCCAGGATCAAGACCTTGGGATCTGTCATCAGCCATTTCGACAGCACGACCTTCTGCTGGTTGCCGCCGGAGAGCTGGCCGGCCTCCTGGTAGACGTCCGAGCAGCGAATCCGCATCCGGCCGCGGTAACCGGACGCCGCCTTGAGCTCGGCGATGTCGTCGATCACGCCCTTCGGCGCGACCTGGGAGAGAGACGCCAGGGTGATGTTCTTGCGGACGTCGTCGGCCAGGATCAGGCCGAGCTGCTTGCGGTCTTCGGTGACATAGGCGAGGCCGGCATCGATCGCCGCCGGGACGCTGGTGAGATGGACGTCGTGGCCTTCGAGCCGGGCGCGGCCGGTGATGTTGATGCCCCAGGAGCGGCCGAACAGGCTCATGGCGAATTCGGTGCGCCCCGCCCCCATCAGGCCGGCGATGCCGACGATCTCCCCGCGGCGGACCTGGAAGTCGAGGTTCTTGATCACCTGCCGATCGGTATGCTGCGGGTGGTAGACCGACCAGTTCTCGACCGTGAACACGGGCTCGCCGATCTTAGGTTGCCGCTCCGGGAAGCGGTGCGCCATGTCGCGATTGACCATGCTCTTGATGATGCGGTCCTCCAGGACCGGCTCGGCGCGGCAGTCGATGCTGTCGACGCTGCGCCCGTCGCGCAGCACCGTGATGCGGTCGGCGACGCGGGCGACCTCGTTGAGCTTGTGCGTGATCAGGATCGAGGAGATGCCCTGCTCGCGGAAGGCGACGAGGCGGTCGAGCAGCGCCTGGCTGTCGGCCTCGTTCAGGCTCGCCGTCGGCTCGTCCAGGATCAAGAGCTTGACGCGCTTGGACAGCGCCTTGGCGATCTCCACGAGCTGCTGCTTGCCGACACCGAGATCAGTGATCAGTGTATCCGGCGATTCCTTCAGGCCGACCTGGGCCAGCAATTGCTGGGTGCGCCGGTAGACCTCGTCGCGATCGATGACGCCAAAGCGCTGCGGCGCATGCGACAGGAAGATGTTCTCGGCGATCGACATCAGCGGGATCAGCGCGAGCTCCTGGTGGATGATGATGATGCCGAGCGCCTCGGAATCGTTGATGTCGCGGAAGCGCCGCTCCTCGCCCTCGAAGATGATCTGGCCCTCGTAACGGCCATAGGGATAGACGCCGCTGAGCACCTTCATCAAGGTCGACTTGCCGGCGCCGTTCTCGCCGACCAAAGCGTGGATCTCACCCGCCTCGACCGTGAAGCTGACGTCGCGGAGCGCCTGCACGCCCACGAAGCTCTTGCTGACGCCGCGCATTTCGAGGATTGCCGTCATCGCTCTGTATCCCGCAACTTGAGCCGTCTTGGAGTGGCCGGCGAGCGCATGACCGCGCTCGCCGGCCACCGGTGATCACTCGACCTGCGACTTCTTGTAGTAGCCGCCCTCGATCAGGACCTTCTCCCAATTGCTCTTGTCGACCACGACCGGCTTGAGCAGATAAGCGGGAACGACCTTGACGCCGTTGTTGTAGGTCTTGGTGTCGTTGACCTGCACCTGCTTGCCGTTGAGCACGGCATCGACCATATCGGCGGTCACCTTGGCGAGGTCGCGGGTGTCCTTGAAGATCGTCGAGTACTGGTCGCCGCGCAGGATCGCCTTGACCGACGGCACCTCGGCGTCCTGGCCTGAGATGACCGGCATCGGCTGGTTGCCGCTGCCATAGCCGACGCCCTTCAGCGACGAGATGATGCCGATCGAGAGGCCGTCATAGGGCGACAGCACCGCGTCGACACGCTTGTTGCCGTAATAGGCACTGAGCAGGTTGTCCATGCGGGCCTGGGCGGTGGCGCCGTCCCAGCGCAGGGTCGCGACCTTGTCCATGCCCATCTGGCCGGACGCAACCTTGAGCTTGCCGGAGTCGATGTACGGCTGCAGCACCGACATCGAGCCGTTGTAGAAGAAGTAGGCGTTGTTGTCGTCCGGCGAGCCGCCGAACAGCTCGATGTTGAACGGGCCCTTGCCGTCCTTCAGGCCGAGCTTGTCGACGATCGACTGCGCCTGCAGCACGCCGACCTGGAAATTGTCGAAGGTCGCGTAGTAGTCGACATTCGGCGTGTCGCGGATCAGGCGGTCATAGGCGATGACGGTGACGCCCTTCTCCTTGGCCTGCTTCAGCGCGTCGGACAGCGTGGTGCCGTCGATCGCGGCGATGACCAGCACCTTGGCGCCCTTGGTGACCATGTTCTCGACCTGCGAGAGCTGGTTCGGGATGTCGTCCTCGGCATATTGCAGGTCGGTGTTGTAGCCACGCTCCTTCAGCACCTTCACGATGTTGTTGCCGTCGTCGATCCAGCGCGCCGAGGACTTGGTCGGCATCGCGATGCCGACGGTTGCCTTGCCCTGCGCCATTGCGGCGCTGGACAGCGCCACGGCGCCGAGGCCGGCCAGCGCGGCGGCCATGATGGTCTTGAAATTCAGCATGCTTCACTCCCTCTAAGATTTTCAGATTTGAACTAGGAATACGCGATTGCGTATCTTGATACCAGATAGCTGTTAGGCTGAACGACGCTCGACTCGATTGTTCCTCCTCTCAGATCGAAAGCTTCACGTCAGGCTCGGCGCGACCGTGAGCGCCGACCTCAAGCAGGAAAGTCTGGCCGTGGCCGGGGTCGGCCGCCTTGGCCGCCGCGTCCATGTCCTGCCAGGCCGACGTGACCAGCAGGCGCGACAGACCGGGACCGACGAAGGCCGGGCAGCTCGCCTGGCTGGCCGGAACCGCGATGCAGCGCAGATGCTCGCCCTGCGGGCTGTAGACATCGACACAACCGCCGCCCCAGCGCGCGTTCCAGATCCGCCCCTCCGCGTCGACGACGGCGCCGTCGAGCCCGCCGACGCCGGCATGGCGCAGCAGCACCTCCGGCTCGCCGCGCGGCAGGCCGGTCGTCGGGTCGAGCGCGACGCGGTAGAGCACGTTCTCGTCCGTATCGGCGAAATAGCCGATCGCGCCATCCGGCGAGAAGCAGATTGCGTTGGGAATGGTGACGTTGGGGAACAGGCGGATGATCTCACCGCGATGCAGCGCATAGATCGAGCCCAGGCCGCACTCGGCGTTGCGCCCCATGGTGCCGATCCAGAACGTCCCGGAGGGATGGACCCGCGAGTCGTTCGACCGCGTCGCAGGATTGTCGGCCTCGAGCGGCAGGAACAGCGACAGCGCGCCGTCGGCGACGGAGCGGACATAGAGTCCGTCCTCGGCGACGATCAACTGCCTCACGGCATCGATGCGGCCGAGCGCGCTCGCCATCCTGCCGAGCTCGTGGCGTCGGACGTCGCCGCTGCCGATATTGGCCTCGAACAGCAGGCCTTCGCGGATGTCGAACCACCAGGCGGTGTCGGTGTGAGGATCGTAGGTCGGCCCCTCGCCGAGATGGCAGCGCTCGTCGCAAAGGATCGTGGTCGGCACCTGCTCCATCATGCGGACGCTCCCGCGATCGAGAAGCGATACACCGTCTCGTGCTTGTAGACGTCGTCGGGCGCGAGACGCGCGCTCGGAAAATCCGGACGGTTCGGACTGTCCGGCCAGACCTGCGGCTCCAGGCAGAGCGCGTCGGATTGGCGATAGACGCGGCCCTTGCCGCTCACGGTCGCGTCAATATAGTTGCCGGAATAGACCTGCAGGCCCGGCTGATCGGTGAGCAACTCCATGATCCGTCCCGACCGCCGCGACTCGATCCGTGCCGCGAAGCGCACGCCGTCGCCGGCGCGCAGACAGAAATTGTGGTCATAGCCGCGGCCGCATCTGATCTGCGCATCGTCGGCACGAATGCGCGCGCCGATCGCATGCGCGTCGCGGAAATCGAACGGCGTACCAACAACGGTGTGCGGCGGCCCCTCCAGCGGGATCGCCGTTTCGTCGATCGCCAGGTAGTGGTCCGCCGCGAGCGTCAGACGGTGATCGAGAATATCGGTGCCGGCGGCCAGGCCGTCGAGATTGAAGAAGCTGTGATTGGTCAGGTTGACCACCGTCGTCCGGGTGGTCCGGGCGCTGAAGCTGACAGCCAGTTCCATCGGCCCGGTCAACTGATAGGTGACACGGACGTCGAGCCGCCCCGGATAGTTGGCCTCGCCGTCGGGGCTGACATAGAGCATCGTGACCGAGGGCTGGGCGCCGTCTTCGGTGGCGACGATCTGCCAAAGCTTGCGGTCGAAGCCGTCAGGGCCGCCATGCAAGGCATGCGCGCCATTATTCGCTTCCAAACGGATGTCCTGACCATCGAGCACGAAACGTGCCTTGGCGATGCGGTTGGCGTAGCGTCCGACCGTCGCGCCGAAAAATTTCCGGAGCAGCAAGTAACTCAGCAGGTCGTCATGACCGAGCACCACGTCGTCGACGACGCCCTGCGCATCCGGCACCAGCAGCGCCTGCAGCACCGCGCCGTAGGTGATGATCCGCGCCTCGAAGCCGTCGGCGCCACGCAAGGTGACGCGCTCGACCTCGCGGCCGTCCGGCAGGCTGCCAAACACATCCCTGGTGATATCAGCCTCTGCCATCGCTCTAGTCCTCGAACGGCTCGACGAAGTGGCGGCGGCCGAGCAGGAACGCGTCGGCCACCAGCCGCAGCGGCGCGAGATCGACGTCACCCGCGCCGGTCTTCGTCAGCTCGACGAAGCGGCGATAGAGGCCGGGATATTCGCGCTCCTTCTCGTCGATCATCACTTGGTCATCCGCGGTCATCCGCGCGCCGCCGAGCGACAGCTTGAGTTGCCCGGCGTCGGTCTCGATCCGGATGTCCCAGCTCTGCGGCCCGGTCTGGCGGAAGTCGAACTCGGCCGCGATCGGCAGCTCGCTGGCTGTCGACAACGACAGGTTGGCCGCGATCGGCGCCTGGCGGTTGGACGGAAACGACAGCTCGGCCTCGGTCAGGAACACCGGCTCGGGCAGGATGCGGGTCAGGATCGACAGCGCGTTGATGCCGGGATCGAACACGCCGAGACCGCCCGGCTCCCAGATCCAGGCCTGGCCGGGATGCCAGACGCGCACGTCCTCCTTCCAGTCGATCCGCACGCTGCGGATCCGACGCTGTGACAGCCATTGCCGCGCCGGCTCGACTGCGGGCGCGTAGCGCGAATGCCAAGTCGCGAACAGCGTGCGCCCCTTTGCGGCGGCGAGTGCAATCAGCGGATCGAGCTCGCTGACGGCAGCACCGGGCGGCTTTTCCAGCATCACATGCTTGCCGGCCTCGAGCGCCGCCAGCGCCTGCGCGCGGCGGACCTGCGGCGGCGTGCACAAGGCAACGGCGTCGATCTCGGGACCGTCGCGCAGCAGCTCCTCGATGGTGCCGAAATGCGGCAGGCCGGGCAGCGAGGCGTTACGGCTTGCGACGGCCGTCAAGGTCACGCCCGCGGTGGCGGCGATCGCCGGGACGTGCTGGTCGCGCGCGATCTTGCCGAAGCCGACGATGGCGACACGAAGCTCGCTCATCTCAGCGTCCCCAGCGCAGCACGACCGGGTCGAGCCGGCGCGCGATCTCGATCAGACCCTTCTGTGTCGCCGGATGGATCGGCGGCTGCGGCGCGCGCAGCGTGTCGTGCTTGATCACGCCGCCCGCCTTCATCAGGATCTTGCAGGTCGCAAGGCCGCACTGCCGGTTCTCGTAGTTGATCAGCGGCAGCCAGCGCTCATAGGCCGCGGCCGCGGCCTCGCGGTCGCCCGCGAAATACGGATCGATGATCTTGCGGATGCCGTCGGGATAGCCGCCGCCGGTCATCGCGCCGGTGGCGCCGGCATCGAGATCGGCCATCAGCGTGATCGCCTCCTCGCCGTCCCACGGGCCCTGGATGTCAGCGCCCCCCGCCTCGATCAGCGCCCGTAGCTTGTCGGCGGCGCGCGGCACCTCGATCTTGAAATAGGCGAGATTCTCGATCTCCTTGGCCATGCGCGCGAGCAGCGGCACCGACAGCGGCGTGCCGGCGACCGGAGCGTCCTGCACCATGATCGGGATCGAGATCGCGTCGGAGACGCCGCGATAGAACTCGTAGATCGAGCTCTCCGGCACGCGGAAGGTGGCGCCGTGGTAGGGCGGCATCACCATGACCATGGCGGCGCCCTTCTCCTGCGCCCGGCGCGAACGCTCGGCGCAGACAAAGGTCGAGAAATGCGTCGTCGTGACGATGATCGGCACGCGGCCGGCGACATGCTCCAGCACGGTCGTCATGACCAGATCGCGCTCGTCGTCGGTCAGCACGAACTGCTCGGAGAAGTTGGCGAGGATGCAGATGCCGTGCGAGCCGGCATCGATCATGAAGTCGATCGCGCGCTTCTGGCCCTCGAGGTCGAGACGGCCGTCGGCGTCGAACACGGTCGGCGCCACCGGGAAGACGCCCTTGTAGAGCTTTTTGGCGGAAGCGGTCATGGGCACCTCTTTAGTGATTGTCGCGCGGCACGGGCGAGCCGGTGCGGCCGACCAGGAAGTCGAAATCGACGCCGCGATCGGCCTGCAGCACGTGATCGATGTAGAGCTTCTGATAGCCGCGGGCGGCATGCGGCTTCGGCGGCGTCCAGGCGGCGCGGCGCGCGGCGAGCTCCTCGTCGCTGACATGCAGGTGCAGCCGGCGCCCAGCCACGTCGAGCGTGATCATGTCGCCGTTCTTGACCAGCGCCAGCGGCCCGCCGACGGTGGCCTCGGGGGCGACATGCAGTACCACCGTGCCATAGGCCGTGCCGGACATGCGCGCGTCGGAGATGCGGATCATGTCGCGCACGCCCTGGCGCAGCACTTTCGCCGGCAGCGGCATGTTGCCGACCTCGGCCATGCCCGGATAGCCCTTCGGCCCGCAATTCTTCAGCACCATGATGCAGGACGCATCGATGTCGAGATTGTCGTCGTCGACCGCGTCGTGCATTTCCTCGACGCTTTCGAACACGACGGCGCGTCCGGTGTGGTTCATCAGCTCCGGCGAGGCCGCCGACGGCTTGATAACGGCGCCGTTGGGCGCGAGGTTGCCGGTGAGGATCGCGATGCCGGCTTCGGTCTTGAACGGGGTCTCGAACGGCGTGATGACCTCGGCATTGTAGTTCGGCGCCTCGGCGACATTGTCCCACAGCGTCCTGCCGTTGACGGTCCGGGCGTCCTTGTGCAACAGGCCGCGCTCGCCGAGCGCACGCAGCACCGCCGGCAGGCCGCCGGCGTAGTAGAAGTCCTCCATCAGGAAGCGGCCCGACGGCATCAGGTCGACCAGGCAGTGCACGTCGCGACACAGACGGTCGAAATCGTCGAGCGTGAGCTCAACGCCGACACGTCCGGCGATCGCAAGCAGATGCACCACAGCGTTGGTCGAGCCGCCGATCGCCGCGAGCGTGCGGATCGCATTCTCGAACGCCTGCCGGGTGAGAATGTCCGATGGCTTGAGGTCTTCGCCGACCATCTCGACGATGCGCCGGCCC
This sequence comes from Bradyrhizobium sp. HKCCYLS3013, assembly GCF_051167615.1. Classification (NCBI taxonomy): domain Bacteria; kingdom Pseudomonadati; phylum Pseudomonadota; class Alphaproteobacteria; order Hyphomicrobiales; family Nitrobacteraceae; genus Bradyrhizobium; species Bradyrhizobium sp. HKCCYLS3013. The sequence continues at coordinate 212,175 of NZ_JBNPTK010000005.1, forward strand.
GCCATGCGCGCGAGCAGGTTGCGGCGCGCGTCGGCCGCCGGAATCGCGGCATTCTCGGGCAGGCCGATGCCGAGTGCCTCGACCATCGAGGCCATCGTCGAGGCCGTGCCCATGGTCATGCAGCTGCCGGCGGAGCGGTTCATGCCGGCCTCGGCCTCGTGGAATTCCTTCAAGGTGATCTCGCCGGCGCGCAGTTGCTCGCTCATCGAGATGATGTTGGTGCCGGAGCCGATGATCTGGCCGCGATACACGCCGCGCAGTTGCGGACCGCCGGAGACGCCGATCGCAGGCAGGTCGGCGGAGGCCGCGCCCATCAAGAGCGCCGGCGTGGTCTTGTCGCAGCCCATCAAGAGCACGACACCGTCGAGCGGATGCGCACGGATCGCCTCCTCCACATCCATCGAGGCGAGGTTGCGGAACAGCATCGCGGTGGGACGCATCGTCACCTCGCCGAGCGAGGAGACCGGAAACTCCAGCGGATAGCCGCCGGCATCGAGCACGCCCTGGCGGACATGCTCGGCGATGACGCGGAAATGCGCATTGCAGGGCGTCAGCTCCGACCAGGTGTTGCAGATGCCGATGACCGGACGGCCCTCGAAGCGATCCTGCGGCGTGCCGCTGTTCTTCAAGAACGAGCGATAATAGAAGCCCATCTTGTCCTGGCGGCCGAACCACGCCTGGCTCCGCAGCTGCTTGTCTGACTTGTCGTTGCTCATTCCTGGTCCGTTCGTGCAGCCGATTGCGCATGACGCCGCCGGCCGTTGTAGATGACTTCGATCATGGCCTCCGAGGCGCCCTCGGGATTGCCATCTGCGATCGCATCGATGATGCGCTGGTGCCAGACCAGCACGGTGTCCCGGTCGGCGGTTTCGATCGGCGCGCTCAGGACGAACGACGCGCGCAATGCCGCCTCGATGACCGCGCCGATCGAGCGCATGAAGGGATTGCCGGAGGCATTGGCGATCGCGATGTGCAGAGCGAGGTCGGCTTCGGCAAAGGCGATCGAGGTCGACGGCTCGCGCTCCATCTGCGCCATCGCCTGGTTCATCGCGGCGAGATCGTCGTCGCTGCGGCGCTCTGCCGCGAGCGCCGCGGCACGCGGCTCGATCGCCAACCGGATCTCGGCGAGGTCGGCAAGAAAGCGCTTGTCGATCCCCGCGTCGAGGTGCCAGGCGAGCACGTCGGGATCGAACATGTTCCAGTCCGAGCGTCCGCGCACCACGGTGCCGACGCGGGCCTTGGTCGACAGCAGACCTTTTGCAACGAGGGTCTTCACGCTCTCGCGCAGCACCGGCCGTGAGACGCCGAAAGTCGCGGTCAGCTCGGCGTCACCCGGCAACCGCGCGCCCTCGGCCAGACGGCCCGAGATGATGTCGATGCCGATGCTGCGGGCGACCTCGGCATGGTTGGAATGCGCGCGCCGGGTCGGAATCGAGACGATGTGCGACGTCGTCATGTCGGCGCCCCCACCGGCTTGGCCGCGGCGGGCTTGACGGATGAGCGGCGCGCGAGCGCCATCAGACCTTGCTGCAGCGCAATGAAAACGAACAACAGAACCCCCGTGGCGATCTTGGTCCACCAGCTCGACAGCGTGCCGTCGAAATTGATGTAGGTCTGGATCATGCCCTGTATCAGGACGCCAAGGAAGGTGCCGATGACCGAGCCCTGTCCGCCGGTCAACAAGGTTCCGCCGATCACCACGGCAGCGATGGTATCGAGTTCGACACCGACGGCCGAAAGCGAATAGCCGGCCGCGGTGTAGAACGAGAAGACGATGCCGGCGAGGCCCGCAAGCACGCTCGACAGCATATAGATGCGGATGGTCATCGGCCCGACCGGAATGCCCATCAGGGCTGTCGCCACACGGCTGCCACCGAGCGCGTAGACGTTGACGCCGAACCGGGTCAAATGCAGCAGCAACGCGCAGAGCACCAGGATCACCAGCATCGCAATCGCGATCGCGGTGAGCCGTCCGCCGCCTGGCAGGCGGATCGCGAAGTCGGAGACGGCACTGTAGATCGGGGCGGTGATCGGAATCGATTCGGTCGACAGCAGGAAGCTGACGCCGCGCGCCAGGAACATGCCGGCGAGGGTCACGATGAAGGGCGGCAGCTCGAACACGTGGATCACCGCGCCCATCGCGGCACCGAACAGCGCGCACAGCACCAGCACCAATGCGAAGGCTGCGAAGGGCGGGATGCCCCAGCGCTCGACCGCGAGCGCCACGAATACCGTGGTGAAGCCGATCACCGAGCCGACCGAGAGATCGATGCCGCCGGAGATGATGACGAAGGTCATGCCGGCGGCGACGATGCCGAGGAAGGCGTTGTCGGTGAGCAGATTGGCGACGACGCGGGTCGAAGCGATGTTCGGGAATTGCAGCGCGCACAGCGCAAAGCCGGCGACCAGCACGAAGGCGGTGATCGCAACCGAGGTCGAGGCCTTCATGGCTTGGTCCTCCGCCAGCGCGCGGTGAAGCGCGAGAGATCGCCGAGCCGCGGCGACTGCGCCAGCAGGACGGCGAGAACGACCACGGCCTTGACCAGCAGATTGAGCTCCGGCGGATAGCCCGACAACAGGATGCCGGTGTTCATGGCCTGGATGATCAGCGCGCCGGCCACCGCCAGCACCAGGCTGAAGCGGCCGCCGAACAGTGAGGTGCCGCCGATCACGACCGCGAGGATCGCGTCGAGCTCCAGCCACAGCCCGGCATTGTTGGCGTCCGCACCCATGATGTCGGCCGCGGCGATCACGCCGGCGAGCGACGCGCACAGGCCGCACCAGACATAGACCGCCAGGATCATGGCGCGCGTGCCGACGCCCGAAAGCTCGCTGGCGCGCGCGTTGCCGCCGGTCGCCTCGATCAAGAGCCCGAGCGCGGTGCCGCGCACGACCGCCGCCGTCAGCAGCAGCATGCCGATCGCGATCACGACCGGGGTCGGCAGGCCCAACACGGCGCCGTTGCCCATCCACACCAGATCGGGCGAGGTGAAGGTGACGATGCGTCCTTCGGTGATGAGCTGCGCAATGCCGCGCCCCGCCACCATCAGGATCAACGTGGCGACGATCGGCTGGATGCGCAGGACAGCGACGAGAATGCCGTTCCACAGCCCGCACACCAAACCGACAGCGAGCGCGGAGCCGATGACCACCGGCAGCGAATGCGTGTCGGCGAGGCTCGCCGCGGTGGCGCCCGCGATCGCCATCACGGCGCCGACCGAAAGGTCGATCCCTCCCGTCGCGATGACGAGCACCATGCCGAGCGACAGCAGCGCCACCGGCGTGCCGCGGTTGAGCACGTCGATGACGCTGCCGAAGAGCCGGCCGTCCTGCAGATGGAGATTGAAGAACTGCGGCGAGACCGCGCGATCGATTATCAGGATCACGATCAGCGCGAATGCCTGCGCAAGACCGCGGCGCGGAATGCGGAGCGTCATGATGCGGCCTCATGCACGGGCTCGCCATCCGCGGCGATCGCCGCGAGGATGCTGGAGACTTCGACCGCCTCGCCCTTCAGCTCCTCGACATGGGCGCGGTCGCGCAGCACGACGACGCGGTTGGAATAGGTCACGATCTCGTCGAGCTCCGAGGAGATCACGAGCAGCGCCAGCCCCTGCTCGCACAACTCACGCACCAGACGGATGATCTCGGCATGGGCGCCGACGTCGATGCCGCGCGTCGGCTCGTCGAGGACGAGGAGCTTCGGCGACGTCGCGAGCCAGCGCGCCAGCAGCGCCTTCTGCTGGTTGCCGCCCGACAGCAGCCCAATGGGACGTTCCGGATCCGGCGGCCGGATGTCGAGCATGCGGATGTAACGCAGCGCGATCTCGTCCTGCTCGCGCCGCGACAGCGGCCGGTGCAGACCGCGCCGCGCCTGCAGCGCCAGCACGATGTTCTCGCGCACGGTGAGGTCGGCGACGATGCCCTCGGTCTTGCGCTCCTCGGGGCAATAGCCGAAGCCGAGCCCGGCACCATCGCGCGGCGAATTCAGCCTGATGGCCTTGCCGTCGATCGTGACCTCGCCGCTGTCGGCGCGCTCGGCGCCGAACACCAGCCGCGCCGTCTCGGTGCGGCCGGAGCCGAGCAGGCCCGCGAGCCCGACGACCTCGCCACGGCGCAGCTCGAGATCGAACGGCGCGAGATAGCCGCGCTTGCCGTAGCCCTTGAAGCTGACGCAGACCTCCCGCGCCGTGTCGGGCTGGCTCGCCGCGCGCTCGTGCGTGGTCTCGGCGAGCTCGCGCCCCAGCATCATTCTGATAAGGTCGAGCCGCGGCAGATCGGCGATCTCGCGCGTGCCGATCAGCCGGCCGTTGCGCAGCACCGTGACGCGATCGCAGATCTCGTAGACCTGATCGAGGAAGTGGCTGACGAACACGATGCCGATGCCATCAGCCGCGAGCTTTCGCATCACCTTGAACAGGATCTCGACCTCGTGGCGGTCGAGGCTGGCCGTGGGCTCGTCGAGAATGAGGACGCGCGCCGACAGATCGACGGCGCGCGCGATCGCGGTGATGTGCTGGACCGCGACCGAGTAGCTCGAAAGCGGCGCGCCGACGTCGATGTCCAGCCCATAATCAAGCAGCAGCGCGTGCGCGCGCCGGCGCATCTCGGCCTCGCGTACGACGCCGAACCGCGTCGGCTGCCGGCCAAGGTAGAGATTTTGTGCCACCGAGAGGTTCGGCAGCAGATTCACTTCCTGATAGACCGTGGCGATGCCGGCATCGACCGCGTCCTTGGCCGAGCGTGGCGCAATCTCGCGATCGGCGAGCCGCACGGTGCCGGCGTCACGCGCGAACACGCCGGTGACCACCTTGATCAGGGTCGACTTGCCGGCGCCGTTCTCGCCGAGCAGCGCATGGATCTCGCCCTCACCCAGAGTGAAGTCGACGTCATCAAGCGCCTTCAGCGCCCCGAAGCTCTTGGTCAGGCCGCGGATCTCCAGCAGGGCTGGACGCGTCGCCGGCGGAGCTGAAGGATCAGACATGACGAACTACTTGGCGCGACGATTGGACATCAGCCAGGAAGCTGACGCCCGCCGAATGAGCGGACGCCAGCACCTGATTTCGTCGTCCCGGCGAACGCCGGGACCCATACCGCGGAATAGTCGATTGAGGCACTGGGCCAATACCGCAGACCTCACAAAGATCGGTGGCTATGGGTCCTGGCGTTCGCCAGGACGACGGCAACAACATAGGCTTCAGCTCAGTAGCCCAAGCCCTTCTTGCTGTCGTAGACCTTCTGCGGATCGTCAGTCGCGGTGTAGAGCTTCGATTCCGTCTGGATCCACTTCGGCGGAACGGTGCCCTTCTCCTTGAAGCCCACGATCGCGTCGAACGCCGGCCCCGCCATGTTCGGCGTCAGCTCGACGGTGGCGTTGGCCTCGCCGGCGGCGATTGCCTTGAAGATGTCCGGCACGGCGTCGATCGAGACGGTCAGGATGTCCTTGCCCGGCTTCAGGCCGGCCTCCTTCATTGCCTGGATCGCGCCGACCATCATATCGTCGTTGTGGGCGTAGACCGCGCAGATCGACTTGCCGCCGTTCTCGGCCTTGATGAAGCTCTCCATCACCTCCTTGCCCTTGGCACGGGTGAAGTCGCCGGTCTGGCTGCGCACGACCTTCAGATTGGCATTCTTGGCGACGACGGCGTCAAAACCCTTCTTGCGGTTGGTGGCGACGCTGGCGCCGACCGTGCCCTGCAGCTCGACGACGTTGCAGGCCTTGCCGCCGACCGTCTTGGCGAGCCACTCGCCGGCGACCTCGCCCTCATGCACGCTGTCCGAGGTGACGGCGGTCAGATAGAGGTCCTTGCCGGAGGGATCGATGTCGCGGTCGAGCAGCACGACCGGGATCTTGGCTTCCTTGGCTTCCTTCAGCACGGCGTCCCAGCCGGAGGCCACGACCGGCGCGAGGAAGATCGCGTCCACACCCTGGGCGATGAAGGAGCGGATCGCCTTGATCTGGTTCTCCTGCTTCTGCTGGGCGTCGGCGATCTTCAGGTTGATCTTGCGCTTGGCGGCTTCCGACTTCGAGACCGAGGTCTCGGCGGCGCGCCAGCCGGACTCCGATCCGATCTGCGAGAAGCCGACGGTCAGCTCCGCGGCGCCAGCGGACGTGGCAAGCAACAAGGCGGCCGTGGCCGAGGCCGCAAAGAGGGCTTTCAGGGTCATCAGACGTTCTCTCCCAAAAAGGTACTGTTTTTTGATGCGCCGCCGCGAACAGCGGTACCGACGCACCTATTCACCCGCCTCGACGGCCGGTGACGTCCGTTATTTCACGGAACCCAGGGGATGACTAGTCATATTATTTGACTGTAATACTTTTTGAGAATAACAGGCGCCGGCGCAGCCCCACTACCGCCGAAGATAAGCGTCGGACACAAACAAAATTTTAAGTTGTGGATAGGCTGGATCAGCGCAGCTTCGTCGCTTCGCGGGCGCGCTGCTCGATCGCGGCCCACGCACCGGCCTTGATGTCGGCCGCGGGCGCGACCCACGAGCCGCCGATCGCAACGACCTTCTTGTGCGCCAGCCATTGCGCGGCGTTGCCGGCATTGATGCCGCCGGTCGGACAGAAGCGCACGTTCGGGAAGGGACCCGCTAGCGCGTCGAGCGCCGCGAGCCCGCCGGCCGGCACCGCGGGAAAGAACTTCACCAGCTCATAGCCCCGCGTCACGCAGGCGATGAGATCAGAGGCGGTCTGAATGCCCGGCGCGAACGGCATCTCGCCGGCATTCGCGGCGTCGAGCAGGCCGAGCGAGAGGCCCGGACTGATCGCGAAGGCGGCGCCGAGCCTGGCGGCGCGCTCGTAGTCCGCCGGCGTCAGCACCGTGCCGATACCGACGACGGCGTCCGGCACCTCATCGATGATCGCGCGCGCGGCATCGAGCCCCGCCTGCGTCCGCAAAGTGATTTCGATGACGCGGAGGCCGCCGGCGACGAGCGCACGCGCAAGCGGCACGGCATGCGCCGCGTCCTCGATCGTGATCACCGGGATCACCGGCGCCAGCGCGAAGACCGCATCGAGCTTCGCGCGCTTGTCCAAATTGTTCATCACGCCTCGCTCATCGTCAGAATGTCCCGCGGCATCGCGGTGGCCGGGATCACGGCCCCCGGCGCCATGATCACGGCACCGGCGAGCCGGTGCCCTGCCAACGCCGCCTTGCGCGGCGGCGCGCCCTTGATGCGCGCGGCGAGATACCCCGCATTGAAGGAATCGCCGGCCGCCGTGGTGTCGATTGGCTTGAGCACCGCAGGTGGCGCGATGTCGACCAGCACGCCATCGGCATGGATCAGGCAGCCGCGCGCGCCGCGCTTGACCACGACCTCGTTGACCCCGGCGTCCTTGAAGCGGCGCAGGCTGACGGAGGCGTCGGCATCGCCGAACAGCATCTGCTCGTCCTCCAAGGTCGGCAGCGCAACGTCGACCAGCGGCAGGATCGCACGGAACGCGCGCTGGGCGACCTCGCGGCTGGCCCAGCCGCGCGGCCGGTAGTTGCCGTCGAACACGACCCGCGCGCCGCGCTTGCGCGCCACCGTCAGGAGCTCGCGCAGCTTGGCCTTGCCGGTCTCGCCATAGAGCGAGAGGCTGATGCCGGAGAGATAGATCCAGTCGAAGCGCGAGAGCCTGTCGAGCATATCGCGATCGGCGCGATCGAACAGCTCGCGCGCCGGCGCGCGGTCGCGCCAATACAGGAAGCTGCGCTCGCCCTTGGCATCGCGCTCGATCATGTACAGGCCGGGCACGCGGCCCTCGACCTGCAGCACCTCCGAGGTGTCGATGCCCTCGGCCTGCCAGGCCGCCAGCATCATGGCACTCAGGGGATCATCGCCGAGCGCCGTCACGTAGGAGGTGGGCACGCCGAGCCGGGCCAGATAGAGCGCGGTGTTGAGCGTGTCGCCGCCGAAGCCGCGCCGGAACAGCGAGCCGTCCTCCTGCGCAAACTCCACCATGCACTCTCCGATGCAGGCGACTTTCATCGGCGTCAATCCATCCATCAAAACGTCAAATGAACCTTCATCGACCGGCTGCGATCGCTGGCGAGCTCGAAGGCGGCGACCGCCTGCTCGAATGGCAGCGCAGCCGAGATCAGCGGCTTGACGTCCAGCAGCCCCTCGCCCATCAGCCGCAGCGCCAGCTCGAATTCGCGGTCGAACCGGAACGTGCCGCGCAATTGCAGCTCCTTCGTGACCAGCGTGTTGAGCGGCAAGGTCATCTCGCCGCCGAGCCCGAGCTGGACGATGACGCCGCCGGGCCTCATGACGTCGAGCGCGGCCCGCAAGGCGGCCTGGTTGCCGGAGGCCTCGAACAGCACGTCGAACGTGCCCTTCCCGCTCCGCCACGGATCGAGCGCCGACGGCTCCGCCCCGACATTGAACGCATGGCTGGCACCGAGCGTGCGCGCCACCGCCAGCGGCGCATCGGCAATGTCGGTGACCACGATCTCGGCCGCACCGCCGTAGCGCGCCACCAGGATCGACAGCGCGCCGATCGGGCCGCAGCCGGTCACCAGCACGCGCTTGCCGAGCAGCGAGCCGGCCTGATGCGCCGCATGCAGGCAGACCGACAGCGGCTCGGCCATCGCGGCCTCACCGAGCGACAGCGACGGCGCGATCGGCACTGCCTGCGAGGCATCGATGGTGACGAACTCGCGGAAGCCGCCCTGCACGTGGGGATCACGCATCGCGCTGCCCATGAAGCGCATGTCGAGGCATTGGTTGCGCAGCCCCTCGCGGCAATAGCTGCAGCGGCCGCAGGGCAGGCTCGGATTGACGGCGACGCGCGTGCCCTCGGCGAGGCCGGTCACGCCGGCACCGACCGCGGCAACGTGGCCTGCGATCTCATGGCCCAGCGCCATCGGCTGCCTGATGCGCACGGTGCCGAAGCCGCCGTGATGATAGTAATGCAGGTCCGAGCCGCAGATGCCGCCGGCCTCGATCTTGACCCGCACCTCGCCGGGTCCCGGCGCCGGATCTGGAAAGCTGTCGATGCGCAGATCTTTCGGCGCGTGAATGACGACCGCACGCATGGCCGGCCTCCCTGTCTCTTGTCTTCCGCGATCCTACATCGCCGCCAGCATGCCGCCGTCGACATAGATGGTCTGGCCGTTGACATAGGTCGACGCCTCCGAGGCCAGGAAGATCGCAGTGCCGACCAGCTCGTCCGGCCGGCCCCAGCGCTTCGACGGGACGCGCGACATCAGCCAGTTGTTGAAGTCGGGGTTGCTCATCAGCGCCTGGTTCATGTCGGTCAGCATGTAGCCGGGACCGATCGCATTGGCCTGGATGCCATGCGCGGCCCATTCGACCGCCATCGCGCGGGTCAGGTTGCGGATGCCGCCCTTGGCCGTGGTATAGGGCCCAATGGTCGGCCGCGCCAGCTCGCTGCCGAGCGAGCCGATGTTGATGATCTTGCCGCTGTTGCGCGGGATCATCCGCTTGGCGGCCTCGCGCCCGATCACGAACGCGCTGGTGAGGTTGGTCTCGATGACGCGGCGCCACTCGTCGGTGGTGAACTCGACCAGCGGCTTGCGGTGCTGGATGCCGGCATTGTTGACGAGGATGTCGATCGCGATCCCCGCGGCATCGAAGCGCGCGAAGGCGCCGACGACGGCCTGCTCATCGGTCACGTCGAACGGGCAGGCCTCTGCCTGATGGCCCGCGGCGCGGAATTCCTCCACGGCGCCTTGCGTGCGCGCCGGATCGGTACCGTTGATGATCAGCCGCGCGCCCGCCTCGGCAAAACCCTCCGCGATGGCGCGGCCAAGGCCGCGCGAGGAGCCGGTCACCAGCGCGGTCTTGCCGGAGAGATCGAAGAGCGAGGTCGACATTTGTTCAACTCGAATGGGCAAATGCGGGCCGGCATCCTCGGCCACGGGACGCGCGCTGACAAGCGGGTTGTCCGGCACCGGCGGGATCAGACCGGCAAGCGGTTAATGGCCGCCACCGCGGTCATGATCCCGCGAATCTCGGCGAGGCCCTTGAGGCGGCCGACCAGCGGATAGCCCGGATGGGTGCCGCGGCCGATGTCGTCGGCGAGCTCATGGCCGTGGTCGGGCCGGAACGGGATCCGCCAATCCGGCTCGCCTTCCGCCTTGCGCCGGGCCTGCTCCTTCAGCAAAGTCGTCACGACCGCGACCATGTCGACGTCGCCGCGCAGATGCTCCGCCTCCATGAACGAGCCGTCGAGCATCTTGGTGACGTTGCGCAGGTGCACGAAGCGGATGTGCGGCGCGAACCGCTCGGCGAGCGCCGGGACGTTGTTGTGGCCGCCGGCGCCGAGCGCGCCGGTGCAGAAGGTGAGGCCGTTGGCCTTCGACGGGGCGGCATCGACGATGAACTGCAGATCCTCGGCTGAGGACACCACGCGCGGCAGACCGAACAGGTCACGCGGCGGATCATCGGGATGGACACAGAGGCTGACGCCGCATTCCTCGGCCGTAGGCACCACCTCGCGCAGGAAGCGCGCGTAGTTGGCGCGCAGCTCGGCATGGCCGATGCCGCGATATTTCTCCAGCATGCGGCGCAGACCGGGCACGTCATAGCGGTCATAGGCGCCGGGCAGGCCGGCCATGATGGTCGCGAGCAGACGGTCCTTGTCGGATTCGGACGCCTGTGCCACCCAGGCCTTGGCGCGGTCGAGCACGTCGGCGGAGAACTCCGCCTCGGCACCGGGCCGCTGCAGGATGTAGCAGTCGAACGCAGCAAGGCGATCCATATCGAAGCGCAGCGCCGTGGCGCCGCCCGGCAGACGGAAGGCGAGCTCGGTGCGGGTCCAGTCCAGCACCGCCATGAAATTGTAGCAGACGGTGGTGACGCCGCAGGCGGCGAGGTTGCGCAGCGACTGGCGGTAGTTGTCGAACAAGGACGTCAGATCGCCCTCGCCCAGCTTGATGGCCTCGGAGACCGGCAGGCTCTCGACCACGCTCCAGCGCAGCCGCAGCGATGAATCGCCTTCAATCACGCCGATGCGCTTGATGATCTCATCGGTGCTCCACACCACGCCGTAGGGGATGTGATGCAGCGCCGTCACGATGCCGGTCGCGCCGGTCTGGCGAACCTGCGGCAAAGTGATGGGATCATCGGGTCCGAACCAGCGCCACGTCTGTTCCATGTCGTCACCTTCCAAAATGAATCACGCGCGCGATCAGCGCCGCCGCCGTGCCCGCGTGCGCGACTCGGCCTGCGCCATCTCCTCCTGCCGGGCAAAGATGCCGTCGGCGCGGCGAAACACCTCGCGCAGATGCCGGCGCATCGCCGCGACCGCCTGGGCCTCGTTGCAGGCGGCCAGCCCGTCCAGGATCTCCTGATGCTGCGCGATCAGGAGCGGAATATGGCCGGCGTCCTCGATCAGGGTGAGATGGCGGACGCGGTCGAAATGGATCTTGGTCTGGCGGATCACCTGCCAGACATGCGGATGCCGGCTGGTGCGGGCGATGGTCTGATGAAACGCCTCGTCATGGGCGTAGAACTCCGCCGGCGTCGCCGCCGCCTTCTGCTTGTCGATCAGCTCGGTCAGCTCGCGCAGCGCCGTCGCATCGATGTAGCGGACGGCCTCGGCAACCAGCGCGCATTCGAGATGCTCGCGGATGAACTGCGCCTCGCCGAACGCCTCGCGCGACACCGGCGCCACCACGCTGCCGCTCTGCGGATAGATGCGCACGAGGTCGACATCGGCGAGCTTGATCAGCGCCTCGCGCACCGGCGTGCGGCTGACGCCGAGCCGCTCGCACAGGTCGAGCTCGGCCATCGGCGTGCCCGGTGGCAGCGCGCCGGACACGATGTCCTCGAGCAGCCGCTCATAGACCTGGTCGGCGAGCCGCCGGCCGGCCTTGCCCTCCAGGCGCGTCAATGGTGTCAGATCGTCATCCATGACGGCAGTCTACCCGATTCACAGGAAGCCGATCGAGATCCACGGCAGGAACACGATTAAGAGCAGCGCAACGACGAGTGCGGCGAGATGCGGCCAGACGTGGCGGATGACCTCATCCGGCGAGGCGCGGCCGATGGCGCAGGCGAGATAGAAGCCGACACCGAAGGGCGGCGTGAACAGGCCGAGGCCCATCGCGAACACTGCGATGATTGCGTAGTGCACCTCGTGCACGCCCATCATGCGCGCGATCGGGAACAGCAGCGGCCCGAACAGCACCACCGCCGGCACGCCTTCGAGCACGCTGCCGAGCACGACGAAGGCGAGCGCCGAGATCAAGAGGAAGCCCCAGCGGCCGCCGGGCACAGCCACCATAAGGTCCACGAGCTGCTGCGAGAAGCCGGACTGGGTCAGCGCCCAGGCCATGCCGGTCGCAGCCCCCACCACCAGCAGAATCGCGCCGGACAGCGAGGCCGTATCGACCAGGATGGGATACACCCGCTTCCAGTCGAACTGGCGATAGACGAAGATGCCGACCAGCACCGTGTAGATGACGCCGATCGCCGCGACCTCGGTCGCGGTGGCGACGCCCTCGACCACAGCCGAGCGGATCACGATCGGCAGACCGAGACCGGGAATGGAGATCGCAAACAGCCGCAGCCGCGTCTTGGCATCGAAACGCTGCGCGCCGCTCATGTCCTCCTTGCGCGTCTGCAGGAAGACGACGACGGAGAGTGCGATCAGGCCGACCACCGCCGGCAGCAGCCCGCCGGTGAACAGCGCCGCGATCGACACGCCCGTCACCGAGCCCACCGTGATCAGCACGATCGAGGGCGGGATCGTCTCCGACATCACAGCGGAGGCGGACAGCAGCGACACCAGGTCGCCTTCCGAGCTGCCACGCTGCTTCATCTCCGGAAACAGCGCCGGCGCCACCGCCGCCATGTCGGCCGCCTTCGCACCGGAGATGCCCGAGACGAGGTACATCGCGCCGAGCAGCACATATTGCAGGCCGCCGCGCAGATGGCCGATGAGCGAAACCAGGAACAGGATCATCGCCCGCGCCAGTCCGGCGATCTCGATCAGCGCGCCGAGCAGCACGAACATCGGCACCGCCAGCAGCACCATGTGCGACATGCCCTCGCTGACCCGGCCGGGAACGATCAGGACCGGCACGGTGGTGCTGAAATGCAGATAGGCCACGGTGGCGAGCAGGAAGGTGAAGGCGATCGGCGTGCCGATCACCATGGCGCTGGCGACGAGCACAAAGAAGAAGATGAACAGATTGTAGTTGCCGAGCTCCTCCAGCACAGGCGCGGCGGCATAGAGCGCCCCTGCACCGGCGAGCACGAGCGCCAGAGCGCCGACGATCTGCATGAGGCTCGCCTGCTGGATCAGCCGGTCGACCGCGGTCAGCAGCATCAGCAGCACGCCGACCAGCATCGCGGCCTCGCGATAGCCTTCGCTGATCTCGAGCACGGGCATCTGGCTGATCAGGTGGCTTTCGAGGTGGTGCCAGGACGGCATCACCAGCGCCACCAGGACGGTGCAGACCAGCATCAGGCCGAGCGCATCGGTGCGCGCCCGCCACGCCGGCGACAGATTGCGGACGAAAGCGGTGAGCCGCATGTGCTCGGCGCGTCGCAATGCGACGACGGCGCCGAGCATCGCCAGCCACACGAACAGCACGGTGGCCAGCTCGTCCGACCAGATCAGCGGCGCATTGAAAACGTAGCGCGCGGCGGTCGCCGCGCCGAGCAGAACGAGTTCGGCGATGACGATCGCCGCAGCCAGCGCCTCGACGGCGCGGCCAAGCAGATGATCGAAGCGCGCGAACGCGCCATGCGACGGCACCGAGGTCGTCGCTGTCATGTCAACGGCCATTGCATCCTCCCCGGCTCACACAGGCCGGCCGTATTTTCCACCGATCGCAGCTGAAGTCGAAACTACTCTGGCCTCATGGTTCTCAAGGCGATGCAATTGCATCGCCTGAACGCGTCGCAAGGCCGGCGCTCCTCACCATGAGGGGCAGGATCTCACCGCAAAATCAGCCCTCGTCCTGAGGAGCCTGCCGGAGGCAGGCGTCTCGAAGGACGGCGGCAGACACGCTGTCGACTACGCGGTCTCTCGCGCAAGTCTCACAGCTGACCGACGGATTTCTCCAGCAGCCCCCACGCCTCGGTGCCGAACTTGGTCTTCCATTCGGTGTAGAAGCCGGCGGTGCGCAGCGCATCGCGGAACGGCTTGGTGTCGACCTTGTTGAAGGTCACGCCAGCGGCCTGCATTTCCGCCTGCGCCTTGTCGTTGAAGCTCTGGATGTCCTGGCGCTCCTTGACGGCGGCCTCCGACAGCGCCGCGGTGACGGCGTCGCGGACGTCGGCAGGCATGACATTCCAGCGCGCTGCATTGGCGAAGATGTAGTGGCCGTCCCAGATATGGCCTGATAGCGCGATGTACTTCTGCACCTCGTAGAGCTTGGCGCTCTGGATCAGCGCCAGCGGATTCTCCTGGCCGTCGACGATGCGGGTCTGCAGGGCCGCATAGAGCTCGCCGAAATTGATCGGCGTCGGCGCCGCGCCGAGCGTCTTGAACAGCGTCACCCACAACGGATTGCCGGGCACGCGGATCTTGAAGCCCTTGAGGTCGTCGGGCGAGGCGATCGGCTTCGCACCGGACGTGATGTTGCGATAGCCGTTGTCGAGGCATTTCGGCAGCACGTGCAGGCCGACCTTGGCGAACTCGCCGCGCACATGGTTGCCGAGATCGCCGTCCATCGCCGACCACACCTGGTCGTAGCTCTCGAACGCGAAGGCCACCGCATTGATGCCGCCGATCGGCACCACCGTCTGGTTCACGCCTGACGTCGACATGAAGTCGAGCGCGCCGCTGCGCACCTGCGAGAACATGTCGGGCTCGCTGCCGAGCTGGCTGTTCGGATAGACCTGCAGGTCGACCAGACCATTGCTCTGCTTCTTGATGACCTCCGACGCCTCGATGATGCGGACGACGCCGGGATGGGTGGCGGGGAACGCCGTGCCGTAACGCAGGCGATACTTCGCCGATTGCGCCCGGGCGGGTGCGAACGCCAAGGCCGAGGCTCCCGCGAGCGCGGTGCCGACGAAGCTGCGACGAGACATGGATGTGGGCAAAGACACTGGCAAACCTCCCCTGCCGGCCCGCTGCGGGGCCTTTGTATGTCATTCCTGTATCTCAAGCCTATAAGGGATACCAAATAGGCTTTCAATAGGAAACTTGTATCCAAGTTTTTGGGTTGCTATACGATGGCAGCCTGCGGTCGAGATTGGCGAGAAGGATGGAGGAACGCGTGAAGAGCCTCGTGGTGGAGCGGCCCGGCCGCCTGTCGATCGAAACGCGCCCCGTTCCCGAGCCTTCGACGGGCGAGGTTCGCATCAAGGTCGAGCGCGCCGGCATCTGCGGCTCCGACATCCACATCCTCCACGGCAGCAACCCGTTCGCGCGCTATCCGCGCGTGATCGGCCATGAATTCTTCGGCAGCATCGACAAGCTCGGCGACGGTGTCAGCGCACGGCTCGGCGCCCGCGTGGTGGTCGATCCCGTCGTTGCCTGCGGCCACTGCTACCCCTGCTCGGTCGGCCGCCCCAATGTCTGCGCCCATCTCGCCGTGCTCGGCGTCCACCGCGACGGCGGCTTTTCCGAATATGCCTGCGTGCCGGCGGCCAACGCGCATCTGCTGCCGGACAGCGTCGACGACGACAAGGCGCCGCTGGTCGAGCCGTTCTCGATCGCCGCCAACATTACCGACCACACCCGCGTGTTCGCCTCAGACGTCGCGCTGGTCTACGGCGCCGGGCCGATCGGGCTGACCGTGATCCAGGTGCTCAAGCACGTCTACGGCGTGAAGCAGCTGATCGTCACCGACCGCATCGATGCCCGGCTCGAAGCGGCGCGGCACAACGGCGCCGACCGCGTCATCAACACCGCCAGGACCGCCCTGCCCGAGGCCCTCGCCGCGGCCGATGTGACGCCGACCTTGATTATCGATGCCGCCTGCCATCCCGCCATTCTCGCGGAGGCCATCGAGATCGCCTCGCCTGCCGCACGCATCGGCCTGCTCGGCTTCTCGGCCGAGCCGTCGACGATCGTGCAGCAGAAGGTCACCGCGAAGGAGCTCGCGATCCACGCTTCCAGGCTCAACAGCGGCAAGTTCGCCAAGGTCATCGACTGGTTCGCCAGTGGCGCGCTGCAGCCGGAGCGGCTGATCACCCACCGCTTCGGGCTCGACGCCTACGCGACCGCGTTCGACACCTTCGAGCACAACCAGACCGAATGCTGCAAAGTGCAGCTGATCTTCTGAAGTCCCGGCATGGATCGTCTCAGCCCCGCAACGCTTCCCCGCCTGCCCGCCGGCATCATCAAGCCGGATTACGACCGCGCAGCAATCACAACCGGCATCGTCCATCTCGGCCTCGGCGCGTTCCATCGCGGGCATCAGGCGGTCTACACCGATGCGCTGCTCAAGCACGATCCGCGCTGGGGCATCCTCGGCGTCTCCCTGCGCTCGCCGGACACCCGCGATGCGCTGGCGCCGCAAGGCGGGCTCTACAGCGTGACGGCGAGCGACGGCGCCGGCCGGCAGCGCCGCATCATTGGCGCACTCACCGGCCTTGCGGTGGCGCCCGAGGATCCGGCGGCCCTTCTGGCACGCCTCGCCGATCCCGCCATACGCATCCTCTCGACCACCGTCACCGAGAAGGGCTACAGCCACGATCCGTCGACCGGCGCGTTGCGCGTCGACGATCCCGACATCTTGCACGACAGTCTCAACCTCGGCCATCCCCGCAGCACGCTCGCCTTCATCGTCGGCGGCCTGCAACTGCGGCGACAGCGCGGCCTGCCGCCCTACACGGTGCTCGCCTGCGACAACCTTCCGGCCAATGGCCACACCTTGCGCGGTCTGGTGATCGCCTTCGCCGGGCTGGTCGATCGCGATCTCGCCGCATGGATCACGGACAACGTCCGCTTTCCCTCGACGATGGTCGATCGCATCGTGCCTGCCACCACCGATGCCGACCGCGCCGACGTCGGCGCCGCGCTCGGCCTCGATGATGCATGGCCCATCGTCACCGAGCCGTTCAGCCAATGGGTGATCGAGGATGATTTCGCCGGCGCGCGCCCCGCCTGGGACGTCAGCGGCGCACAGTTCGTGCGCGACGTCGCCCCATTCGAGCTGATGAAGCTGCGGCTGCTCAACGGCGCGCACTCGACAATCGCCTATCTCGGCTATCTCATGGGCTGCGAGACCGTCGCCGCGGCCATGGCCGAGCCCGAGCTGGCCGGCCTCGTCGAGGACATGATGCGCGAGGAGGTGACGCCGACGCTGCCCGCGCTCGGCGGCTTCGACGTCGCAGCCTATCGCGCCGCGCTGCTGCAGCGCTTCCGCAATCCCGCGCTCAAGCACAAGACCGCGCAGATCGCGATGGACGGCTCGCAGAAGCTGCCGCAGCGTCTGCTCGGCACCATCGGCGACCGCCTCGCCCGCGGCCTTCCCATCACCCGGCTTGCGCTCGCCGTCGCCGGGTGGATCCGCTACGTCAGCGGCACGGACGAGCGCGGCCAGCCGATCGCGCTGCGCGATCCGCTAGCGGCGCAGTTGCGCGCGCTCGCCGACGAGGCCGGCCCGGTCGCCAGCCGGCTCACGCGGGCGCTGCTGTCGCTCACCTCGGTGTTCGGCAGCGAGCTGCCACGAGATCCGCGCTTCGAGCTCGCAATCGAAACGGCCCTGGACGATCTGTTCCAGAAGGGTACCCGTGCCACGGTGGCGGAGACGCGACGGGCCGCCCGCTGAACATCGGCTTGGACGCAGCTCCGGCTCCGGCGGCCGCCGACGTCAGCCGCCTGGCAGCAGCTTGCCGGGATTCATCAGGCCGTGCGGATCGAGCGTACGCTTCAGTTGCCGCATCAGCTCCAGCTCGAGCGGCGGCTTGCACAGCGGCATCTCTGCCGTGCGGAGCTGGCCGATGCCGTGCTCGGCGCTGATCGAGCCGCGGCGGCGGGTGATTTCGTCATGGACCAGGCGGGTGATGCGCGGACCGTACCGATAGAACTCGTCTTCGCTCATGTCGAGCGGGCGCATCAGATTGTAGTGCAGGTTGCCGTCGCCGAGATGGCCGAACACCATCGGACGGATGCCGGTCAGCGCCGCGCCGACCGCAGCGTCCATGACCGTGACGAAATCGGCGATCTCGGCGACGGGCACCGAGATGTCGTGCTTGAGCGCCCTGCCCTCCCGGACCAGAGCCTCGGAGACGCTCTCGCGCACCCGCCAGAACGCCTTGGCCTGGGTGCAGTCCTGGGCGACGACGGCGTCGGAGGCGAGCCCTTCCGTCATCGCGGCGGCCAGCGTGGTTTCGAGCCGTGCGGTCAGCGCGGCTTCCTCGCCGATATCGCTCAGCTCGATCAGGACAGCAGCCTCAGGAAGTGCAGCGAACGGCAGCCGTATATCCGGCATCTGGCGCAGGATCATCTCGAGCGTTGCCGAGGTCAGGAACTCGAATGCGGTGAGGCGATCGCCACAACGCGCGCGCGATAGCCGCAGCAGGTTCAGCGCGGCGGCCGCATCGGCGACCGCGACGAACGCGGTGGCCCGTGCGGTCGGCTGCGGAAACAGCTTCAACACGGCGCCGGTGATGACCCCCAGCGTGCCTTCAGAGCCGATGAAGAGATCGCGCAGCGCATAACCGGTGTTGTCCTTGCGCAAGGCGCGCAGGCCGTCCCAGATGCGGCCATCCGGCAGCACCACTTCGAGCCCCAGCGTCAGCTCGCGCATCACGCCATAGCGCAGCACGGCGACGCCGCCGGCATTCGCGGCGAGATTGCCGCCGACGGTGCAACTGCCCTCCGAGCCGAGGCTGAGCGGAAAGAACAGGCCGGCCTCGCGCGCCGCGTCCTGCACCCTCGCCAGCACGATGCCGGCGTCGACGACGATGGTCTGGCCGACGGGATCCACCGCTCGGATGCGGTTCATCCGCGACAGGGACAGCACGATCGCCCGGCCGCTCGCATCCGGAGTCGCGCCGCCCGACAGGCTGGTGTGTCCGCCCTGCGGCACGACGGCCACGCGGGCGGCGGCACAGGCCTCCATCACGGCCGCGACCCCGTCCGTCGATCCCGGCCGAACCACCGCCAGCGTGGCCCCGTGATATTTGCCGAGCCAGTCGTGCAGATAAGGCGCCTGATCCTCGGCCGCGACGAGAACATGCGCGACACCGACGAGGCGTTGCAGGCGTTCGATCAGCTCGGTCATGACGCGCGCTTCGATGGCTCCAGAGGCTGCACTTGCGATGCGCACAAACTAACAGGACAGTGCCTCGCGTCCCCAATACCGAGTTGTCCGCCACCCATAATCGAATGTTATGGGCTGCTCAGACGGACGCGAAAGCCGCCGGCGGGGCGATATGCGGGACGGCGTCGACCAGCTCGCGCGTGTAGTCGGTCTGCGGATTGGCGAACAGCGCCCGGCTCTCGCCCTGCTCGATGATGAGACCTGTGCGCAGCACGATGGTGCGGTCGCACATCATGCGCACGACGTTGAGATCGTGGCTCACGAACAGGAAGGCGAGATTGTCCTCGCGCCTGAGCTTGTTGAGAAGCTGCAGCACCACGGCCTGCACGGAGACGTCCAGCGCCGCGGTCGGCTCGTCCAGCACCAGCAGCCGCGGCTTGCAGGCAATGGCGCGGGCGATGCCGACGCGCGCCTTCTGCCCGCCGGAGAGCTGATGCGGAAAGCGCGACAACAGCTCGCGCGGCAGGCCGACGCGATCGGCGCATTCCTCGACGCGCTGACGCAGTCTGTCGCCCGAGCGCATGTTCATCAGCCGCAGCAGCGGATGGGCGATGCAGTCGAACGCCGTGTAGCGCGGATTGAGGCTGTCGTTCGGATCCTGGAAGACGATCTGGATGTCCTTGCGCAGCTCGCTCGCGTGAAAGTCGCGAGCCGGAATCTGGCCGATCGCTTGGCCGTCGAACAGGATCTCGCCGGCGCTGGCGTCGATCAGACGGCAGATCATCCGCGAGGTCGTGCTCTTGCCGGAGCCGCTCTCGCCGACGAGACCGACGCTCTCGCCGCCGCGCATCGTCATCGAGAAGTCGGCGACGCCGACCGTACCGTCGTCGAAGCGCTTGCTGACGCCCTTGACGTCGAGCAGCAGCGGCGTGCCGTGCGGCAGCGGCGGCAGCTCCGTCACCGTGACCAGGGGAATTTTTTCGCCGTCCGGCACCAGATCCTCGACACGCGAGGTTGCCGTCGGCGAGGCCGCAACGAGGCGCTTGGTGTAGGGATGCTGCGGCCGGTGGAACAGCGTCAGCGGCGCGGCCTCCTCGACCAGCCTGCCCTGCTCCATCACGACCACGCGCGCGCAATAGCGCGCGGCAAGCCCGAGATCATGCGTGATCAGGATCGTCGCCATGCCGCGCTCGGCGGCGATGTTCGCAAGAAGATCCATGACCACCTTCTGCGTGGTGACGTCGAGGCCGGTGGTCGGCTCGTCCGCGATCAGCAGCGACGGGCTGCAGGAGATCGCGATTGCGATCATCACCCGCTGGCACATGCCGCCGGAGAGTTCGTGCGGATAGGCGCCCATGCGGCGCTCGGGATCGCGGATCTGCACGGCCTTCAGCAGCGACAAGGCCTCCGCATGCGCCTCCTGCCGCGACAGCCGGCGATGGGCGAGGATCGCATCCGCGATCTGCTGGCCGACGGTGCGGATCGGGTTGAGCGCGGCACGCGGATTCTGGAAGATCATCGCCATAACCGCGCCGTGCAGGCTGCGCAGATCGGCACCGCCGGCCCGGGTGACGTCCTGGCCCTTGAAGCGGATGCAGCCATCGGTGATGCGGCCGGCCTTGTCGAGCAGATGGGTGATGGCAAAGCCGGTCACCGATTTGCCGGAGCCGCTCTCGCCGACGAGACCCAGCATCTCGCCCGGCTGGAGCGACAGCGACACGCCGCGCACCGCCTCGACGAGCCCACGACGGGTCGAGAAGATCACTTTGAGATTCTCGACCTCGAGCAGCGGCTTGGAAATATCAGGCGCTGTCACGTCCGCATCCTCGGATGCGCCCCAGCTATTTGTGTTCTGACGAGACATCATGTGCGCATCCGGGGATCCAGGATGTCGCGCAGGCCGTCGCCGAGCAGATTGAAGCACAGCACCGCTGTCATCAGCCCGAAGCCGGGAAACGCCACCAGCCACCAGCGCCCGGTGGAGATGAAGCGCGCGCCCTCGGCGACCATGATGCCCCATTCCGGCGTCGGCGGCTTGACGCCGAGGCCGATGAAGGAGAGGCCCGCGGCATTGAGGATCGCCCAGCCGAGATTGAGCGACATCTGCACCGCCATCGCCGGCAGCACGTTCGGCAACAGGAAGCGCAGCACGACAGCAACATGGCTCTCGCCACAGGCACGCGCGGCCTCGACCCAGCCGAGATTGCGGCGGATGTTCACCTCGGCGCGGGCGAAGCGGATGTAGAACGGCAGGTTGATGATCGCGGTCGCGATCACGATGTTCTCGACGCGGTTGCCGAGCGCCGCGACCATCGCCATCGCCAGCACGAACAGCGGAAACGCCATCAGCACGTCGACGAAGCGGCCGACCGCCTTGTCGAGACGGCCGCCGGCATAGCCGCACAGCGCACCGATGACGGAGCCGAGCGCAAAGGACACCGCGACCGCCGTCACCGCGATCGTGAGGTCGAGCCGGCTGGCGACGATCAGGCGGCTGAGCACATCGCGGCCGAGCTGGTCAGTGCCGAACCAGTGCGCGGAGCTCGGCGGCTGCAACGCGGCAGAGACCTCGGACGCAACGGGATCGTAAGGCGCCAGCCACGGCGCAAAGACCGCGATCAGCGCCAGCAGCAGCGCGCCGCCAGCCGCGACGGCGGTGACCGGGTTGCCGCGCAGCACGAAGGCCGTGTGGCGCAGGGTCGAGGAGGTCTCTATCGTGCTCATGCTCACGCCACCGTCGCCCTGGGATCGGCGATGCCATAGAGCACATCGACCAGGAGATTGACGATCACGAAGATCGTCGCCATCAGCAGCACGAAGCCCTGTACCGGCGCGTAGTCGGAGACCAGCAGCGCATCGAGCGCGTAGGAGGCGACGCCGGGCCAGGAGAACACCTTCTCCACCAGCACGTTCGCGCCCAGCATGGTCGAGAACACGATGCCGGCGATGGTGATGACGGGAAGGATCGCGTTCCTCAAGGCATAGGTGACGACGATGCGCCACCACGACAGCCCGACCGAGCGCGCGGTGCGGACGAAATCGCTGCCGAGCGAGACCAGCATCGAGGCCCGCGTGATGCGCGCCAGCGGCGCGATCACGAACAACGCCATGGTCAGCGCCGGCAGCATCAGCTGCCGCGCCGCCGCCCACCAGCCCTCGACATCGCCTGCGAGCAGGAAGTCGATGATCAGGAAGCCGGTGCGCGATGGCGGCATCGTGGTGAAGATATCGATCCGCCCTGTCGGATCCGGCGCGAAACCGAGCAGATAATAGAACACGTAGATCAGCAGGAGCCCGGAGACGAAGGTCGGCACGCAGACGCCGAACGAACAAAATAGCCGGACGCCGTGATCGACCAGCGAGCCCGGCCGCAGCGCAGCCAGCACGCCGAGCGGCACCGCCGAGACCAGCGCGATCAGCAGCGCCGTCAAGGTCAGCTCCAGCGAGGCCGGCAGTCGCTCCTTGAGATCCTTGGCGACCGGCTGCCCGGTCATCATCGAGCGGCCGAGGTTGCCGCGACCGACATCATAGAGGTAGATCGCGAGCTGATTCGGCAGCGGCTTGTCGAGCCCGAGCTGCCGGCGGATGACCTCGATCTCCTCCTGGCCGGCATTGGGGCCGGAGGCAAAGAACACGGCCGGATCCCCCGGCAGCACGCGCATCAAGAGGAAGGTGAAGACCAGGACACCGAACAGTGCCGGCAGCGACGAGACGAAACGCCGTCCCGCCCGCAGCAATGTTGCGCCGATCGTGCCCATGGTCCTCAGCCGTCCCGGTTACTTGCGGCTCAGGTTACGATAATCCACCTGCCGCGTGAACTGGTAGACATAGCCGTCCACCGTCGGCTGCATCACCGCGTCCTGCGACGGCTGCCAGAGTGGGATCTGGAACATCTGATCGAAATGGATGGCGTTGAGCGCCTTGCCTTCCGCCTCATACTTCGCCTTGTCGGGTTCGAAGCGCGCCTCCTGGGCGATCTTCTCGAGCTCGGCATTGTCAGTGGAGGAGTAGTTCCAGCGCTGCTTGCCGGTGTAGAAGTTGCGGTAGAAATAGTCGGTCGACGGCAACCAGGCGACGATGCCCTCGGTGAAGAACGGCAGCTTCTTCTCGTTGATCGCGGTCGACATCTGCGCGTCCGGCAGCTTCTGGATGTCGACCTTGATGCCGATCTTGGCGAGCTGCTCCTTCACCAGCGCCGCCATCGGCTCGGCGGTCGCGGCCTGGCCGACATTGAAGCTGAAGGTGGTCGAGAAGCCGTCGGGCATGCCGGCGTCCTTCAGATAGGCCTTGGCCTTCTCCAGATCGAGCTTGATCGGCTGCGGGATCGGATAGCCGCCGCTCGGCGGCTTGCCGTCGGCCCAGGTCGCGCCATAGAGCGGCGCGCCGCGGCTGAACAGCGCGGCCTTGAACATGTCGTCATAGGGCAGCGCATAGGCGATCGCGCGGCGCACATTGACGTTGTCGAACGGCGGAATGGTGTTATTCATCGAGATGAAGGTCACCGCATTATACTGCGGCGTCGAGATCACCTTCAGCTTGCCCTTGCCCTCCAACGACTGCACGTCGCTGGCCTGCAGGTCGATGACGAGATCGGCGTCTCCGCGCTCGACGAGGTTGGCGCGCGTCGCCGGCTCCGGCACCGACTGGATGATCAGGCGCTTGAATGCCGCCGGCTTGTCCGGCGTGCCGCGATTCCAGGCCTCGTTGCGCTTGGCGATCACCTGCTCGCCGGGCTTGAAGGTCTCGACGATGTAGGCGCCGCTGCCGGCCGCATTCTCCTTGGTC
Organism: Bradyrhizobium sp. HKCCYLS3013; assembly: GCF_051167615.1. Taxonomy (NCBI): domain Bacteria; kingdom Pseudomonadati; phylum Pseudomonadota; class Alphaproteobacteria; order Hyphomicrobiales; family Nitrobacteraceae; genus Bradyrhizobium; species Bradyrhizobium sp. HKCCYLS3013. The sequence continues at coordinate 236,090 of NZ_JBNPTK010000005.1, forward strand.
CAGTTCAGCGCCCACGGATCTTCGGCCGTCGCATGCGCCTTGGCGAGCTTGGAGTTGATGATGATCGGATAGACGGTGGCGAGGTTCGGCAGCGCCAGCTTGTCCGGCTTCGGCAAGGTCACTTCGAACGTCAGGGGATCGATGACCTTGAACTGATCGGCCGACGTCAGCGACCCCGTCAGCAATTGCGCCTTGCCGAGGATCGGCGCGGTGACGCAGCGGTCGAGCGACCATTTGACGTCCTCGGCGGTGACCGGCGAGCCGTCCTGGAACTTCGCATCAGGGCGCAGCTTGAAGGTGATCTTCAGACCGTCGGCGCTGACAGAATAGGATTCGGCGAGCTCGCCGGTGATCGTGTCGAGATCGAACACCCACTTACCATTGAGCTGCTTGCGGCCGAACGACACCAGCCGGTCGTAGCTCGACATCGACAGCGCGAAGGCCTCGCGCGTCGAGCCCGGAATGTTCGGATCGAGCGTGTTGACGGTGGCGCCGGTGACGTAGCGCAGAGTCTCGGCGCGGCTCTGCGCATGCGCCGACGGCGCGGCCAGCGTCACCGCGAGCAACGCGGTCGCCGCGAACAACGAACGTTTGGACATCTCGAAACTCATCGCCCTTGTTCCCTCATCAGTCTCAAAATCCGGCACTGAAATCGCGCATCGGCGGAGATCCGCCGCGCGCCACTCATGAGATCGACGCCTAGCAGCAAATCACGTGCCACGGTGCACCGTGGCCTGTTTCACATCATAGGCCAGGAAGTTCGCCCAATGCTTGTCGATGTCAGCCGTGAACAGCCCACGCGTCAAACCATGCGCCAGCTTCGGCACCGCGGTCGTCATTGCGTTGATCGACGATCCCGACGCGCCGAAGCTCATCGTCGAGGCGATGGCGAACACGTGAATGTTGCTGATCCACGGCGTCTCGCCCGCGTTGCGCTCGCACAGCGCGTAGTCGTCAGCGAGATACGGGAAGGCGCCGAGCCGATCGTTGCGTTCGCTTGCATCGGGCGTGTAACGATCCGACCAGCGCGCGATGTTGGCTGCGAAGCGCCGCAGCTCCGGCCGCTTTGTGAAGTCCATCGAGATGCCGGTTGCACTGATCACGAAGTCCGCCGTGATCTCGCCCTTCGCTGTCTGCAGCACGACGCCGTCGGCCGTCTCCCGCGCGCCAGTGACCGGTGCGCCTTCCTGAAGGTGGAACGCCGCGTGGCGGGCGCAGCGGTCATAAGTGTGCTGCGGAAAACCTTCGCGCAATTCCAGAACCGCGCGCATGAAGCGCCAGCGCCAGGCATCGTCGAGCTCGGAGAAGTGCCTGAGAAAGCCGCGGAACGTCAGCCAGCGATAGGGCTGGATCAGCTGGATTTCCGCGCGGCGGCATAGCAGATCGACGCGCGCCGCACCGGCTTCGAGTGCAGCCGCCGCATTGTCGAACGCCGAGGCACCGGCGCCGATCACGGCGACGCGGCGGCCGCGCAGGCTGTCGAAATCGATCTCGGCGCCGGAATGGGCGCCGCGCGTGGCGGGCAGATGGCGCAGCGGCTCCGGAATGCTCCAGTCGCCCATCCCCTCCTGCCCGGTCGCCAGCACGATCTTGCGGGCATGGATCGTCGTCTCACCATCCTTGCTGCGCACGGTCGCCTGCAGCAGTCCGTCAGCGGCGGGTGCGATATCGACGACGTCGCAGCCGTTGCGCACGGGAAGGTCGAGCACCTCGCGATACCAGGCGAGATAGTCTGCCCAATATTCGCGCGGAATCAGATCAAGATTGCGCCAGCTCTCGCCGCCGAACTTCGCCTCGTGCCACGCCTGATAGGTCAGACAAGGTATGTCGAGATCGGGTCCGGTGAAGTCTTTCGGGCTGCGCAGGGTCGGCATGCGCGCATAGCTGAGCCACGGTCCTTCGCGGCCTGCCTCAGCCTTGTCGAGCACGAGAATGTTGCCGACGCGGGAGCGCAGCAGCGCGAAGGCGGTCGCGAGACCCGATTGCCCGCCCCCGACGATCAGCACATCGAACGCAGGTCCGCCATCGGGACCGGTGACAGGCGTCAGCCATGGCATGCTGGGATGCGCGATCCTGGCAAGATCGCTGCGAACCTGGGCCGTCAGCGCGGCAAGACCGTCGCTCATACCGGCCACCGGATGAAACACGCGCAATCGCGATCGGAACGCTCGCTGTCGCTCACGCTCTCTCCATCAGTCATGTCACCCGGCACGCGAAGCTTAGCAAAGCAGGTCTGGGACCGACCATACCGATTTGTCCGCCGCCCATAACAGCTTGTTATGGGGCGGCAGCCGCGGCTAGAGTCGACAGCCATCCACAGCGAGACAAGAGGTCGCATGCCGCTCAATCTGCGCCAGATCGAGGTGTTCCGCGCGATCATGATGACAGGCTCGATCAGCGGCGCTGCGCGCCTGCTCTCGGTATCGCAGCCCGCGATCAGCCGGCTGCTGGCCTATACCGAGGATGGCCTCAAGCTCAAGCTGTTCGAGCGCATCAGCGGCCGGGTGCAGCCGACGCCGGAGGCCAAGCGGTTGTTCGCCGAGGTCGAGCACGTCCATCGCGGCGTCGCGCGCATCAACGACCTCGCCGACGAACTGCGCGCCGGCGGCACCGGCACCATCCGCGTGGTGGCGAGCCCGAGCGCGGGCCACGGCATGGTGCCGGAGGCACTGTCGCGGCTGCGCGGCCGCTTTCCAGATCTGCGCGTCGAGTTCGAATCGTTGACCCTGCTGGAGATCGTCGGCCGCGTCGGCACAGCCCGCGCCGATCTCGGCATCACTGTGCTGCCGGTCGACGAGCCGACAGTCGCGGTAGAGACGATCGCGGAGGGCGCGCTACACGTGATCATGCCGGCCGACCATGCCCTGACGAGGCTGCGCAGCATCAGGCCGAAGGACATGCTGCCCTATCCGCTGGTCGGCTTCGGCCCGCAGACGCCTTATGGTCACATCGTCACGTCGGCCCTGGCCGGCGGCCCGGAGCCAGCCACGATCGTGCGCTACACGCCCGACGCCTGCGCCATGGTGCGCGCCGGCGCCGGCCTCGCCGTCGTCGACGAGTTCGTGCTGCGCGGCCACGCCTGGCCCGACCTCGCGGCACGTCCCCTGGCGCCGAAGACGCCGATGCGCGCTTATCTGCTGACGCCGCGCTTCGAGCCGCTGTCACGGAATGCGGCGGCACTCGCGGATATCTTGCGGGGGCGTGATCGGAAGGGAGCGGCGACGAAGCGGTGAGTTACGGAAACGGCGTGACAGAGATGACAACCGGATTCCGTCATTTTTGTCACGAGCCGCTGCGTCGCAGATGGTGAGAGCCGAGCTATGGCGCCGACAGCAGTGCGCTCCCTCTCCCCGTCCTTACGTCCTTACGGGGAGAGGGAGCATACCGGTTCTTGCGGCGATGGTTCCGCTCAAACGATGAGAGACAAGTTGGCTCTATTTCTACGCCGCTAACCACCCGCCATCGACCGGCAGCACGATGCCGGTCGTGAACGACGCCTCGTCGCTCGCCAGGAACAGCGCGGCCGCCGCGACCTCGTCGGCCTCGCCAAAACGTTTCATGGCGTGGCGCTGGCGCGAGGCCTCGCGCACCGGCTCGGGATCGGCGTGGCGCGCGAAGCTCCGACGCAGCAGCGGCGTGTCGATTGCGCCGGGCGCCAGCGCGTTGACGCGGATGCCGTCGGTGGCGAAGTCCACCGCCATGGTGCGAGTCAGGCTGATGATCGCGCCCTTCGCGGCAATGTAGGCGCTGTTGCCCTTGCCGCCGGCGACCGCAAGCTGCGACGCCACGGTGATGATCGATCCGGATTTCTGCTGCTGCATGATCGGCACAGCGACCTTCGCCCACAGCCACGTGCCGCCGACATTGGCGCGGAACACCGCATCCCAATCCGCCGGATCGGTGGTGACGACGGTGCCGCCGCAGGAGAAGCCAGCCGCGGTCATCAGCACGTCGAGCCGGCCGCGCGCGGCGGCCACGCCCTCGACCGTCGCCTTGGCGAAGTCGGCATCGCCGACATCGCCGACATGGACGCTGCCATCGCCGCCCGCATTGCGCACCAGCGCCAGCGTCTCGTCGGCGCCGCCTTCATCGCGGTCGACCAGCGCAACGTATGCGCCCTCGCGCGCGAACATCACGGCACTGGCGCGGCCGATGCCGGAGCCGCCGCCGGTGATGACGGCGACCTTGGCCTTGAGCCTCATCTCAGTCTCTCCCGTACTGATCGAACCAGCGGCCGAAATGCTCGGCGGAAGCCGCGCAGTCGAAGCGCGCGCGCCAGCCGAACTCCTCGGCCAGCCGCGTCGTCGACAGCCGGCCGCGATTGGGCGCGAACACCGGCACCGTCGGCGTTTCCCCCTGCTCCTTGAGCCGGCAGGTGAATCCAGCTCGACCGGTCGCGAAGGCGCGGCCCCAGGTTTCGGCTGTGAACGTCGCCGCGTTGGAGATGTTGTAGAGCGCGTGCTGCGGCTTCTCAGCCTCCAACAGCAGACAGACAGCATCCGCGACGTCGACCGCGTAAACCCAGTCCTTGTCGCCCGGCTCGCTCAGCAGCGCAGGCTCGTTGCGCGCGCAGCAGGCGGCGATGAGCGCCTGCGGCGAGGGCGTGTCGCGCACGCCGCCGCCGCGCTCGAACGGGCCGAACACGGCGGACAGGCGCACGCTGATGACATCCGTCTTCCACAGATCGCTCAGCCGCGCGGCGACGCGCTCGGAGGCGAACTTGCTGATCGCATAGAGCGACACCGGCTCGCACGGCGTCGTCTCCTCCAGCACGGCAAAGCGCTGACCGCTCGCGCCATAGGACGCCGCCGAGGACAGGTTGATGACCCGGCGGATGCCGCTGCCGCGCGCCGCCCGCAGGATCGGCACCTGCGCCAGCAGATTGACCGCGAGGATGCGCTCGGGGTCGGCTGCATCGCGCTCGGCGCCCGCGGTGATCGCGGCGCCCATCACGACGGCATCGCAGCCTTTGCCGATCGCGGCCGCCACAGCGCTCGCATCGGTGACGTCGCCCTGCACCTGGTGCAGACGCTCACGATAGGGTTCAAACGCACGCTGCGCCGCCGCGGGCAGACCTGTTGCGTCGAAGATCGTCACGGCATGGCCGCGCTCCAGCAGGCCTTGCGCGATGTTGAGGCCGACGAAGCCGGCCCCGCCGAAGATCAGGACATGCATGCGAAAGACGCCTCCCCGAGGGCCTCATGGTTCGAGACGGCTGCTGACGCAGCCTCCTCACCATGAGGGAACACGGCTCGCGCGCCGCGAACCTCGCCCTCGCTCCTCATGCTGAGGAGGGCGCGTAGCGCCCGTCTCGAAGCACGAGGCCACCGGCCGACGTGTGCTCGCGCCCTCACAACAGCGTCGCCCCGAAATTCTGCTCGGGGTCCATGTCCGCTACCAGCCGCCCTGTCGGCTTCGCCGCCTCGCCGCCGCTGCGGGCGAGGAACTGGCCCGAGCCCGGCTGCACCGACAGCTTGCCGTCATCGACGATGACGCGGCCGCGCGACAGCACGGTCACCGGCCAGCCCTGCACGCTGCGCCCGGCGAACGGCGTGTAGCCGGCAAGGTCGTGCATGGCGGCATCGCTGATCGTGACGTGCTTGTCGGGATCCCACAGCGCGATGTCGGCATCGGCGCCGATCGCGATCGCGCCCTTCCGCGGATGCAGATTGTAGATCTTCGCCGGCGCCGTCGCCGTCAGCTCGACGAACTTGTTGAGGCCGAGCCGGCCCTTCGACACCATCGCGTCGAACAGCAGCGGCAGCCGCAGCTCCAGGCCCGGCAGGCCGTTGGCGATCTGCTTGAAGTTCGGGTTCGGACCGGCGCGCAGCTTGCCGGTTTCGTCGAAGCGATACGGCGCGTGGTCCGACGAGATCGTCTGCAAATCGCCCAGCGACAGCGCCTGCCACAGCGCCTCCTGGTCGGGCGCGCGGCGCGGCGGCGGGCTGCACATCCACTTCGCGCCCTCGATGCCGGGCTTGTCGAGATCATCAGCCGTCATGAACAGATATTGCGGACAGGTCTCCGCGAACACCTTCAGCCCCTGCCCGCGCGCATCGCGAATCACCTTGGCGCCTTCCGCGGTCGAGACGTGGAAGATCATGATCGGCTGATCGACCAGCGCCGCCATGCCGATCAGGCGGTTGAACGCCTCGGCCTCGGAGAAGCGCGCATGGCTGATGGCGTGGTATTTCGGCGCGGTGTAGCCGCGCGCCAGCAGCCGCTTCACCATCCATGAGATGATGCCGTGGTTCTCGGCATGCGCGCACAGCATCGCGCCGCCCTCGCGCGCGGCGACGAGGATGTCGAGCAGCGGCTCGTCGTCGATCTTGAGCCGGTCATAGGTCATGAAGATCTTGATCGAACCGTGCCCCTGCCGGATCAGCGCCGGCAGGTCGCGCTCCAAGGTCTCCTTGGTCGGATCGGCAATGATCATGTGGAACGCGTAGTCGATCACCGCGCCCTTGCGTGCCAGCGCGTGATAGTCCTCGAGCACCTGCGGCAGCTGCATACCGACATGCTGCGCGGCGAACGAGATCACGCTGGTGGTGCCGCCGAACGCGGCGGAGGTCGTCGCGCTCTCGAACGTGTCGGCATTGACGATGCCGGCAGCCGAGAGCTGCTCGATGTGGCAATGGCTGTCGACGCCGCCGGGCAGCACATATTTGCCGCGCGCATCGATCTCGCGCCTGGCGGGCCCGAGCCCGCGGCCGATCGCCGCGATCGTCTCGCCTGATACGGCGACATCGGCCTCGAACGTATCCGTGGTGGTGGCGACGCGCCCGCCCCGGATGATCAGGTCATAGGCCGGCTCGGTCATCGCGATCTCCTAGTTCTGTCAAATGGAACGCCGTCGACGCGAGATGGCCGCATCGGCCCCATTGCGTCAGCCGTGGCATAGTGATTGCCTGTCACGCGCCGTCAACACTGAAGAAGCAGGTAGCTCCCATGTCCCGCCCGCGCATCACCGTGATCAACCCGAACTCCAACCAGGTGGTCACCGACGGTCTCGCGGCGGCGCTCAAGCCGCTGATGTTCGCGGAGGGGCCCGAGATCGTCTGCGAGACACTGAAGGAAGGCCCCTACGGCATCGAGAGCCAGAAGGACGCGGACAGCGTCACTCTGCCGCTGCGACGCTTCGTCGAGGGCGACAACGCCTCCAGCGCCTTCGTGATCGCCTGCTACAGCGACCCTGGGCTGCATGTCTGCCGCGAGGCCACGGCACGGCCGGTGCTCGGCATCGCCGAATGCGGCGTGCTCACCGCGCTGACCCGCGCCGATACGTTCGGCGTGCTCGCCATCGCGCAGCGCTCGATCCGCCGCCACATCCGCTATCTCCGCCAGATGGGGCTGATGGACCGCCTCGCCGCCGAGCGTCCGCTCGACATGACGGTGGCCGAGACGGCATCTGGTGAAGGCACCTTGGCGAAGATGATCGCGGTCGGCCGCGCGCTGAAGGAGGAGGACGGCGCCGGCGCCATCGTGATGGGCTGCGCCGGCATGGCGCGGCATCGCAAGAACCTGGAGGACGCGCTGGGGATTCCGGTGATCGATCCGACCCAGGCTGCGGTGACCATGGCTCTGGGCGCGGTGGCGTTTGCCAGCTGAGCGCATTGTTTGGTGGCAACACTCGCGCGGCGACCTCGGTGCACCTCGCCCCGCTTGCGGGGAGAGGTCGGATTGCATCGTCAGATGCAATCCGGGTGAGGGGGACTCTCCGCACGTTCGGTGCGCGTGGCTGCCCCTCACCCCAACCCTCTCCCCGTAAGAACGGGGAGAGGGAGCGCACCGAGATCCGCGCGAGGATTTCGCCTACAAACTACAACATTGGGTCACTCCGGCGGCACTGCGCCGGTGCGGCTGGTGATGAGCCCGTAATGCTCGACCCGGCGATGCCGCCCGAAGTCGAAGATCGTCTCCTTGCCGAACCGTGTCGCATCGAGATCGCAAGGTACGACCAGCACCTCGTCGCCCTCCGTCAGCGCTTCCGCGACGATCTCGCCGTCGGGATTGACGATCAGGCTGCCGCCGATCAGGTGATGACCGTCCTCGACGCCAGCCTTCGCGACCGCCACGACCCAGCACGAGTTCTGATAGGCGCCGGCCTGCGCGGACAGCCGGTTGTGGAACAGGCGCTGCTGCAGTCCCTCCGCTGACTTCAGCGAATTCACCGACGGCGTGTTGTAGCCGATCAGCACCAGTTCGACGTCCTGCAGGCCCATGACCCGATAAGTCTCCGGCCAGCGGCGGTCGTTGCAGATCGCCATACCGATGATGCCGCCGAGATTGCGCCAGACGGGAAAGCCGAGATCGCCCGGCTCGAAATAGCGCTTCTCCAGATGCTGGTGGCTGCGCTCCGGTTCGAACTCCTCGTGGCCTGGCAGATGTACCTTGCGATACTTGCCGACGATGTTGCCGGCGCGGTCGGTGAGAACTGCCGTGTTGTAGTGATGCCCATCCGGCGTCAGCTCGGCATAGCCGAGATACATCGCGATGCCGTGCTGCGCTGCGCGGTCGAACAGCGGCTGCACCGCGGCGTTGGGCATCTCGCGCTCGAACCAGGCATCGACATCGGCCTGATCCTCCATGTACCAGCGCGGAAAGAACGTGGTGAGCGCCAGCTCCGGATAGACGATGAGATCAGCGCCCCTGCGCTTGGCCTCGTCCAGCAGCGCGATCATGCGCGTGACGACGGCCTCGCGGCTGTCGTCGCGCTGGATCGGCCCCATCTGGGCCGCGGCAACGTTGATGATGCGCATGATGGAACTCCACAATCAGTTCGTATATGCACCCTCTCCCCTTGTGGGAGAGGGCATGTATGACGTCTCGGCAAGCTCGGTTGGGTGAGGGGTCTTTCTCCACGAGCGGCACTCGTCGAACGAGACCCCTCACCCGACCGCGTACGCGGATGGCCGTACATGCCCTCTCCCACAAGGGGAGAGGGCGCTGCATCGGACAGCGCTGAGATGACCGGCGGCACCGAACCGATATCGAGAGAGCGGCGTGTGCCACTATGCCGAAAGTACCTGGTGCCGCCATCATCCCGGCCGATGCAGCACCGGGCGCGTGCGCGAGAACGACGGCCGCCCCCGCTTCAGGCCCCACAGCGGTTGCGCCAGCGTTGCGACCGCCTCGGTCGGATCGGCGGCATCGATGCAGACGAGATCGGCCGGCGCGCCGACGGTGATGCCGTAGTTGCCGAGCCGCATCAGCTTCGCCGCATCATGGGTCACCATGTCGAGGCAGCCGGCGAGATGGTCAGGGCGCGAGACGTGGCAGACATTGGCGTAGAGGTTGGCCATCCGGATCAGCGAGCCGTCGCCATAGGGCGTGAACGGGTTGAGCACGTTGTTGGTCGAGAGCGAGCAGGTCACGCCCCTCTCGCGCAACGGCTCCAGCGGGACCACGCCGCGCGGGATCGCATGATCCTGCCGCCGTCCCATCAGATGCAGGTCGGTCGAGGGCAGCACGGTCACGGCGACACCGGCATTGGCGAGCTGCGCGGCGATCGCGTTGAAGCGTTCCGGCGGCAGCAGCGACAGCTGCGTGACATGGCCGACAGCGACGCGCCCGCCCCACTTGTACTCCTCGGTCTTGCGGCAGACATATTCGATCTGCATGTGGTCGAGCGTCTCGGCGAGATCGAGATGCATGTCGATGTCGACGTCGTGTTCGCGCGCGATCGCGAAGATGCGGTCGATCTGCGCCGGCGGGTTGGTGTCGAAATACGGGGCGGCGCCGATGGTGCGCGCGCCACGACGCAGTCCTTCGATCAGCAGCTCCTCGGTGCCCGGATAGTTCGTCAGGCCTTCCTGCGGGAACACGCAGATCTCGAGATCGAGCGCCCAGTCGTAGTCGCGCGCGAGCTGTTGGATGGCTTCGAACGCGATGAAGCCGATGCCGGGATCGAGCTCGACATGGGTGCGCATCCGCATCGTGCCATGGCTGACGCAGCGCTCAACGGTCTGCTTCGCCCTGGCATAGACATCCTCCGGCGTGAAGTTGCGCTTGGCCGCCGCGGTCTCCCGCACCGCCTCGGCGACTGTCCCCTCCCGGATGCTGCAGCGGTCGAGGATGCAGGTCTTGTCGAGGTGGATATGGGTCTCGATGAAGCCGGGCACGACGAGACAATGTTCGGCGTCGCGCTCCTCCACCTCGGCCGGCAGCGCGGACTCGATGGCGGCGATGCGGCCTTTGGAAATTCCGATATCGGCGCGGCGCAGCTCGCCCTGCTGCGCCAGCACCGCGTTGCGAATGATCAGGTCCATGCCGCCTTTGCCGCCGAAGACTCCCTACGCGCGCCAAGCTGGCGGCGTCGCGTCCAAAAGGCAAGCGCCATGCCAGCGGGCGAGGCCGCGCTGCATTGCAAGCCGGCCGTCGTCACCATTCGTTTACAAATAGATGCCGCCCGGGATACCCTTGTTTGCTGCAGAAAAACTGCTATATTGATGCATGGAAAACGTGAACGCGTTCTGCTCAGGCCCGTCGTCAAGGCGGGCCGTTGCCGTTTTGGGGGTGGCTGTCCGATGACTCGCTCCAACCGCACGGATCATATCCGCCTGACCTCGCACCCGGTGCCAGGCGCCAAGCATAATTTCCCGCTCCACTGGGGCGCCGAGACCGCACGCGAGCGCGGGCCGATCATCGGCACCGTGTCGCGGCCGCAGGACCGCAACGTGATCGGCAGCCATGGTGGCTCCTACACGGTCTACCGCGCGCTCGCGGTATCATCCGGTGCGCTCGATCCGATCCGCCGCCCCGATCTCACCAACACCCATCCCGCCGCCACGATCGGCCCGTTCGCGCAGTGGCGCGATCCGGCGAAGATCGTCGCGCTCGATCCCTGGGGCCATCTGGTGGCCGAGAATTTCGGCGGCGAGATCGCGGAAGGAATCGATATCCGGCCGACCATCGCCGTGACCAAGGCACGCATCGAGCTCCCCGAGCTGCATGCAGCGCTCGCGGCCAAGCGCCTCGTCCATGACGGCGACGTCGTGCATGCCAATGGCAGCGTCTCGGTGGTGAAGGTCGCGATCGACCCGGTGTGGTATCTGCCCGGCGTCGCCGCGCGCTTCGGCACCAGCGAGACCAGTCTGCGCCGCGGCCTGTTCGAGCAGACCGGCGGCATGTATCCGGAGCTGGTGACGCGGCCCGACCTGCAGGTGTTCCTGCCGCCGATCGGCGGCACCACGGTCTATCTGTTCGGCGACGTCACCAAGCTGAACGAGCCCCGCACCAAGATCACCTGCCGCGTGCATGACGAGTGCAACGGCTCCGACGTGTTCGGCTCCGACATCTGCACCTGCCGCCCCTATCTGATTCACGGCATCGAGGAATGCGTTGCGGCGGGACAGAACGGCGGGCTCGGCATCATCGTCTACAACCGCAAGGAAGGCCGCGCGCTCGGCGAGGTGACGAAGTTCCTGGTCTACAACGCACGCAAGCGCCAGGAGGACGGCGACGCCGCAGCGGCCTATTTCGAGCGCACCGAATGCGTCGCCGGCGTGCAGGACGCCCGGTTCCAGCAGTTGATGCCCGACGTCATCCACTGGCTCGGCATCAAACGCATCGACCGCTTCATCTCGATGAGCGACATGAAGCACGACGCGCTGGTGGGCCAAGGCGTCGACATCGTCGAGCGCGTGCCGATCCCGGACGAGCTGATTCCCGCCGACGCCCATGTCGAGATCGCGGCCAAGAAGGCGGCCGGCTATTTCTCGCTGGAGCCGCAGAAACCCGAGGCGCTCGGCGACACCGTCGGCCGCCCGCTCGAGAAGTACTGAGCGCAGCAGCAGATCATGGACGACGTCTCATATCTCCTGTCGGCCCGCGCCGTGCGCGAGCGGTCGCATCAGCTGCTTGCGCTCGGTCTCGCCGACAAGCTGCCGCATTTCCGCATCGACATCGCCCGGCTCGACGCGATCGCCGACGTCGTGCTCGATGTGACCCGCAAGGCCTATCCCGACGGCGAGGTGCCGTTCCACTCGCGCTGGCGGCATTTCGTGGTCGGTGGTGTCGATCGCTGGGCCGCGATCGCCGACAAAGTGAATTGGCCGAATGCGGCGTCGCGGGCGCGCGCCGAGTTCGATCTCGCCATCGCGAGCGTGCTGCTCGACGCCGGCGCCGGCGCGGCGTGGCGCTATCATGACGAAGCCAGCGGCTTCAGCATCGGCCGCTCCGAAGGGCTGGCGCTGGCCAGCCTCGAGATGTTCGCAAGCGGCGCGTTCTCGTCCAATGCGAGCGATCCGCTGCGGGCCGATGCGGCGAGGCTCAGGCAGCTCACGGTCGCGGATCTCGAACGCGGTTTTCAGGTCGGCGCCGACAATCCGCTGGTCGGGCTCGAGGGGCGCGTGGAGTTGCTACGGCGGCTAGGCGCGGTCGTGGCGGCAAGTCCCGAGGTCTTCGGCGCGAAGGACGGTCCGCGGCCGGGTGGCCTGTTCGATCGGATGGCCGCTGGCGGCCGCATAGAGGCCCCTTCGATTTTGCAGCAGGTGCTGCGTCAGCTCGGCCCGATCTGGCCGTCACGCCTGACGCTGCACGGCACGGCGCTCGGCGATTGCTGGCGGCATCCATCATTGATCACCGATGACGCGACCACCGGTCTCGTCCCGCTGCACAAGCTGTCGCAATGGCTGAGCTATTCGCTGATCGAACCGCTGCAGCGCGCCGGCCTGGTGGTGGACAACATCGACGGCCTCACCGGCCTCGCCGAATACCGCAATGGCGGCCTGTTCGTCGACGGCGGCGTGCTGAGCTTGCGCGATCCCGCCGATGCCGCGCGCGCCCATGAGGTCGATTCTCCGCTGGTGGTAGAATGGCGCGCGTTGACCGTCGCCCTGCTCGACCGGCTGGCCGAACTGATCCGCCGGCGCACCGGCCAGACCGCGGAGCAGCTACCGCTGGCGCGCATCCTCGAAGGCGGCAGCTGGGCCGCGGGCCGCAAGCTCGCCTTCGCCCGCCGCCCGGACGGTTCGCCGCCGCTGACCATCCTCACCGACGGCACGGTGTTTTAAGGGGTTTGGGCCTGAGGTCGCCGACCTCGCGGTTCCGTCATTGCGAGCAAAGCGGGAAGGACGTCTGGATTGCTTCGTCGCTTCGCTCCTCGCCATGACGAAACTGATCAGTTGCGCGTACGGTGGGCAAAGCGCAGCGTGCCCACCATTCCAAGCTGAGCTAAGATCGCGGTGGGCACGGCGCGTCGCGCCTTTGCCCACCCTACGCTTCGGAGATGAAAGCCATGGAAGGCGTCACGGTCGTCGATCATCCGCTGGTGCAGCACAAGCTGACCCTGATCCGCGACAAGTCGATCTCGACCAAGTCGTTCCGCGAGCTCTTGAAGGAGATCGGCATGCTGCTCTGCTACGAGGTCACGCGCGACCTGCCGCTGACCGAGGTCGAGGTCGAGACGCCGCTGGCGCGGATGCAGTCGGCCAAGATCGCCGGCAAGAAGCTGGTGTTCGTGCCCGTGCTGCGCGCCGGCGTCACCTTCGTCGACGGCATGCTCGATCTGGTGCCGACCGCTCGCGTCGCCCATATCGGCCTGTACCGCGAGCCGCAGACGTTCACCGCAGTCGAGTACTTCTTCAAGGCGCCGTCCGACCTGCAGGAGCGCCTGGCCGTCGTCGTCACCCCGGTGCTCGCGACCGGCAACAGCGCCGTCGCCGCGGTCGACCGGCTCAAGGAGCGCGGCGCCAAGGATATCCGCATGGTTTGCATGATCGCAGCTCCGGAGGGCGTCGAGCGCGTCCGCGGCCTGCATCCGGATGTCGCCCTGTGGACCGCCGCGATCGATGAAGGCCTCGACGACGACGCCTTCATCGTCCCCGGCCTCGGCGACGCCGGCGACCGCGCATACGGGACCAGGTAGTCCCGCTCAGCCGGCGAAGGCGGCCTGCGCCTCGGGCAGCGCCCAGATCTTCTCGATCGCCGCCGCGCCGGCCGCCGTGATCGCCGCCTCGTCACCATGCAGATAGTGGCCGTCGTGGATCAGCAGCCGGCCATCGATCATCACCTGGTCGATGTTGGCGCGGTTGGCGAGCGCGATCAGGCCGCGGCGCGGGTCATGTAGCGGCCGAAGATGTGGATGCGTCATGTCGACGACGGTGAGGTCGGCGGTCGCCCCCGCCGCGAGGACGCCGAGATCGTCGCGCTTAATCATGGCGGCGGCCGTCGTGGTGACGGCGTCGATCAATTCCGGCGCGCTCGCCGTCTCGGCGCTTCCCAGCGCGATCTTCGAGATCATCGACGCCGCGTTGAGCTCGCCGAGCAGATCCATGTTGTAGCCGTCGGTGCCGACCGCGGTGCGTACGCCGTGCGCGGCGAAGCGGCCGAAGGCGGCGGTGACGCCGGCGCGCGCGAACACGCGCGGGCAGTTCAGCACGCCGGCGCCGCGCGCCGCCATCAGCGCGAGGTCGGCATCGGTCGAGGCATGGCAGTGCGCGGCCAGCAGATCGGGACCGAGCAGGCCGAGCCAGTCGAGATATTCGGCCGGCGTGCGGCCGCCATGGCGCTGCGCAATCGTCGCGACTTCGCCTGGGCTCTGCGCCATGTGCGTCGTGATGGGAACGTCGAGCTCGCGCGCCCGGCTCGCGGCCGCGCGCAAGAGATCCGGCCCGCAGGTATCCGTCGCGTGCGGGCTCATCGCGAGCCGGATGCGGCCGTCGCCCTGCCCGTGCCAGCGCTGATGCAGCGCGTTCCAGGTCGCCATGTCGGCTTCGCCGTCGTCACCGGCATAGTGCACGGTGCCCGAGGCATCCGCCTTGGCGTCCGAGGTCGAGAACAGATAGGGCGCGCCGTAGAAGCGCAGGCCCATCTCGAATGCCGCATCGAACAGCTCCGGGATGGCGTTGCGGAACGGCTCCATCACCGTGGTCGCGCCGCCCTTCAGGAGCTGCAGCACGCCCATGCGGCCGATCGCCAAGCGCTCCTCCGCGGTGAGTATCTCCGCGCCGCGCTTGGACAGCGGCAGCAGCACCGTATAGACGATGCTCTTGTTGTTGCGGCGGCCGTTGCCGTCCTCGGTCAGCGTCCGCGCGATCGCCTCGCTGAAGATGTGGTTGTGCAGGTTCAACAGCCCCGGCAGCACGAATCGGCCCGGACGATCGAACACCTCGTCCGCCGCCGGCCTGTCGCGCGTCACGGCCGCGATGCGCCTGCCCTCGACCAGCACCCAGTGATCGCGCAGCACGTCCTGCGCGCCGTCCCTGCGCGTCAGCACATAGCTGCCGAAGATCGCGGTCGTGCTCATGCGCTCTTCGCTTCCGCCGCCTCTTGACGCTGGTAGTTCGCGGCGATCTCGGCGCCGGTCGTGATCCAGACGTCCTGGCACGATTTGGCGTAGGTCAGGAACTCGCGCAGCAGGCGGAAGCGCATCGGCCGGCCCGAGACCTGCGGATGCAGCACGGTCGTCACCATCGCGCCCCAGTCGCGGACTTCGTCCAGCTCATCCTTCCACATCGACAGCACGTGCTCCTTCGGAAAGATCGAGCGCGGCGAGAACCGCGCCGACAGGCCGTGCATCCAGTCGTCATAGCTCGCGGTCACCGGGATCTCGATCGTGCCCGGCCTGCCGTCGGCGAGGCAATGGCGATAGGGCCTGACGTCGTCGCGGAACGACGAGGTGTAGACGATTCCCTGGCGCACCAGCGCTATCCGCAGCTCCTCGCAGAACTCGCCGAACGGCGCGCGGTAGCCGATCGGCCGGATGCCGAGCCGGCGCTGG
The DNA here is from genome assembly GCF_051167615.1 of Bradyrhizobium sp. HKCCYLS3013. Lineage (NCBI taxonomy): Bacteria > Pseudomonadati > Pseudomonadota > Alphaproteobacteria > Hyphomicrobiales > Nitrobacteraceae > Bradyrhizobium > Bradyrhizobium sp. HKCCYLS3013. The sequence continues at coordinate 251,811 of NZ_JBNPTK010000005.1, forward strand.
ATCGCCTCGAAGCCGCGCTCGATCTCCTCGACGATGAAGGGATCGCCCGGATCGGGCAGCAGATGGTGATAGCCGTGATGGCCGATCTCGTGGCCCGCCTTCAGCACGGCCTCCGCCATCGCCGGATGCGCATCGACCGCCCATCCCGTGATGAAGAACGTCGCCTTGAGATCGAGCTCGGCGAGCAGCTCGAGCAGCTTCGGCGTGCCGACGCGCGCCTCGTAGCCGCCGAAGCTCATCGTGACCAGGCGCGCGGCGTGCGCCGGATCCTTCGACGTCCAGGCGCTCTCGGCGTCGATGTCGAACGACAGGAACATCGCCGCTCTGTACGGCGCAGGCCATGGATAGTCCGGCGCCGGCGGCGCAGTGTTGGCGGGAACGACCGGGATCCCCGCGAGCGCCTTACTGTCCAGCATTGATCAGCACCTTCTCGATTCCGTTGTCGCTGAGCTTCCACTTCGCCAGAAGCGCCTTGTAGCTGCCGTCGGCGATCAGGCCCTCCAGCGCAGCGTGCAGCGCGCCACGGAGCTCGTCCGCCTTCACCGGCGTCGCGAGTCCGGTATATTGCAGCGCGATCATCTCGCCGACCGGCGCGTAGGCGTTCGGCTCGAGGTCCATGATGTAGGGCAAGGTCTCGTTGCCCTGCACGGCGGCATCGATGCGGCCCTGCTTCAATTGCGTCCGCGCGTCGGCCGAGCCTTCAGTGCCGACGAACTGGATCGGGCTTGATCCGCAGTTCTTCTCGCTCCAGGCCGCGATCTGGTCCGGAAACTTGGTGCGCCTGGAGGCGCCGACCTTCCTGCCGCACAGCGCGGTCGGCTCCTTGAGCTCGGACGCGCGCGACGCCTGCACGAAGAAGCGCGGGCCGCTGCGCAGATAATCGATGAAGGTCGCGGTGTCCTGCCGGCTCTTGTAGTCGGTCATGCCGGTCAGGATGATGTCGAAACGCTGCGTGGCGAGGCCCGGCATCAACTGGTCGAAGCTCGTCTCCTGCCAGACAGCCTTGACGCCGAGCTTCTTGGCCAGCGCCTCGCCGAGCTCGACATCGAAGCCGGTCAGGGTCGATGTGGCCGGATCCTTGAACTCCATCGGCGGATAGTTCGGCACCACCGCGATGCGCAGGCCGTTCTGCTTGATCTCGGCCGGCAGTTCGGCGGCGAGAGCCGTGCCCGCCACGGCGGCGCTCATGAGTCCAGCCAACACGATCCACTTCAAATCCATCACCTCACCCCACTTCCGCTGCCAGAAACGCTCTTGTTCTCGCCTCGCGCGGCGCGCGCAGCACCTCGCGGGCCGGGCCGCTCTCCACGATCACGCCCTGGTCCATATAGACCACCCGGTCGGCGACCTCGCGCGCAAAGCCGAGCTCATGCGTCACCACCAGCATGGTCATGCCGGATGTCGCGAGCTCCTTCATCACGGCAAGCACCTCGCCGACCAGCTCCGGATCGAGCGCCGAGGTCGGCTCGTCGAACAGCACCAGCCGCGGCTTCATCGCAAGCGCCCGCGCAATCGCGACGCGCTGCTGCTGGCCGCCCGACAATTGTGACGGATAGGAGCCCGCCTTGTCGGCGAGGCCGACCCGGCGCAGCAGCGCCATCGCCTCGTCCTTCGCCTCGGCCGGCCTGCGCCTCTGCACCTGCACCGGCCCCTCGATGACGTTCTCCAGCGCCGTCATGTGCGGAAACAGGTTGAAGCGCTGGAACACCATGCCGCAGGCGAGCCGCTGCCGCGCGATCTCGCGCTCCGACAGCCGGTGCAGCCGGCCGTCCTGCTCGCGGAAGCCGAGCAGCGCGCCGTCGAGCCAGATGCCGCCGCTGTCGGCCGTGGTCAACTGGTTGACGCAGCGGAGCAAGGTGGTCTTGCCGGAACCGGATTGCCCGATCAGGCAAACCACCTCGCCCTCGAAGACGTCGAGCGAGACCTGCTTCAGCGCCTGAAATTCACCGAAGCGCTTGCTCAGTTGGCGGATGGCGACCAGCGGCCTCATCAGCGGCCGCCTCGCGCGATGCCGCGGGCAAAGCGGCGTTCGAGCAGCATCTGCAGCGGCGTGAGGATCGAGACCACGAGCAGATACCACAGGCCGGCGACGATCAGGAGCTCGATGACGCGCGAATTGGCGTAGTAGATGTTCTCGGCCGAGTGCAGCACCTCCGGATACTGGATCACGCTGGCGAGCGAGGTCGCCTTGACCAGGCCGATGAACTCGTTGCCGAGCGGCGGGATCACCACGCGCATCGCCTGCGGCAGAATGATCCGGCGCAGCGCCTGCAATCGTCCCATGCCGATCGCCTGCGCCGCCTCGTATTGCCCGATATCGACCGACAGCAGGCCCGCGCGCATCACCTCGGACGTGTAGGCGCCCTGGTTGATGCCGAGCCCGAGCAGCGCGGCCAGGAACGGCGTCATCACATCGACCGCGCGCGCGCTCCACAGGCCGGGAATGCCGATGGTTGGAAACACCAGCGCCAGATTGAACCACAACAACAACTGGAGGATCAGCGGCGTGCCGCGGAACAGCCAGGTGTAGCCGGCGGCGACCGACCGCAGCACCGGATTGGGCGACAGCCGCATGATCGCAACGACGACGCCGAGCGCGATTCCGAGCATCATCGCCAGGACCGCCATGACCATCGTGTTGACGATGCCGCGCAGGATCACCGGCGCCGTCAGGAAGCGTTCGACGAACACCCACTCGATCTGCCCCTTGGCGAAGGCCCGCCCGATCGCGACGAGGACGACGACGATGACAGCGGCCGCGAGCCAGCGGCCCCAATGCGCCTGCCGCGCAATCCCGTGTCCGGACAGATCCGGGAAGCCGTCGGCCAGGGCCTCGCTGCGGCTCATTGCGGCGCCGCGTTGAGCATGGGCTCGCGGACCGCATTGGCCCCGAGCCCCCATGTGTCCAGGATGGCCTTGTAGCTGCCGTCGGCGATCATCGCCTTGAGCTGCTCGGTCACCACTTCACGCAGCGCGGCATCATCCTTGCGGAACATGATGCCCTGGTAGCCGAAGGCGATGGGCTCGCCGACGATGCGATACTTGCCGGCCTCCTGCGACTGCGCATAGGGCAAAGTCTCGCTGCCCTGCACGGCAGCATCGATGCGGCCCTGCTTGAGCTGATTGCGGACATCGATCGAGTTCTCCCCCGGCGCATATTGCGCGGCGGGCTTCCCTGCGGCCTCGCAACTGGCCTTGCTCCATTTCTCGATCTCCTGCGGGAAGCTGGTCGAGCGCGTGGTGCCGATCTTCCGGCCGCACAGATCGGTCGCGGCCTTGGCATCGCTGTCCGCCAGCACGAAGAACTGCGGACCGGTGACGAGATAGTCGACGAAATCGGCGGTCTCGCGCCGCGACGCACGATCCGAGATGCCGGAGATGATGAAGTCGGCGCGCTTCGTCTGCAGCGACGGAATGAGCTCGGCGAACGGCGTCTCGCTCCAGACGATCTTGACGCCGAGGCGCTTCGCCAGCGCGTTGGCGAGGTCGATGTCGAGACCCTTCAGCTCGTTGGTGGCGGGGTCGTGATATTCCATCGGCGCGTAGGTCGAGTTGACCGTGAGCTTGAGCACGCCAGCCTGCTTGATCTCAGCGGGCAGCTCCGCCGCCCCCGCCGCAGCAAACGAGGCGAGGATGACGAGACCTGCAAACAACGAACGGCGCATCCTGCAACACTCCCCCATGTGAACGGCTAATCGACCACGACCGGCTCGACGACGCCGGCGCGCTCGGTGATGAGCCTGTACTGATCCGGCCGGCGATGGGCCGCGAAGTTGAACATCTTGTCCTTGCCCTGGCGGCACAGATCGAGGTCGATGTCGGCGACGACGACCTCGTCAGCGAGCGTCCTCGCCTGCGCCACGATGCAGCCATTGGGATCGATGATGCAGGAGCCGCCGATCAGCCCGCTGCCATCCTCGTCGCCCGCCTTTGCAACCGCGATCGCCCACGTCGCATTCATGTAGGCGTTGGCCTGCGCCACCAGCGTGGAATGGAAGGTGCGCAGCGCGGCATCCTCGGTGTTGCCGCCGTTCGGATCGTAGGCCGCGGAATTGTAACCGACGCAGACCAGCTCGACGCCCTGCAGTCCGAGCACGCGCCACGATTCCGGCCAGCGCCGGTCGTTGCAGATCATCATGCCCATGATGGCGCCGCCCCACTCGCGGCCGGCGCGCACGGCCGGAAAGCCGAGATCGCCATAGCCGAAATAGCGCTTCTCCAGCTGCTGATACTTGGCACCCGGGCGCGGCTCGACGGAGCCGGGCAGATGCACCTTGCGATATTTGCTGATGATCTCACCGTCGGGATCGACCAGGATGGAGCTGTTGAAGCGGCGTCCGTCCGGTGTCAGCTCGGCATAGCCGACATAGAAGCCGACGCGAAGCGCCCGCGCCCGGTCGAACAGCGCGGCAACGGACGGATTCGGCATCGAACGCTCGAAGTGGCCGTCGAGCGCCTCGCCTTCGAGGATCCAGCGCGGGAAGAAGGTCGTGAATGCGAGTTCGGGGAAGACCACCAGCTTCGCGCCCTCGCTGGCGGCCTGATCCAGCAGCGCGATCATGCGGGACAGCGTGTGCGTCCGGCTGTCGGCGCGCTGGGTCGGTCCCATCTGGGCCGCGGCGGCGCGGAAGATACGGCTCAATAGTGCCTCCAATCTGTGCGTCATGCCGAACGATCAGGCGGAACGCCGCCTGAATGCGCGCACTGAAAGAAGGGATCATTTGGCGAAAGCGGCGCGGGATTTGCAATCTGCCCACACGGCCGCGCGCTATGATATTTTGGCCGAGACCATAACCTGGGCTTATAGGGCGTCCACATGAACCTGCGCCAGCTGGAGATCCTGCGGGCGGTCATCCGCCACCACACCACGGTCGCCGCCGCCGAGGAGCTGGCGCTGTCGCAGCCCGCGATCAGCAATGCGCTGAAGGCGATGGAGGCGCAGGCCGGCTTCACGCTGTTCGAGCGCGTCAACAACCGGCTGTTCCCGACGCCCGAGGCGATGACGCTCTATGAGGAGAGCGAGGCGATCTTCACCTTGCATGCCCGGCTGGAAAGCCGCGTGCGTGACCTGCGCGAGCAGAAGACGGGTCATCTGTCGATCGTCGCCACGCCGCCGCTCGCCTACAGCATCATCCCGCCGACCTTGTCAGGCTTCCTGCGGCGCCGGCCGCAGACGCGGATGTTCTTCGACGTGCGCCGCTACGAGGGCATCATCGAGGGCGTGCTCGGAAACGTCGCCGAGCTCGGTTTCGCGCTCGGACTGTCTGACCATCCCGGGATCGCGCACGAGGTCGTGCACACCGGCGAGATGGTGTGCGTGATGCCGGCCCGGCATCCGCTTGCGGAACGCGACATGATTTCAGCGCGGGACCTTGCCGGGTTCCCGCTGATCGGCCTCGAACGCGGCACACGCCTCGGCGAAGCCGTGCGCGAGAGCTTCCGGCAAGCCGACGCCGACTTCCAGCCGACGGTCGAAGTGCGTTACTGCAACACGGCCTGCGTGCTGGCTTCGACCGGCGTCGGCGTCGCCGTGGTCGATCCATTCTCGCCGCGCCAGGGCGGGCATGATCTCGTGGTACGGCCGTTCACGCCGAGCACCAAAGTCTCGGCCTATGTGTTGTGGTCGGAGGCGCGGCCGCTGTCGAACCTGGCGAAGACGTTTCGCAGCGAGGTGCGAAACGCGAGCCGCAGTCTCGCGGATGGCCTCGACGCGGCGGCTCCGAGTCTCGCCGCTTCCGCGGAACGCGGCTGATTGCCGATCGGCACGACGCGTCCAATAGACCCGTGGACGTATCGTTTGCGGTCCATCATCCGAAATGCCTGCCTGCGGCGGGCTTCTCGCGATGATGCTCTGCGCCTCCGTCATCTTGCGGCTGGCGGCGGAATGGTTGCAGGAGACATTGTGGACCATGGCTCGCCCGCCCGCAATCGCGCCGCCAGCGCCGCCGCGCAGCCGACGAGCAGCTTCTCGCCCTTTGCAGCAGATGCCTTGCGCGCATCGCCTGCGACGCCGGAGGTGGTGATGTCGGCGAACGATCTGAACATTTTCAGCGACGGCACCATCGAGCCCATGATGTCGAAGCTCGGTCCGAAGGCCGCGTCGAGCCTCGCCGCATCGACGAGGCTCGGATGAGCCGCCATCATCATCGACGTCTCGGCTTCGCAGGCGTGCATCACACCGTCCTGATCCTCGAGGACCTCGGCCATCGTCTCCCGCCCTTCCATGAAATAGGTCGTGGTCGCGATCGGGGCATTGAGCTCGCGCGTCAGTTCGCCGGTGAGGGCGGCCAGCGCCTGGATGTTGCCGCCATGGCCGTTGACGATCACGATGCGGCGGAAGCCGGCATTCAGGATCGAGCGGCAAAGGTCCCTGAGCACAGCGTGGTAGGTGGAGAGACTGAGGGTAAAGGTGCCGCCGAATGGAACGTGATGGTCGGCGAGCCCGCACCAGACAGTCGGCGCGACCACGATGGGATGGTCTGGAGCCAGCTCCAGCGCGGTGCGGCGGCAGACCTCGCTGCACAGGAAGTCGTCGACTCCCGTCGGCAGATGCGGGCCGTGCTGCTCGGTCGAGGCCACCGGCAACAGCACGAGCGCGTCACGGGCCGCGAGCGCGCGAAGCGCTGCGGCGGAAAGTCTATTCCAGGCGGTTTCGGTCATGATGGCTGCTCGCGTGGTCGGAGATGAGGCAGATTGGCTCAGATCACGCAGCGACCGCAACAGCCCATCTCGGCGTCTCTTGCGCGCAGGCCGACAGTGGCCTGCGTGCAGCCAGGCCTGCACGCCACTGCGCGATACAGCGGCCTCTCCCACAAGGGTGACGGCGCGGCAACCCGGACCGCACCCTCGGCTACATCAGGAGCATGCTCTCCATACGCTCAAACATCGACAGCGATTTCGACCTCGACAAGGTGCAACGGCCCTGCGTCCTCACAACACCACGGCTCGCGCGGCGGGCCAGTCTCACGCCCGCGTCAATTCGATGTCGTGGGTCTGCTTCGTCTCCGCGTCGTACACCCTGATCTGCAACATCGGAAACCGGCGCTTGAGGTCATGCGCGCCGTTGTGTGCGCCATCCTTGGTCTTGAATTCGGTCTTGATCTGACCATCGACCACGACGGCATAGCCGGTCAGCGGAAGGTCTTTGCCGGATTTGTCTTGAGCAGGCTTGTTGTGAACAGACTTCTCTTGGGCAGACTTGAGCATTGCGAGCCGACGTCGATTCGTGAGTTGAAGGGGTGCCGAGCGCGCGATCTCTCCGCCTCGGACGACTCCGATGTAAGGTGAGTCTGTCGCGACGAGCAAGCGAAGACGTGTTCTTCACAAGCAGGACAACTACGGTTCAACCTGACGGCGCAGCGCCGGCCCGCGATGATCTCGGGATGTTCAGCGCGAACGAGTCGCGCAAGTTCCAGACTTGCGACGCGAACGTTCCGGTGGCTCGGCATCATGCTCGCCACCGCGAACGAGGAGCGCTGTGGTCGCGCGTCTCTCAGCGCCCGCAGCGCCCACCTCGCACCACCCCCAAGGCAGCAGCCCGATGCCAACTTGAGATGCGCTCTCCGACTGAGCACGGGTAGACGCAAAATCCCGCCACCATCGAACGAACGAATCAGCATGACCGCCATGCGCGAATTGCCCGTCGTGTTAGTTCGTCGCACGTTTGGCACTTGCGCCGTCGGGCAAATCACCTGCACATTTCCGCGCATCCCGCCTCATGAAGAGGGGCGTATCGCGAACGTCACGAGACGTGGAGTGCGGGATGCGATGGACGCGGCGTGTCGCAGCGGGTGTCATGCCTGCGGACGAACGGCACGGCGCGGACGGCGAAATCGCATGGTCCTGGCGCCGCGACGCTGGCGTCAAGCTCGCGACGAGGTTTCAGCCTCGCGCGGGTGACGGTGGCAAGACAGCCCGTTCACCGGGGAGAGTGCGTATAAGCCGTAACACCGTCGCGCAGGGAAGGCCGGGATGTCTCGGCCGAACCTGTGGTTCCTGCCCCGTGCATTCTTTCCGCACGGGGGCCATGGGGGCGGCGAGCTCCCGGCCTTCCCTGCGCCCTCTCCCTTGAAGAGGGTTCCGTCAAGCAACACTCGGGAGCGATCCGCGCCGCGAGATCGCGACGTGCTGATTTGTAGACGTTCTGTTTGTCGATGGCTGTTTGTCGATGGCTGTTTGTCAGAGTGAACTGCTGACCAATGTTGCGTGCCGTGCACGGGGGCACGACGATCCCCGTAAGATGACGGATGGGCTTGCCGACCCCCGGTGCTGCTCCGGCAGCCAGGGATCGTAAACGACTGGGCGGGACGTTGACCCGCCATTTACCTCACGGTCCAACCACGACATCGTGATTTGATGCAGGTCAACATGACCGGCTCGAACGCACCACCTACTGACAAGGCGTTCAAGCGAATCAGGCCTTGCCGTTACCTCGTTCGGCGTCCCTCGAACGGTCCTGTGCACTTGTCATCATGGAGAACCACATGAGCGAGACCGGCGTGACCGCCCTGGATCACACCGTCCAGGAAACCAACATCTGGCTGAAGGCCATCGAGCAGCGCCTCGCGCTGGCGAGCCGGCAGCAGGCCTACAATGCACTGCGTGCCGTGCTGCATGTGCTGCGCGACCGCATGCCCCTGGCCGTCGCCGTGAATTTCGGCGTCCAGTTGCCGATGCTCATTCGCGGGATCTACTACGAGGGCTGGCACCACGCGGCAACCCCGACCAAGGACCGCCATCTCGAATATTTCGTCGATGACATCTTCCGCCAACTGCCGCCGCAATTCCCGGTCGATCCGCTCACGGCGGCGCGCGGCATCTTCGAGATTCTCTGGGAGAAGCTCGATCCCGGCGAGTTCGACAAGCTCATGGCCCACCTGCCCGTGTCGCTGCGCAATCTGCGCGAGCCGGCGACGTAAGCGTCAGTGCGCCAACTGCCGGTACAGCGCCGGCAGTGCGGCCGGTAGTCGCCGGATGTTGCCGACGATGGCGTAGCCGCCGCGACCGAACAGGGTTGGAAAATACGACTGCGCCGACGCATCGATGGTCACGCCGAACACCGCGACGCCGCCGCGTCGCGCTTCCTGCACCGCCTTGCGCGTGTCCTCGATTGCGAACCGTCCCTCATAGTGATCGACGTCGTTCGGCTTGCCGTCGGTCAGCACCAGCAGCAGGCGCTTGCGCTCGGATCGCTCGGTGAGTTCGCCGGCGGCGTGACGCACCGCCGTGCCGATACGCGTGTAGTAGCCGGGCCTGAGCGCGCCGATGCGGCGCTCGACCCGCCCGCTCATCGGCTCGCCGAATGCCTTCACGGTCTCCAGGCGGACCCACGAGTTGCGCCGCGAGGTGAAGGTGAGAATGCTGTGGCTGTCGCCGCAGGCCGACAGCCCATGCGCCAGCACCAGCAGCGCCTCCTTCTCGACGTCGAGGACACGCACGCCATCGATCCATGCATCGGTCGACAGGGACACGTCGACCAGGAGAGTCACCGCGAGATCATGCGCCAGCGGGCGCATCGCGAGGTGCACGCGGTCGATGCCGCCATGGCCGGCATTGAGATCGCTGCGCGCGCGCACCAGCGCGTCGATGTCGAGGTCGTGGCCGTCGGCCTGCGCGCGCATGATCTCGTGGCGCGGCCGCAAGGTCTCGAACCTGCGCCGGACGCTGCGGATCCGCCGGCGCATCGCATCGTCCGGAGCCCACGCCTCGCCCGCTTCGGCGGCGTCGCCGGTCACGACGCGGCAATGATCCGGCAGATAGGCGCCGCTGCGATAATTCCATTCGGGATACAGCCGGCCGCTGTCGAGCCTCGCGGTGTCGACCGCCTCGGGCGGCAGATCGAGGTCGAACTTCAGCTTGCTCGCCGGCCGCCCCTTGCGCCTGGCGATCGCAAGCTCGTCGAGATCGTCGGCGGCCTTGCGGGCGTCGTCATCGTCGGTATCGTCGGACGGACGATCGACATTGACCATCTCCGCCATCGCGAGGATCTTCTCGAAGCGGTTGAGAATGAATGGATCGCGCTTGGCCGTGTCGTCGCGCTCGCGCCGCGCGAATCGCTTGCGGGTGTCGGGTGCCCCCTCCTGCTCTGCGGGCGTCTGCGTCTCGTCGTCGTCGCGCGCCGCGGCAACGGCATCGCGACCCCAGCAATCGCCCCACAGCGGACACGGCAGCATCGGCCGATAGCCGGGCGGGGCGGCCTGCGGCAACGGGCCGCCGGCGATGACCGCATTCCACAGCGCGCCTTTGGGCGGCGCGCCCGCGCCGAGCAGCGCCATGACGATGTGCTCGACCTGCTGCTCGAGCCGAGGCAGCGGCCGCCGCGGCCGCGCCGCAGCCAGCGCTTCAGCGAGTTGCGCATGCGGACGCGCCAGCCCCGGGAAGCGCGCCAGCACCAGCGAGGTCGTCTCACAGGCCCGGCGCAGCGCCAGCAGATCACGCCGCAGCGGATCGCGCTCCGCGATCGGCTCGACTGCCATGGTCGCGAACCACGCCGCGAGCCAGTGATAGAGCTGCGCATTGAGCGCGCGATCCGGCAGCAGCGCGATGGTCTCCGGCAGGAACACGGTGGCGCCGTCGCGCCCGGCCTGGTCGAGGCATTCGTCGCCGAGGCCAATGCGCTGGCGCCAGCCGAGCCGATGGCCCGATTTGCGCGCCTTGGCTCCGGCGATCTGCACGCCGCTCTCGCCGCCCAGCGCGCGGAACATGACGGCGATGCGGCCGCTGATCTCGTTCAGGGCGACGGCCTGGTCCGGATGGACCGGATAGCTCGAGGTCGTGCCGACCATGCGATGCCAGGCACGGCCGACGGTCTCCTCCAGTTCGAGGAAGTCGAGCATGGCTCACCCGATCACGGCATGCGCGACCTCGCGCAGCGCGGCCTTGACGTCGGCGTCGTCGGTGAGCGGCTCGATCATCGCAGCGAGCACGGCGTCCGCGATGGATGCTCCGGCGGCGACGAGCGTCGCACAATAGACCAGCAAGCGCGTCGAGACGCCCTCCTCCAGGTCATGGCCCTGCAGCGCGCGCAGCCGATGCGCGAGCGCCACCAGCGGCCGAACGCGCTCCGGCGCCAGCCCGCTCTCGGCGGCAACCACCACGATCTCCTGCTCGGCCGGCAGGAAGCCGAATTCGATGGCGATGAAGCGCTGCCGTGTCGACGGCTTGAGCGCCTTGTGCAGCGACTGGTAGCCGGGATTGTAGGAGACCACGAGCATGAAGCCGTCGGGCGCGATCAGCTCCTCGCCGGTGCGCTCCAAGGGCAGGATCCGGCGGTCGTCGGTGAGGGGATGCAGCACGACGGTGACGTCCTTGCGGGCCTCGACGACCTCGTCCAGATAGCAGATTCCGCCCTCGCGCACCGCGCGGGTCAGCGGGCCGTCGGTCCACACGGTGTCGCCGCCCTTGAGCAGATAGCGCCCGGTGAGGTCGGCGGCGGTGAGGTCGTCGTGACAGGCGACCGTGTGCAGCGGCAGGCCCAGTCGCGCCGCCATGTGCGCGACGAAGCGGGTCTTGCCGCAGCCGGTCGGCCCCTTCAGCAGCACCGGCAGGCGATGTCGGAACGCATGCTCGAACAGCGCGCATTCATGGCCGGTCGGCGTGTACGAGGGGAACGACGGGGCGGTATGGATCGCGTGCAGCGCGGGCTTCATGACAACTCTCCGTATCAGGGGGATGCAGGCGGCGGCATCGAGGCCGCCGCCTGCGGGATTTCACTCCGCCGGCTGCAGCGCGCCGGGCAGCGCAGCCTCCTTGGTGCGGCCGGGCACCAGCACGGCCCAGACGAACATCAGCGCCGCGATCGCCACGAACACGCCGGAGCCGAGCCGCACCCAGTAGAACATCGCGAGCTGGTCCTGCACGTCCATGTAGCTCTGGCCGAGCACGCGCTGCAGATGCACCTGGATGATACCGGCGAAGGTCAGTGCAAAGGTCATCGTCATCATCGCCGTGCACATGATCCAGAAGCTCGCCATCGAGAGCCACTGGTTATACGGCGCACGCTGGCGCAGCTGCGGCACCGCATAGGCCATGACGGCGAGGTTGAGCATCACATAGGCGCCGAAGAAGGCGAGATGGCCGTGTGCCGCCGTGACCTGGGTGCCGTGGGTGTAGTAGTTCACGCTGGACAGCGTGTGCAGGAAGCCCCACACGCCGGCGCCGAGGAACGCCATCACGGAGCAGCCGACCGACCACAGCAGCGCGGCGCGGTTCGGATGCTTGCGGCCGGCCTTGAGCGTCATCTGCACCGTGAAGATCACCATGGTGAAGAACGGCGCGACCTCGAGGGTCGAGAACAGCGAGCCGATCCACTGCCAGTAGCCGGGGGCGCCGATCCAGTAGAAATGATGGCCGGTGCCGAGGATGCCGGAGAACAGCGCAAGGCCAATGATGACGTAGAGCCACTTCTCGACCACCTCGCGATCGATGCCGTTGAGCTTGATCATCAGGAAGGCCAGGATCGAGGCCATGATCAGCTCCCAGACGCCTTCGACCCAGAGATGGACGATGTACCACCAGTACATCTTGTCGACGGCGAGATTGGCCGGATTGTAGAAGGCGAACAGGAAGAAGATCGCCACGCCCCACAGCCCGAACAGCAGGATGTTGGTCACCGTGGTCTTGCGACCCTTGAGCGCCGTCATCGTGACGTTGAACAGGAACATCAGGCAGACGACGACGATGCCGACCTTGATGATGAAGGGCTGCTCGAGAAACTCTCGGCCCTCATGGTAGTGGAAGAGATAACCGACGACGGCAGCCCCCGCGGCGCCGAAGAACATCCAGAACTGGATCTTGGCGAGCAGCGGGCTGTAGAGCTCGGTCTCGGTCTCCTCGGGCAGCAGGAAGTAGGTGGCGCCCATGAAGCCGATCAGCGACCACACGATCAGCGCGTTGGTGTGGATCATGCGGACGATGTTGAAGGGCAGCAGGACCGACAGCGTGTTCGGCAGCACGTAGATCGTGCCGGCGAGCAGGCCGAAGATGACCTGAGCGAGGAAGAGCGTCAGCGCGCCGTAGAAATACAGCATCGCGACCTTCTGGGTCTCATATCTCATCGCGGATCTCTCTCATGACGGGGGGGCGGGATGCCGGCTCAGCCGGCCTTGTTCGGCGGCCAGTCCTGGCGCTTGATCGTGTCGGTCCATTGCAGGAAGTCCGCGAGATCGTTGAGCTCCTGGTCGGACAGGTTGAACTGCGGCATCTGCCGGCGGCCGGGCGCGCCGGAGGGTTGCGACTGCATCCAGGACTTCAGCATCTCGCGCGCGGCGGCCGGGTCCTGCCTGCCGCCCCAGCGGTCCCAGACATTGCCGACCTCTGGCGCGAAATAGGCGCCCTCGCCGAGCAGCGTGTGGCAGTTGATGCAGGAGTTTTTCTCCCAGACGTGCTTGCCGCGAGCGACGCCGTCGGACAGCGTCGACGCACTGGTCGAGGTCGTGACCATGTAGTAGTGGCTGTGCGCTGTGAGCCCGAGGAAGATCGCAAAGAAGAAGGCCGAACCGCCGTAGAAGACGTTCCGTGCGGCAGACTTGGTCAGGCGTTCCGCCATGACACGTCCTTTCCGTTTGGTGAAGGTCGATGGTGAAGGCAATCTACCGGCACTGCCGGGAGTCTCTTTGTCGCCGCGCAAGCAGCATGGCGATGGCGCGTCAGACCAGTGCGCGGATCGCGACCGCGAGCCCGGCGAGCGCGACCAGGCCTAGGAGCCACGATGTGAGCAGGCCGCGCCACAGCGCGGGCGCATGGCGCAGGCCGAGAAAATCCAGCACGATCACCCTGCCCTTGGCCAATGCGAGCACGAGCACGAGAGCATCGGCGAGCCAGCGATTCGGCAGCAGCAGCGAGGCCGCGAGCGTGGCGGTGGCGAGGCTCAGCAATTGAAGCCAGGCGAGCGTGAGGCGATCGCGGACCATGACTCATCCCACCAGATAGAGGATCGGGAACATCACGATCCAGACCAGGTCGACCATGTGCCAGAACGCCGTCCCGGTCTCGACGCTGTCGGGCGCGGCATGACGACCGACGCCTCCCAGGATGACCATCCCGAGCACGACGTGGAGCAGATGGAAGCCCGTGAGCAGAAAATAGAGCGTGAAAAACGGCGACGTCTCCAGGCCTGCGCCGGCGGCAATCTCCCTGCCATACTCGGTCAGCTTGACGGCAATGAAGGCCGCGCCGAGCAGGATCGCCAGCATGATCCAACGCCGTGCGGTGGGCGGCGATGCGCCTCTCGCCGCGGCCGCCGCGCGCGCCGCAGCCCACCCGCTCGTCACAAGCACGATTGTGTTCAATGCGGCGAGAGGTCCGTCCAGCATGGCCTGCCCGGCCGCGAACACGACTGGATTGACTGCGCGCGCCACGACGAAAGCGCCGAGCAGCAGGCCGAAAGCGACGAGCTCGCTGAGGATCAGGACCCACATCATGGGGTCGCCCGGCAACCCGTCGAGCACGCCCCAGCGCTCCGTTGGTTCCGGTTCGTATGTGAGTGCCGACACCGCCACCTCCGATCAGATGTCGGCAAAGCTAGTCGGGGCGGCAGACATGCTCTTTGTCGGCGCACAAACAGCACGGCGCCTGGATGCGCTACGGGATCGGCATCAGGAGCATGTCCATGACCGAAGCGCAGCTCGGCCTCGTCACCGCCACCCCGATCATCATCGTGTTTGCAGCGGCGCTGCGGCGCATGGGCGTGCTGTCGACCGCGGGGACGGTGTCCGCGATCGCGCTCTCCGTTGCGATTGCGGTTGTCCTGTTCACCACGCAGTAACCGGGCCTGGAACCTTTGCCGCTCTCGGGCGTCAGATCGTCCGGAGGTGCCGCATGGACGACAACCGGTTCGCAGAGCTGCTCGGAAGCGCCGCCATCGGCGTCTGGGGCGACATGCCGCGCGACATCCAGGAGGCGCTGTTCGAGACGGCGATGCGCGGTCACGACGATCTGAGGCACGAACTCGCCAAGCTGCTTCACGACCGGCATCCGCGGACACAGCATCCGCCGCGCCCGGCGTGAGCGGCCTCAGTCGCGATGATCATCAGCCCCGAACTGTGATGGTTCGCCGTAGCCCTTGCGGCTGCTGTAGAACAACAGCACCATCAGCCCGATCCCGACGATGAGCGAAAACGCCACGCCGAGCGTGAGCGCGATCCAGCCCCCGGCCGGCATCGGATCGCCAGGCAGGGTCATGCCCTGATAGGCGAAGATGACGGCGGCTGCGAGAATCAGCAGCAATGCAACGATGATGGTGATCGGTCCTGCCCGCATGGCGGTCGCACTCCTGACACGAGAACAGGACGCGACCACGATCGTTCCTGGACGGGTGCGGTAACAGCGCACGGCGGCAGTTCCGAAATTTGAGGACGGCGTCCCGACCCTTCTCGCTGCGCCGCCGAAAGCATCGCGCTGCATCCCATCGCAGCATCATCTGCTCAAAGGATGACGCGCGCTCCTCCGCGCCTTGCCGCAGGCCGCATGGCTGCTCTCGCGGCGGATCGCTAGGCGTCGGGGAACTTAGCTGATAACCATACCGGCTTCCTATCGGCTAAAGAGGACAAGACCGGAGATGGACAACCGCAGCGAGATCTGGCGCGGCGTCGACGCGATCAAGACCCGTTTCATCGAGCTCAGCGACCGGGTGTGGAGCATGCCCGAGGTCTGCTACACCGAGGCCCGCTCATCTGCCGAACACCTCGCCGAGCTCAAGCACCAGGGTTTTCGCATCACTGAAAAGGTCGCGGGCATTCCGACGGCGCTGATGGGCGAATGGGGAGAAGGCGGTCCGGTCATCGCCTTCATGGGCGAATACGACGCCCTGCCCGGCCTCAGCCAGGAAGCGGGAGTTGCCGAGCATCGTCCGATCGAGACCGGCGGCCACGGCCATGGCTGCGGCCACAATCTCCTGGGCTCGGCGGCGCTGCTCGCGGCCACCGCCGTGAAGGACTGGCTCGCCGCCAACAAGGTCCCGGGACGCGTGCGCTACTACGGCTGCCCTGCCGAGGAAGGCGGCGCCGCAAAGGCCTTCATGGTGCGCTCAGGCGCGTTCGAGGATGCCGACATCGCGATCACCTGGCATCCGTCGAGCTTCTGGGAAGTGGTGATGACGCCCTCGCTCGCCAACACGCGCGCGGACTTCATCTTCACCGGACGCACCTCGCATGCGGCCGCCTCGCCGCATCTCGGCCGCAGCGCGCTCGACGCGGTGGAATTGATGAATGTCGGCGTCAACTACATGCGCGAGCACATGCCGAGCGACGCCCGCGTGCATTACGCGCTGCTCGACACCGGCGGCATCGCACCCAACGTCGTGCAGGCGCATGCGCGCGTGCGCTACTCCATCCGCGCGCGCGACCTGCCCGGCATGAACGAGCTGGTCGGGCGCGTGCACAAGATCGCGCTAGGTGCCGCGATGATGACCGAGACCAAGGTCGAGATGAAGATCATCTCGGCGGTCTCCAACATCCTGCCCAACACGCCGCTCGAAGAGGCGCTGCACGGGATCATGGAAGAGCTCGGGCCGCCGCATTTCGACACGACCGACAAGGATTTCGCCGGGCAGATCCAGGCGACCCTGACCGACAAGGACATCGAATCCGTCTACTACAGCATCGGCATGGACCCGACCGACAAGCCGCTGGCCGACTTCCTGGTGCCGCTGAACGCCAAGCGCAATCCGCAGATCGGCTCGACCGATGTCGGCGACGTCAGCTGGGTGGTGCCAACGGTGCAGGTGCACGCGCCGACGGTGGCGATCGGCACGCCGTTCCATACCTGGCAGGTCGTCGCGCAAGGCAAGACGCCGGCCGCGCACAAGGCGATGGTGCAGGCCGCGAAGGCCATGGCCGGTCTCGGCATCAAGGCGTTCAATGAGCCGGCGCTGATCGCAGCCGCCAAGGCCGACCTGAAGAAGCGGACACAGCGCACGCCCTATGTCAGCCCGCTGCCCGCCGAGGTCGAGCCGCCGCTGACCATGTCGGTCGTTTGAGAGAGAAACTGGGGGGAACACGATGGCAAAGACAGCGACAAAGAAGAAGCCGGCGGCGAAGACCGCCAAGCCGGCTCCGAAGCGCGCGGCCGCGCGCGCCACGGCCAACAGGAAGCCCGCAAAGGCGAAGCCGCAGGCCAGACCACAGGCGAAGGCAGCCGAGCCAAAGCCGCGGCTGCCGAAAGGACCAGTCTGGCAGTGGTCGGCGCTCGACACCGCCGCTGCGATCCGCTCCGGCGCGATCTCCTCGGTCGAGGTGACCGAGGCTCATCTCGCGCGCATGCATGAGGTCAATCCGAAGCTGAATGCGGTCGTCGTCGATCTGTCCGAAGAAGCCTTGAAAGCTGCGCGCGCCGCGGACAAGGCGCGCAACAAGGACGGCCTGCTGCATGGCGTGCCCGTCACGATCAAGGAGAACGTCGACTACGAGGGACGGCCAAACCCCAACGGCGTTCCGGCGCAGACCGGGATCATCGCGCCGTCGGACGCGCCCGTCGTGCGCAACCTCAAGAAGGCGGGCGCGATCGTGCTCGGCCTCACCAACACGCCGGAATTCTCATTCCGCGGCTTCACGGACAACCCGCTGCACGGGCTGACCTTGAACCCGTGGGATCCCGAGATCACCTGTGGCGGCTCGTCGGGCGGCGCCGGAGCCGCGGTCGCCGCCGGCATCGGCACCATCGCGCATGGCAACGACATCGGCGGCTCGCTGCGCTGGCCGGCGCATTGCAACGGCGTGGTCACGATCAAGCCGACACAGGGGCGCATCCCGGCCTACAATGAAAGCGCCGCGGCCGAGCGGCCGATGCTGGCGCATCTGATGTCGTCGCAGGGGCCGCTGGCGCGCAGCGTCGCCGACGTCAGGCTGGCGCTGGAGGTGATGAGCCGGCGCGATCCGCGCGATCCCTGGTGGGTGCCCGCCCCGCTCGAGGGCGAGACGCCCAAGCGGCCGATCAAGGTCGCGCTCGCCAAGATTCCTGATGACATGGACGTCGATCCCTCGGTGCAGGCCGCGCTCCGGCAGGCCGCGGATCATCTGGAGCGCTCCGGCTACCGGGTCAGCGAGGTCGAGGTCCCCGACATCTCCGGCGTCTGGCAGACCTGGTGCGACGTCATCACCACCGAGGTGGTCGTGATGCAGGAAGCCAAGATGCTCGCCGTCACCTCCGAAGACTTCCACAAGGCGTGGGGCGGGATGCGGGCCAAGGCCGAGATCCTCGACCTCGCAGGCTGGATGAACGCGACGGCGCAGCGCTCCACCCATATCCGCGCCTGGCAGATGTTCTTCGAGGAGTATCCGGTGGTGCTGGCGCCAACGACGGTCAAGCCGACGCCGGGCCCGCGCGAGGACACGGTAAGCCCGGAGCGCGTGCGTGATATCTTCTTCAACGAGATCCGCTTCATCTCGGCCATCAACGTGCTCGGGCTGCCCGGCGCGGTGGTGCCGGTGGCGGTTCACAATGGCCAGCCGATCGGCGTGCAGCTGATCGCCGGCCGCTATCGCGAGGACCTCGCGCTCGATGCCGCCGCGGCGATCGAGAAGCGCGCGGGCATGCTGGTGCGGCAGCTCTGGGAGCGGATGGCTTAGTCTCGCGCCGGCCCGAAGACCCCTGGTTCTCGGGCCGTCACGTTTCCGACATCGCTTCAGCCTCGATTGTCGAAAGTCGAACACTGACGCCCATCGCGTTTGCCCGAGGGAGCCCCTCGGGTTGACGGGACGTCGCCGACCTGTCTATTTTGATGTATACGAATGAATATAGCACGGATCGGTACGGGCCGCTGCGCCGGAACGGGACTTGCAATTCACCGAAGCGAACCCGTCTCTGTCGATATGAACGAGGACAATTGTGATGAGATCGATGCGCTTCGTCGCCGCTGCTCTGTGCGCGGCTGCCGCTCTCCTGACTGGGGCAAACGCGTTTGCCGGCAGCGCCAACATCGCCGTGGCCGCCAACTTCACCGAGCCGGCGAAGGAGATCGCCGGCCTGTTCAAGGCCAAGACGGGGCACGAATTGGTGCTGAGCTTCGGCGCGTCCGGACAGTTCTACACCCAGATCAAGGAGAACGCGCCGTTCGCGATCCTGCTCTCCGCCGACGACGAACGGCCTAAGAAGCTGGTCGACGAGGGCCTCGGCGTCGCCGAGAGCCGCTTCACCTACGCCATCGGCAAGCTCGTGCTGTGGAGCAAGGATCCGAAGGCGGTGAAGGGCGAGGAAACGCTGAAGGCGAACGCGTTCAACAAGCTGTCGATCGCCAATCCCACCGCCGCGCCCTATGGCGCGGCCGCAGTGGAGACGCTGAAGGCGCTCAAGCTCTATGAAGCGATCCAGCCCAAGATCGTGCAGGGCAACACGATCTCGCAGGCGTTCCAGTTCGTCGATACCGGCAATGCCGAGGTCGGCTTCGTCGCGCTGTCGCAGCTGATGCCGAATGCGGGCGGCTCGCGCTGGCTGGTGCCGCAGAACCTCTACAGCGAGATCCGCCAGGATGCCGTGCTGCTGAAGGCATCCGCCGGCAACGAGGCGGCGACTGCGTTCCTGGCCTTCCTCAAGACTCCGGAAGCCCGTGCGGTCATCGAGAAGTTCGGCTATGCTCTGGATCCGAAGTCCGGCAGCTGAGCGCTCACGTCGATGAACTTCCAAGGATGAACTTGCACGTCTCGGCCGATATCTGGCAACCGGTCAGTCTGACCCTCGAATTGGCAGCGATCACGACCGTCATTCTGATGATCGTGGGAACACCGATCGCATGGTGGCTGGCGCGGTCGCAGGCGTGGTGGAAAGAGGCGGTCGCAGCCCTGGTGGCGATTCCACTGGTGCTGCCGCCGACCGTGCTCGGCTTCTATCTACTGGTCGCGCTCGGCCCGAGCGGTCCCGGCGGGGCGCTCGCTTCCTTGTGGGGCGCACGCACCCTCGCCTTCACTTTCCCGGGCCTCGTGATCGGCTCGGTGCTGTTCTCGATGCCGTTCGTGGTGCAGCCGATCCGCAACGCCTTCGAGGCCATGGGCGAGAAGCCCCTGGAAGCAGCCGCCACGCTGCGGGCCACGCCCTGGCGCGCGTTCTGGACGATCGCCGTGCCGCTCGCGAGCCCCGGCTTCCTCACCGGCGCGATCCTCGGCTTTGCCCACACTGTCGGCGAGTTCGGCGTCGTGCTGATGATCGGCGGCAACATTCCCGGCAGGACGAAGGTGCTGTCGGTCGCGATCTACGACTACGTCGAGACCTCGCAATGGACCGAAGCCTCCGTGCTGGCGCTCGGGATGGTCGTGTTCTCGTTCGGCGTCATTCTGACGATGATGCTGATCGAGAAGAAGATGACGCGACGCGCGTCATGAGCACCGTCAAGGTCGATTTCCGCGGTACGCTCGGGCGCTTTGAGCTGAACGCGCGGTTCGAGGTTCCGGCGCGCGGCGTCACCGCGATCTTCGGCCCGTCCGGCTGTGGCAAGACCGCCGTCATGCGCAGCATCGCCGGCCTCAACCGCCTGGACGGACGATGCTCCGTCGCCGGCGACGTCTGGCAGGACGAGAAGACCTTCCGCCCGGTGCACCGGCGCCCGATCGGCTACGTGTTCCAGGAAGCCAATCTGTTTCCGCATCTCTCCGTCCGCCGCAACCTCATGTACGGCCATCCCGGCCCGTCCGGCCCCACCGCCATCGGCTTCGATGAGGTCGTGTCGCTGCTCGGCATCGCCAAGCTGCTGGAGCGCTCGCCGCGCCATCTGTCCGGCGGCGAGCGGCAGCGCGTGGCGATCGGCCGCGCTCTGCTCAGCCAGCCGAAGCTGCTGCTGATGGACGAGCCGCTGTCGGCGCTCGACCAGATGACCAAGGACGAGATCCTGCCCTATCTGGAGCGCCTGCATGCCGCGCTCGACCTGCCGATCCTCTACATCAGCCACGATATCGCGGAGGTCGAGCGGCTCGCCGATCAGCTGGTGCTGATGCGCAATGGCAGCGTCCTGGCTTCAGGCCCGCTGTCCGTGCTCCAAGCCGACCTGACACTGCCGCTCGCGCTCTCCCGCGATGCTGCGGTGAGTCTCGACGCCACCGTTCTGAAGCACGACGCCATCGACGGCATGGTGACGCTTGCGGTGCCCGGCGGGCATTTCGTGCTGCCGGCCGAGCCGCTTGCGTCCGGAACACGCCGCCGCCTGCGCGTGCTGGCCGATGACGTCAGCCTCGCCGTGGAAACGCCGAGCCGCAGCACCATCGTCAACGTGCTGCGCGCGAAGATCCTGGAAATCCGCGGCCAATCGGACCACCGCGTCACTGCCCTGCTCGGCCTCGGCGAGGACGGTGAGGGCGCGCGATTGCTGTCGCGGGTCACCCAACGCTCGTGGAACGAGCTCGGCCTGCAGGCGGGGCTTGCCGTCTACGCCCAGGTCAAGGGCGTCGCGCTGGTTCGGCGCGAAGAGCCCATCGTCTGATCGGCACGCGCCGACCCTCCCCCCACCATCGCAACACATGTTGTATAAGCGACAATATAGCGTCCGATGTTATATCCTAAACAATATAGCTTTGGATCGCAAAACCGAAGCCTGCCTGCTTTTCCTCAATGCAATGAACAAGTTGGTCGGCGCAGAGCGATCTGGCCCGCGGCTTGCTCATTCGATCTCGCAACACGAGGTCATCAGCATGAAAGCCGCCGCCGTCACCTGGCATCCGAACGCGCCCAAGCCGCTCGCGCTGGTGCTGGGCACCAACGAGATCGCCTCCGCGATCGCGGCCAAGCTCAACCAGGCGTGCTTCGCGCTCGTCCTTTGTCACGACGCCTTTCCGCCGGTGATCCGACGCGGCATGGCCTTTCACGACGTCCTGTATGGTGAGACGTGCGACATCGACGGCGTGATCGGCTGCCGGGCCGAGGGCATCGCGGACGTCGTGCGCATTCATCGCGAGCCAGGCCGGGTCGCCGTCACCGGGATGCATCTTACCGACATCATCGCGTTCCGCTATCCCGCAGTCATCGTCGATGCACGGATGCAGAAGCATCTTGCGACGCCGGATCTGCGCGGCGTCGCCGGCATCGCCGTCGGCATTGGGCCGCGCTTTGCGGTCGGGCACAATTGCGACATCGCGGTCGAGACACATCCTTGCGAGACCGGCGCGATCGTGGCGCACGGCACGACGCGCGATGCGGACGGCAAGGCACGCGATCTCGGCGGCGCAGGCCGCGAGCGCTTCGTCTATTCCGATCAGGATGCCGTCTGGCATACGCCGCTCGACATCGGCACCCGCGTCTACAAAGGACTGCAGCTCGGATCGCTCGGCGGCACGCCGATGCTGGCGCCGCTCGATGGCGCACTGCGCGGCATCGCGCGCGACGGTCTGCGCGTGCCGGCCAACGTCAAGCTGCTGGAGATCGATCCGCGCGGCCGCCACGCCGCATGGACCGGCATGGACGACCGCGGGCGATCGATCGCCGCGAGCGTCGTCTCGGCTGTCCAAGAGATCATGCGAACCGGTCGGAAGGCGGGCCGCGTCTCCGCCAATGCGTGAGGAGGACTGCCATGGGTGTCGCTGAGGTCGGGACATGTCAGATCGTGGCGCTGCAGGGCGCTGCGTCCACCGTCATCCAGGAGTTACTCGATGAGTTCGCCACGCGGCTCGCAGGCATGGGGCTGCGCGTCTCCGGCGTGATCGAGAGCAACGTCGACAAGACCAGGCCGTGCAAGGCCATGATGCTGCGCAGCCTCGACGACAACCGCATGTTCTCGATCTCGCAGGATCTCGGCCCGGGATCGCAGGCCTGCAACCTCGATCCCGAAGGATTGGTGCTGGCCTGCGCCGCCGTGCAGCAGTCGATCGCGCGTGGCACGGATGTCGTGATCCTCAGCAAGTTCGGCAAGCAGGAGGCGGCGGGAGGTGGCCTCGCCGACGCCTTCGGCTCGGCGATGTCAGCCGGGCTTCCGATCATCACGGCGGTATCGCCTGCGATGATGGAGGCGTGGACGCGCTTCGCCGGCGTGTTCGCCGAATGCGTCCCGGTCGAAGTCGCGCGCCGTGCCGGCTGGATCGAAGCGTGGTCCGGCCGCATGGTGACAGCGCAGAGCCCGCGTGACATGATCGGCTCACAACGCGAGCGGATCGGAATAGGATGAAGCGCGAAGCTCAGATCGCATTGACCATCACTTTCGGCAACGGCGGAAGTCTGTCGCCCGAGGATCTGCTGCTGATCGACTTCATCCGCCGGGAGCGCTCGATCCTGGGCGCCGCGCGCGCGAGCGGCATCTCCTACCGCAAATGCTGGCTGATGGTCGATGCGCTCAACCGCACCTTCGAGACGCCGGTGTTCGAGACCCATCCCGGCCGCCGCGGCGGCGGCGCCGAGATCACGCCGTTCGGCGAGCGGCTGATCGCGCTGTATCGCTCGATGGAGCGGCGCACCCGCACGGCCACCGCTGCGGCGCTCGTCGAGCTGCAGAAGGCTACCGATCCGCGCTATCAGAAGCGGGCCAGCGGCGCGGCCGAGGCAGCTCCGAAGGCCGAACCGCGCCGGGTCCGATCGCGACGCTCTTGATCATCGCCCAGGCCGATAGATCCGGCTCCAACGCCAGCCGCTCGACCGATTCCAAGGTCACGAGCGCGTGGAGCCTGGTCGCACCGAGATCGAACGTCACGCGCACATAGGGCGGATCGAGCGGCAGGATCTCCTCGATCCGGCCCGGCAGCCGGTTGGTGATCGACACATCCATCGGCCGCGACAGCGCGATCGAGACGTCGCGGGCCTCGATGGTCACGGAGACGCCGGCGTCAACAGCCGCATCGACCATCGGCACGCGCAGCTCGCCGTCGGCGAAGAACAATGTCGACATGCCGTATTGCGGATCATGGCGCAGCACGCGCGCCGGCACCGTCGTGCTGAGAACGACGGACGAGGCTGAAGACGATGCAGACGAGCCGGTCATCGCGCGGCAGCCTCCACAGCCTCAGGGCCGGTCGTGATCGTACAGGACGCGCACGCGGATCGTGCCCTCCACCGCGCGCAGCTCCGACAGCAGCGCCTCGCCCTCACCGCCGACCACGTCGGTCTCGAGCACGACATAGCCGACCTCGGGATCGGTCTGCAGATATTGCGCAAGGATGTTGATGTTGTGCCGCGACACCGCATCGTTGACCTGGCGCAGCACGCCCGGCACGTTCCGATGGACATGGATGAAGCGCGTGCCGGTCGGGCGTGCCGGCAACTGCACCTGCGGGAAGTTCACGGCGCCGAAGGTCGAGCCGACATCGGAATAGTCGATCAGCTTGCGCGCAACCTCGCCACCGATGCGATCCTGCGCCTCCTCGGTGGAGCCGCCGACATGCGGGGTCAGGATCACGTTGGGCAGGCCCTGCAGCGGCGAGACGAACGGATCGGCATTCGAGGCCGGCTCGACCGGAAACACGTCGACGGCAGCACCTGAGAGCTTGCCCTCGCGCAACGCGCTGGCCAGCGCCTCAATGTCGACTACCGTGCCGCGCGAATTGTTGATCAGATAGGCGCCGTCCTTCATGTGACGGATCTGGCGCTCGCCGATCATGTTGGCGGTCGCCGGCGTCTCCGGGACATGCAGCGACACGACGTCGCTGATCGCCAGGAGCTCGTCGAGGCTCTCGACCGGCTCGGTGTTGCCGTGGCGGAGCTTGTCGGTGAGATCGAAGAAGATCACCCGCATGCCCATGGCCTCGGCGAGGTTCGACAGCTGCGAGCCGATGTTGCCGTAGCCGACAATGCCGAGCGTCTTGCCGCGCACCTCTCGGCTGCCATTGGCGGACTTGTCCCAGCCGCCCGCATGCGCCGACACCGATCGCGGGAAGATGCGGCGCATCAGCATCACGACCTCGGCGATCGTCAGCTCGGCGACGCTGCGGGTGTTCGAATAGGGCGCATTGAACACGGGGATGCCGAGCCGCTTGGCGGCATCGAGATCAACCTGGTTGGTGCCGACGGAGAAACAGCCGACCACCATCAGCCGATCGGCGGCCTGCAGCACTTCCTCGGTCAGATGCGTGCGCGAGCGAATGCCAAGCATGTGCACGCCCGACAGCATACGTTTCAACTCCGCCGAACCGAGCGCCTTCGGCAGCCGTTCGATTTCCGTATAGCCGTTGGCCTCGAACATGCGGACGGCCGAGTCGTTCACGCCCTCGAGGAGCAGAACGCGGATCTTTTGCTTGGGCAGCGATAGCGGCATGGGCCTGGCCTGATTCAGTCGTGGAGGTGGCGTAGTGTAGCGGTTGTTACAGTCGCGATGCGTTGAAACTTGGTGAATGCGACGCGGCAGGGTGGCTTTCTGTCGCTTTCTCAGGGTCTTGTCCACTCCGTCGCGGCCTTTTGACCGGCGATGCAAAATCAGCGCCTGGCATACCTGCGGCGCTGCACGGTCCGCACTGCAACAACCGCAGATCGTTGTTTTGGCTGCTGACAAACCATGCGAGCAGAGCTAGCCTTTCCGCCAATCACAAAATCATCGGGAGGTCAGCATGTCAGACGGGATTGTCGAGACACGCGCGTCGGAGGTGTCGGGCGGTGAAACGCAGACGGTCGATGTCGCCGTCGTGGGTGCCGGATTTGCGGGGCTTTATCTGCTGCACCGCCTGCGCAAGGCGGGCTTCTCGACCGTGGCTCTGGATACGGCCAACGACGTCGG
The DNA here is from genome assembly GCF_051167615.1 of Bradyrhizobium sp. HKCCYLS3013. Taxonomy (NCBI): domain Bacteria; kingdom Pseudomonadati; phylum Pseudomonadota; class Alphaproteobacteria; order Hyphomicrobiales; family Nitrobacteraceae; genus Bradyrhizobium; species Bradyrhizobium sp. HKCCYLS3013. The sequence continues at coordinate 277,417 of NZ_JBNPTK010000005.1, forward strand.
CGGCACCTGGTACTGGAACCGCTATCCCGGCGCGCGCTGCGACATCCAGACCGTCGACTACAGCTACACCTTCGATCCCGAGCTCGAAAAGGCCTGGCAGTGGTCGGAGAAATACGCCACCCAGCCGGAGATCCTGCGCTATCTCGGCTTCGTCGCCGATCGCTACGATCTGCGCCGCGACATCCGCTTCGGCACCCGCGTGCTCGGCGCCGCCTGGGATGAGGCCAGGGAGCGCTGGCTGCTGACGACCGACCACGGCCCTGCCGTGTCCTGCCGCCACTACATCATGGCGACCGGCTGCCTGTCGCAGCCGAAGCCGCCGGAGATCGACGGCGTGCACGACTTCAAGGGCGAGATCTACTTCACCAGCCGCTGGCCGCATGATGGCGTGGACCTCCGCGGCAGGCGCGTGGCCGTGATCGGCACCGGCTCGTCCGGCATCCAGTCGATCCCGATCATCGCCGAGCAGGCCGCGCAGCTCACGGTGTTCCAGCGCACGCCGAATTTCGCGCTGCCGGCGCATAACGGTCCGCTCCCGGCCGATCGCGCCGCGCAGCTCGCGGAGGATCGCAAGGGGCTGCGCGAGCAGGCACGCTGGTCGATGACCGGCGTGCCGATCCCGCCGGCCACCGAGTTCAGCTGGGCGCTGAGCGAGGCCGAGCGCCGCGAGCGCTTCGAGAAGATGTGGGCCTCCGGCGATCTCGTCGGCATGCTGACGCAGCTCTGGGCCGACCAGGGCGTCGATGCCGACGGCAACGCGCTGCTCGCCGATCTCATCCGCGAGAAGATCCGCGAGATCGTCAAGGATCCCGAGACGGCCGAGGCGCTCACGCCGCACGATCACCCGTTCGGCGCCAAGCGTCCATGTCTGGACACGAACTACTACGCGACGTTCAACCGTCCGAACGTGACGCTGGTGAACCTGCGCAAGGAGCCGATCGCATCCATCACATCCAATGGCATCAAGACCGACAAGCGCAGCTTCGACATCGACGTCATCGTGTTCGCGACCGGCTTCGATGCCATGACCGGCGCGATCCGCGCGGTGCATCCGATCAAGGGCCGTGGCGGCAAGTCGCTCGACGACAGCTGGGCTGATGGCCCGGAGAGCTATCTTGGATTGACGGTCGCCGGCTTCCCCAACCTGTTCCTGATCACCGGTCCCGGTAGTCCATCGGTGCTGTCGAACATGGCGGTGTCGATCGAGCAGCACGTCGACTTCGTGGTCGATCGTCTCGCCGCGATGCGCGACGCCGGCTTCACCACCATCGAGCCGACCGAGACCGCGCAGGCCGGCTGGATGCGCCACATGGCGGACTGCTCGACGGTCACGCTGCACCGGCTCGCCAACACCTGGTACACAGGCGCCAACGTGCCGGGCAAGCCGCAGACGCTGATGCCATACACCGGCGGCGTCGGGCCCTATCGCGGCATCTGCAACGAGGTCGTCAGCCGCGGCATGCTCGGCTTCAAGCTCACGGGCCCGAACGGTGCGAGCCAGTGCAACGACGGCGAGATCGTGAAGCTGCAGCCGGATGTGCGGCTGGTGCTGAACATGCTCACCGAGATGAACCTGCCGCCGATCGAATCGATGGGCGCGCAAGGCGCACGCGACTTCGTCGCCGAATTCAACAAGGCCCGACCGCCGGGCCGCCCCGTGGGCGAGGTCAAGGACGGCACTCTGCAAGGCGCCGAGGGCCCTCTTGCCTACCGCCTCTACCGTCCGGCCACGCCCGGGCCGCATCCGATCGTCGTGTATTTCCATGGCGGCGGCTGGGTGCTCGGCGACGAGCAGTCGGACGATCCGTTCTGCCGCGACATGTGCCGCCGCTCCAACATGATCTTCGTCAGCGTGAATTACCGCCACGCGCCCGAGCACCGCTTCCCGGCGGCGGCCGAGGACGGCTATGCAGCGGCGAAGTGGGTGTCCGAGCACGCCGCCGAGCTCGGCGGACGCGACGGGCCGGTGCTGGTCGCCGGCTGGAGCGCCGGCGGCAACATCGCAGCCGTAACCTGCCAGCTCGCGCGGGATCGCGGTGGACCTGCGATCGGCGGGCAGCTGCTGGTCTGCCCGGTGACCGATTGCAGCTTCGATCGGCCGTCCTACGCCGAGAATGCCGCCGGCTACTTCCTGACGCGCGGGCTGATGTTCTGGTTCTGGGACATCTATTGCTCGCCGGCGGATCGTACCGATCCACGGGTGTCGCCGCTGCGTGGTCAGCTCAACGGCCTGCCGCCGGCCTACATCGTCACCTGCGAGTTCGATCCGCTGCGCGACGAGGGTGTCGCCTATGCGGAAGCGCTCGCCGCCGCCGGCGTGCCGGTCGGGCAGCTCAAGGCCCACGGCCACTTCCATTCGTCGTTCACGATGGTCGACGTCGTGATCACCGGCGTCGGCGGCCGCATGCAGATGGCCGACGCGCTGCAGGCGTTCACCCAGTCTGCGGAGGAAGGCGAATCGCCGGAGATCAACGCCGCCGCCAGCTGACGCGCGGAGCCTGCGGCCGAGCCATATCGCAATGGCCCGCAACTTTGCGGGCCGTTGCCACGACGCGCAGCTTGCGCCGGATCGTCCACGCCGTCACCGAGACAACCAGCCGGCCGTTACGGTGACGAAGGCGGTCGCGACGCTCGTCGGACAGCAGCACGAGACCATCACGGAGCGTGGACCAACTCAGCCCGCGGCTGCGATGGCCTCGTCATAGGCACGCACCGAAGCGGCGGCGGTCTGCCGTACATCACTCGCGCTCATGCCCGGCTTGTACAGGCTCGAGCCCAGTCCGAAGGCCCGCACACCGGCTGCAGCATAGGAGGCGAGATTGCTGTCCGATACGCCGCCGACGGCGCCGACCACGACGCCCTTCGGCAGGACGGCAAGCTGCGCGGCAATTCCCGACGGACCGAGCACTGAGGCAGGAAAAAATTTCAGGGCCGAGGCGCCGCAGCGCAGCGCGAGAAACGCTTCGCTCGGCGTGAACACCCCGGGCATGGTCACCATGTCATAGGCCTGCGCGGTCGCCAGCACTTCGACGTCGACGTTGGGGCTGACCATCAGACGCCCGCCGGCCTCCGCGACCCGCACGCAATCTGCGGCATTGACGACCGTCCCTGCACCGATCAGGCAGTGCTTGCCGAACCGGGCGGCGAGACGCTCGATCGAGGCGAACGGTTCCGGCGAGTTGAGGGGAACCTCGATCAGCTCGAAACCGGCTTCGATCAGGACATCGACGACGGCCTCGGACTCGTCGGGTTTGATGCCGCGCAGGATCGCGACGAGCGACCGCTTGACGTGCGGCCACGCAACGGACTTTGTCATGGTCGGAAACGCGCTCCCCAGATCTGCCGCGCGGCCTTGACCAGGCCGCGCCGGGACGCCTGCTCGGCATCACATTCGTTCACGTCGAAATCAGCAGCCGCCAGCGCCGCGCAGTAGAGACGGCCGAGCCGGCCCGCTCCGATCAACCGCAGCGGAAGCTCGGCGCCGAACCGCACCCGCGCGTCGGCGATCTCGCTGCCGATCAGAAGCCCGGAGAGCCTCGCAGCCCCGTCGGACCGCTGCTCGAAATTGAGGAGCTGGGCTGCGCGGAGCCGGAACAGCGCATTGGTCAGTGACGTCGGCGCGGCAAGCGCCGCCGCAAGGCTCTCGCGGAATGCCGCGTCGTGCGCGACGGTCGAGGCTTCCGGTTCGACGGCGTGCATCAAAATGCTATGCTGAGAGACGACAGCGAACAGCTCGCCAGTCATGTAGGTGGCAAAATCGATCACAGCGCCGGCATCGATCCGGATCCATTTGCTGTGCGTGCCCGGAATACAGACGATCCCGGTGAAGTCAGGCTCGGTGACGCCGAGCAGCTGGGTTTCCTCGCCGCGCATCACGTCCGGCTGATCTGCACGGGCCTGCGCCAGCCCCGGCAGAATCCTGACGTCGCCCTCGGTGTCGACGCCGATCGCGCCGGCGTGCAACGCCTCCAGCCGGGTCGGCGTGTGCAGATACGGCGCCTCGACCCAGCCTTGCCGGGCGCCGGCCATGCCGCAGATCAGCACCGGAACATCGGCCGGCGCGCCGAGCTGCGCCAGATGATCGCGCAGCACCGGCGCAAAGCCCGATGTCGCGCAATGCAGCATGCCCTCGCCACCACGGCTCTCCGCCTGCTCCGTGCCGTCTCCTGCCATCAGCCAGGCACGGAAACTGGAGGTGCCCCAGTCGACGGCGACAAAGGCCGGCGTTGCTGACGAATCGACGGCGGTCACGTCCTGCTCCCGAACAGTTCGACATCTGGCAATGACATGCCCGGCTGGCCGCGCAAACAACAAATTGCATCGTGCACGATTATACACGTTGTTATTCTTGTTTCTGCCCGATATGAGGAGGCATGTCAGACCTTCCACTGGCGCGTCGCGACCAGATCGCCGGCCGCCTCGCTACAGGGCACGCGGTCATCGCGGCCGCCCTGGCCCATGAATTCGGCGTCTCCGAGGATGCGATCCGGCGCGATCTTCGCGCGCTTGCCGCCGAAGGACGCTGCCGCCGGGTGTATGGCGGCGCCTTGCCGATCGCCGGCGGCATGACCCCGATGGCTGCCCGGATCGGCCAGGACCGCGACCGCAAGCTGGCGCTCGCCCGGACGGCCGCCCGCGGCATCGCGCGTGGCGAATTTCTTTTCCTCGATAGTGGCAGCACCAACCTCGCGCTCGCTGAGGTCCTGCCCGATGATTTCGATCTCACCGTCGCAACCAACGCCATCGACATTGCCGCAACCGTGCTGCATCGGCAGGACCTGCAACTGATCATGATCGGCGGCTCCGTTCACCCCGCAGTCGGCGGCTGTGTCGACGCCGACGCCCTCATGCAGATGCAGCGCTTGAACATCGACCGCTGCTTCGTCGGCGCCTGCGCCGTGTCGGCGCAAGGCGGCATCAGCGCGATTGATCCGACCGACGCAGCGTTCAAGCGGACGCTGCTGTCGCTGAGCCGCGTCAGCGTCGCAATGGTCACCAACGAGAAGCTCGAGACCCGAGCGCCTCACCGTGTCGCCGGCGCCAAGACGATCAACCAGCTCACCGTCGAGCATGATGCGCCGGCGGCTCGACTTGCCCTGCTCAAACGGGCGGGAGCGACCATCGTGACGGCCGCTCCGCCGGTGTGACAGCGCCTTTCAGAAAGTCAGGAATCTTCCAAATGAGTTCTGATCACAGCGCGGCGCGGCTCGCGACCCGCCTGGCCTTTTTCGTCGCCGGCTTTGGCATCGCCTGCTGGGCACCGCTGGTGCCGTTTGCCAAGCAGCGGCTCGGCGTCGACGATGCGACGCTCGGCCTGCTGCTGCTCTCGCTCGGCGTGGGCTCGGTCGCATCGATGCTGGCCGCCGGACTGCTGAGCGCCCGCTATGGCAGCAAGCCGGTCGTCGTCGTCAGCGGCATCGCTCTCGCGCTGTTCCTGCCGCTGCTGGCGATCGCCGCAACGCCAGCGACGCTTGCGCTCGCATTGTTCGCCTTCGGAGCGGCGCTGGGCTCGCTCGACGTCGCCGTGAACATCCAGGCGATCGACGTCGAGCGGCTGAGCGAGCGTCCGCTGATGTCGGGTTTCCATGCCCAGTTCAGCATCGGCGGCTTCGCGGGCTCCGGCGTCATGACCGCGCTGCTTGCGTTCGACGTCGCGCCGCTGCTCGGCACGCTGGCCTGCTGCGCACTCGCCTTGGCCGCGATGATCGTCGCTGCCCCACGACTGATGGCGAGCAAGCCCGCGCAAACGGGGCCTCTGCTCGTGCTTCCCCATGGCGCGGTGCTGCTGCTGGCAGCGCTCGCGGCGATCATGTTCCTGGTCGAAGGCGCGATGCTCGACTGGAGCGCGCTGCTGCTCGCCGGTTCCGGGCGCCTGCCGGCCGCACAGGCCGGACTGGGCTACATCATGTTCTCGATCGCAATGACCGCCGGACGCCTCGTCGGGGATGCCGTGGTTGCCCGGATCGGTGATCGCGCAACGCTGCTGGGGGGCAGCGCGATCGCGATCGCCGGCTTCGTCCTGCTGCTCACGGCTCCCTTGGTTGCTGCCGCCATGGCCGGCTTTGCGCTGATCGGCCTCGGCGCGTCGAACCTGGTCCCGGTGTTGTTCCGCCGGGCCGGGGCGCAGACCGCGATGCCGGTCGGGCTGGCCGTCGCTGCCGTCACCACCGCAGGCTACTCCGGCGTGCTGCTCGGACCGGCCGGCATCGGGTTCGTCGCCGCGGCCGCGAGCCTCCCGGCCGCGTTCTGGATGTTGGCCGCGCTGCTGGTGATCGTACTCTTGAGCGCACCGCTGGCCGCGCGGACACCGCCCTAGGAGCGCTGTGCGCGGCTCAGGCTCCAGCATCTCATGGCTCGACCATTCGCCTGCACGAAACGGCGACGTCTGACCGCTGAGCCGCCAATCTCACGCCGAAGCCGAACCATCTTGCAGCAGGCTCTCACGCATTTCCTGATAGCGGGCGCCGGTCTGCGGCTTGACGAACAGCGCCGCGACGATCGGATGCCGCGCCCTCAGCTCGCTTTCGATCGCCACGACGGCCCGCTCGATGTCGTCGGCGCGCTGATCGTCCGCAAACTCGATGCTCAGCGCGACGACGACCTGCTGCGGCGACAGCTGCACCGTGAGCAGCCCGTTGGCCGACTTGACGCTTTGCCTCCTGCGCGCGATGTCGAGGATCGAACGCGCCAGCTCGGGATCCGCGGGCTCGCCGATCAGGAGGCTCTTGCTCTCCCGCGCGAGCACCATCGAGGTCACCGCAAGCAGCACGCCGATCAGGATGGACCCGATGCCGTCCCATGCCGGCTGATCGAAGGCGACGGCCGCGGCCATGGCAGCAGCAGCGATGACGATGCCGATCAGGGCCGCGGTGTCTTCGAACACGACCATGAAGGCCGGCGGGTCCTTGCTGCGCCTGAATGCCTCGAGGTAGGAGAGACCCGGGGCAGCCGCACGAAAGCGTCGCACCGCCACCCACCAGGACCCAGCCTCGAAGACGAATGAGAGCGCGAGCACGATGTAGTTCACCGTCGGGTCTTCGATCGGCAGCGGATGCATCAGATGCGCGACGCCTTCGTACAGCGAGACGCCGGCGCCGAGCGCGAACAAGAGCAGCGCAACGATGAAGCTCCAGAAGTAGAGCTCACGACCATGCCCGAGCGGATGCCGTCGGTCGGGCGGACGGCTCGCGCGATGAAAGCCGTAGAGCAGCAGGAGCTCGTTCGAGGTGTCGACGACGGAGTGGATCGCCTCGCTCATCATGGCCGAGCTGCCGGTCCAGATCGCCGCGGCGATCTTGGTGCAGGCCACGAGCAGATTGCCGGCAAGCGCCGCATAGACGGCCACCCTGGAATCCGCGTTTGCCGCCATGTCGCCTGCCCGCTCTCCGCACTCGTGCGCCGGGAAACGCGAGCCGCGGGCCATCGGTTCCCGCGGTTGCGGACGTCTCCGCGCCGGCGCAGGATCCCCCGACCCGCAACGGAGCAGAGTGGCGATGGGACCGGCAGATCAGGCAAGAGACGGACAGGGGCAGGCCGATACAGAAGACCGAGACGCAAATTACCTGCGCCACAGCTTCGCCATCGCGCGCCGTGCGACGTCCAACGGCAATCATCCGTTCGGAGCGGTGCTCATCGCGGCCGACGGCCGCGTTCTGATCGAGGCCGAGAACGGCTATATGCCGGCACATGACGCCACCGCGCATGCCGAGCGGCTGGCCGCGACCCAGGCCTGCATTTCGATTTCGCCCGAAATCAGAGCGGCTGCCACGCTGTATTCGTCGGCAGAGCCATGCGCGATGTGCGCGGGCGCGATCTACTGGGCGGGCATCGGACGCGTGGTCTATGGGCTGAGCGAACGGCGGCTGCGCGACCTCACCGGCAATCATCCGGAGAACCCGACCCTCGACCTGCCCTGCCGCGACGTGTTCGCGAGCGGCCAGCGTGCGACCGAAGTCGTCGGCCCCCTGCTGGAGGACGAAGCCGCGGCGCTGCATGAGGGAGCCTGGGACAAATGAAGCAGGCGCCGCGACCGGAGGCGCGGCGCCTGCTTGCGTGGCTCGGTCGATATCAGAACTTCACGGTCACGCCTGAATACAGCGACGACTCGGTGCAGGCGCCCGTGGCGACGCGGGTGCCGCCGACGCCGGCGACGGAACAGCCGACCGCATTGTTGTGGTCGAGGCCGAACTTGTTCTGCCAGTAGCGATAGGCCACCCAGACGTCGATCATGTGGCTCTGCTTCTCGCCCCACATCGCCTTCGACGCGTCGAAGGTCAGGCGGATCGGCTCGGAGTTGAACTCGACCTTCGTCGGATAGACGCCGTTCGCGACGCTCGCCGGGAGCGGCTCGGTATCGGTGCCCTTCTTGCCGTACCAGCCGGCGCGGCCCGAGATCGAGAAGAACTGCATGCTCTCGGGCAGGAAACCGAGATCCATGTAGTAGTTGGTCTCGACCGCCCAGGTCGGCTTGAACGAGGTATTGCCGTCAGTAATGCAGGGGTTCGACCAGCCGGCGCCGCACTGTGAGAACGAGTTGTGGTTGGCGAACTCCCAATACATCAGGGGAGCGACGTTGAAATAGCCCTTGTAGGGCAGGTTGAACGCGAACTGCAGGCCGGCCACCACGTCGCGCTTGGCGGCGCCGAAATAGCGATTCTCCGTGTTGGCATCCATGCCCACCTCGAACGAGATGTTCTGCAGCGGGCCCATGGTGAAGGCCTTGGTGTTGAATATCTGATTCCAGCCGAAGGTCGAGCGGAACAGGCCGTAGATCTCGGTCGCGCCGGCGCAGCTCGCCGGCGTGAACGCGAAGCCGGCGTTGGGCGAGACGATGCCGCCGGTCTGCGTGCACGGCCCGGCGGGATCGTTGTGGTCCGACTTGAACAGCGAGATCGTGAAGAAGTTGGTGCCGTAGCCCCAGACGTCGAAATGGGTGAACGAGTAGACCTGCTTGGCGGTCTTGGCGTTGAATGTGCCGTTGCCGTTCACGCTCCATGCACCAGGCTGGCTGGCATCGAAGATGTAGGAGTAGCTGACGCGATTGTCGACGACGAGGAAGAACGGCACCTCGGCCGGAGCCTTTTTCGCGACCGCCTTGGCGGGCAGATCAGCGGCCCCAGCGACACCGACTGACGTCAGTGCGACCGCGCCCAGCGCGACGGCCGCCGCAATTAGTTGACGAAACGACATTCCGAACACCCCCAGTTGACAAGCGCAGATTCCCGACTTGCATGCACAGTTGCGCCGTTCCACCGGCCGGAGAAGCCTCAACTTTCTCCAGGACTTGCCCGCAGTTTGATCAAGGTTATGCCGTATTGCGGCGTCGACGGTGGCGGTCGCGGGCGCGACCATGGGACGATTGGCCGCGGCCGCGACGCTCCCGGATCACGATCTTGCTGCTTCACATTGCTGAAGTTTTTCCGAAAAGCGTCGCCTGGCCTCTCGCACGATTTCGCGATCACCCGTGAGCGCAAGCGCGCCATTGGACGCGCATTGCATGACGCTGCTCATCCAACGTGCAGCCTGCTGCGACCGGATCGATTTCCCGGCCAGTGTCGCAGAAGTGCCACAGAACGTCATGGGGCGCTGCGCTCGACTCGATTGCGGCCTGCGATGCCTGCAACCGACGGCGCGCTGCATTCGCCGGTCTCCGCGGATGAACCGTTGGACAAGAGTTGGGCAAAGGATGGCGCTTTTCGCCTCTTACGCGCCGCGGCAAATTAGATCACAATTGAGGCAGCTTCATTCCCCCTGCCCCATGACGCAGCAAATGCCTGACCCAGCGCCGGTCGATCCGAAATCTACGCCTCCGCTCCTGCAGACGGTCGGATTGACCAAGCGCTATGGCGACTTCGTTGCCAACGACAAGATCGACATCGAGATCCGGCCACGCGAGATTCACGCCCTGCTCGGCGAGAACGGTGCGGGGAAATCGACCCTGGTGAAGACGATCTATGGACTGGTGCAGCCGAGCGCCGGCGAGTTGCGCTGGCAGGGTGAGCCGGTCCAGCTGTCCGGCCCGGCCGAAGCGCGATCCCTCGGCATCGGCATGGTGTTTCAGCATTTCTCTCTGTTCGACAACCTCACCGTGGCCGAGAACGTGGCGCTCGGGCTCGACGGCAAGGAGCCGTTCAAGGCCATGTCGGCGCGGCTCGCGGATGTCGCGCGCGATTATGGCCTGCCGCTGGATCCGAAGCGCGAGGTATGGCAATTGTCGGTCGGCGAGCGGCAGCGCATCGAGATCGTGCGCGCGCTGATGCAGAATCCGAAATTCCTGATCCTGGACGAGCCCACCGCCGTGCTGACGCCGCAGGAGGCCGACCAACTGTTCGTCGTCCTGGAGCGCCTGAAAGCGGAAGGCCGCGCTGTTCTCTACATCAGCCACAAGCTGGAAGAGGTGAAGCGGCTGTGCGACACCGCCACCATCCTTCGCGGCGGCCGGAAGGTCGCGACCTGCAATCCGAAGCTGGAGACGGCTGCCTCGCTGGCCCGCATGATGGTGGGCACCGAGATCAAGGAGGTGAAGCCGCCGGCCGAGCGGCACACCACCGTGCCGCGTCTGGTCGTCAATGATCTCACCCTCGCCCCGGGCGAGCTTCATGGCGTGGCTCTCAAGAACATTTCCTTCGAGCTGAAGGGCGGAGAGATCCTCGGCATCGCCGGTGTCGCCGGCAACGGCCAGGACGAGCTGTTCGCTGCGCTGTCCGGCGAACGCCTCGTCAAGGAGCCCGGCACGATCATCATCGACGGCCTCGCCTGCGGGAATCTCTCGATCACCCAACGGCGCAAGATGGGCGCGGCGTTCGTGCCGGAGGAGCGGCTGGGGCACGGCACCGCGCCGCGGATGCGGCTGTCCGAGAACGCGCTGCTGACCGGACACGCCGCGAGCGACATGGTCCGGCACGGCTTCATCAACGCGGCCGCGACGTTGCGGACGGTCGATCTGACGACCGAGACATTCGACGTCCGCAAGGCCAAGCGGGATCCGGAAGCGGCGAGCCTGTCCGGCGGCAACCTGCAGAAGTTCGTCGTCGGCCGCGAGATCCTGCGCACGCCGGCGGTGCTGGTCGTCAACCAGCCGACCTGGGGCGTCGACGCCGGCGCCGCCGCGATCATCCGCCAGGCGCTGATCGATCTCGCCAGCGCCGGCGCTGCCGTCCTCGTCACCAGCCAGGACCTCGACGAACTGATCGAGATCGCCGACCGCATCGCGGTGATGTTTCATGGACACTTGTCGGAGGCGCTGCCGCGCGCCGAGGCCATGCGGGAGAGGCTCGGCCTGTTGATGGGCGGCGCCAGTCTCGAGAAGGAGGCGGCGCATGCAGCTCGTGCTTGAGAAGCGCGCCGAGCGTTCGCGCACCATCGCGCTGGTTTCACCGCTGATCGCGATCGGACTGACACTCGTCACGATGAGCGTGCTGTTCGCCGTGCTCGGCAAGAACCCGATCACCGCGCTCGGCGTCTACTTCGTCGCGCCGCTCACCGACGGCTATTCGCTGCAGGAGATCGCGGTGAAAGCGACGCCATTGGTGATGATCGCGATCGGTCTGTCGCTGTGCTACCTCGCCAACGCCTGGAACATCGGCGCCGAAGGCCAGTTCCTGATCGGCGCCGTTGCCGGCAGCTGGATCGCGGTCAAGACGCAAGGCACCGAGGCCGGACATTGGGTGCTGCCGGCGATGCTGGTCGCAGGCGCCGCAGCCGGCGCCCTCTACGCGCTGATCCCGGCGCTGTGCCGCGTCAAGTTCGGCGCCAGCGAGATCCTCACAAGCCTGATGCTGGTCTATGTCGCCGATCTCCTGCTCGACTATCTCGTCCGCGGCCCCTGGCGCGATCCCGCCGGCTTCAACTTCCCCACCACGGCGGAGTTCGACCCGGTCGCCACCGTGCCGGTGCTGATCGAGGGCGGACGCCTGCATCTCGGCAGCGTCATCGCGCTGCTCGTCGTTGCAGGCGCCTCCGTGCTGCTCGAGCGCACCATCAAGGGGTTCGAGATCCGCGTCGTCGGCGCGGCCCCCCGCGCGGCACGCTTCGGCGGCTTCAACGCCAACCAGCTCATCCTCCTGACATTCGCGGTGTCCGGCGCATTGGCCGGTCTCGCAGGGATCATCGAGGTGGCGGGCCCCATCGGACATCTGCAACCAGGCATCTCGCCGGGCTATGGCTTCACCGCGATCATCGTGGCCTTCCTGGGGCGGCTCAATCCAGTTGGAATATTCATTGCAGGGCTCTTCCTCGCATTGACGTTCATTGGCGGCGAGCAGGCCCAGATCACGATGAAGATTCCACTCGATGTGACCAAGGTGTTCCAGGGCATCCTGCTGTTCTACGTGCTCGCCTGCGATTCCCTCATCCTCTACCGTTTCAAGCTCGTCTTCGCCGCGCGGCAGGTGCAAAGTGGTGCTGGTTGAAGCAATCATCCTGTCGGTGCTCGCCGCATCGACGCCGCTGCTGCTGGCGGCCACCGGTGAGCTGGTCACCGAGCGCTCGGGCGTGCTCAACCTCGGCGTCGAGGGCATGATGATCGTCGGCGCGGCCTGCGGCTTCGGCGGGGCCTGGCTGTCCGGCTCGATCGTCGTCGGCGCATTGTGCGGCATCGTCGCCGGCATGCTGATGTCACTGATCTTCGCCTTCATGACCCTCGGCCTCGCCGTCAATCAGGTGGCCACGGGCCTCGCGCTGACCATCCTCGGCATCGGTCTGTCCGGCCTGATCGGCGCGCGCTTCGTCGGCGAGCGCATCGGCACCGCGCCGCACCTCTCCATTCCCGGTCTCAGCGACATTCCGCTGGTCGGCCGCATCCTGTTCGGCGAGGACGCGTTCGTCTATCTGTCGCTCGCGCTGATCATCGCCGTCTGGTGGTTCCTGTACCGCACCCGTGCCGGCCTGGTGCTGCGCGCCTGCGGCGACAACCATGTCTCCGCCCACGCGCTCGGCTATCCCGTGCTGCGCATCCGTTTGCTCGCGGTGCTGTTCGGCGGCGGCTGCGCCGGGCTCGCCGGCGCCTATCTGCCGCTGGCCTATACGCCTTTCTTCATTCCCGGCATGACCGCGGGACGCGGCTGGATCGCGCTGGCGCTGGTCGTGTTCGCATCCTGGCGACCGGGCCGCCTTGTCGTCGGCGCCTATCTGTTCGGCGCGGTGACGATCCTGCAGCTCCATGCGCAGGGTGCGGGCGTGGGCATCCCCTCGCAGTTCATGTCGGCGCTGCCCTATCTCGCCACGGTGATCGTGCTGGTGCTGCTGTCGCGCACCCGCACCGGCGGCTCCACTGCGCCGGCGGCGCTGGGGACGGTGTTCGTGCCGGATCGCTGAAGCAATCATCCGGAGCGCCAGCGATGGGGCGCGGCGCTCTGGCTCACGAGGTTTCCCCCCGATTGTTTGGAGGCATGGACGATGATGAAAAGGCTTCTGGGGGCTGCCGCCGCGCTGGTGCTGGCGGGAAGCATCGCCGGCGTGGCGCACGCCGCCGACAAGCTGAAGGTCGGCTTCATCTACCTCGGGCCGATCGGCGACCTCGGCTGGACCTATCAGCACGAGCTCGCGCGCCAGGCGCTGGTGAAGGAGCTCGGTGACAAGATCGAGACGACCTATCTGGAGAACGTACCGGAGGGCCCGGACGCCGAGCGCGCCATCGAGCAGTTGGTCCGCGCCGGCAACAAGCTGATCTTCACGACCTCGTTCGGCTACATGGATCCGACCCTGAAGGTCGCCAAGAAGTATCCCAACGTGCATTTCGAGCACGCCACCGGCTACAAGCGCGACAAGAACATGTCGACCTATTCGGCGCGCTGGTATCAGGGCCGCTACATCCAGGGCATCATCGCCGGCAAGATGTCGAAGGCCGGCGTGCTCGGCTATATCGGCTCGTTCCCGATCCCGGAGGTGATCTCGGGCATCAACGCCACGATCATCGGCGCGCAGACGGTCAATCCGAACATCAAGGTCAAGATCATCTGGGCCAACACCTGGTTCGACCCCGGCAAGGAAGCCGACGCCGCCAAGGCGCTGATCGACCAGGGCGCCGACATCATCATGCAGCACACCGACAGCCCGGCCGCCATGCAGATCGCGGCCGAGCGCGGCAAGCTCGCCTTCGGCCAGGACTCAGAGATGATCAAGTTCGGCCCCAAGGCGCAGCTCACCTCGATCCTCGACACCTGGGGCCCCTACTACATCGCGCGCGTCAAGGCCGAGCTCGACGGCACCTGGAAATCGGAGGACACCTGGGGCGGCCTCGATTCCAAGATGTTCGAGATGGCGCCCTATACCAACATGCCTGACGACGTGAAGAAGCTGGCCGAGGAGACCCAGGCCGCGATCACCGCCGGCAAGCTGCACCCGTTCAAGTGCCCCGTGCTCGGCCAGGATGGCAAGGAGATCGAGTGCAAGGGCGGCGACCATCTCGCCGATGGACAGATCCTCGGCATGAACTTCTACGTCAAGGGCGTCGACGACAAGGTGCCGGGCAAGTAGACGCAGCACACCGCTAGAACTCTCCCCCACAAGTCGGGGAGAGTTCTCGAGCGAATATTTTCCAACGCTGCGCGCTTCACCCTCCCCGCATGGCCCTGGCTGCCGCGCTGTGCCGATCGATCAGCCCGCCGACGTCCAGTCCCGGAATTGCGCCGTCGACCACGGTCCAACGCCCGCCGACCATGACGCGATCGGCGCGGTGCGCGCCGCATAGCACCAGCGCCGCGATCGGATCGCCTGCGCCCGAGAAGCGCAGCTCGTCGAGCTTGAACAGTGCGAGGTCGGCGACCTTGCCCAGCGCGATCTCGCCGAGCTCCGGCCGGCCGACGCAGGCGGCCGAGCCCTTGGTCGCCCAGCGCAGCGCATCCTTGTGGCTGATCCGGCCAACGCCATAGCGCGCCCGCTGCAGCAGGAACGCGGCACGAACCTCCTGCATCAGGTTGGAGCCGTCGTTCGACGCCGAGCCGTCGACGCCGAGGCCGATGCCGACGCCCGCCTCCTCCATCTCGCACACCGGACAGCAGCCGGAGGCGAGCAACTGGTTCGAGCAGGCGCAATGGCTGATCGTGGTCCTGGCCTTGCCGAGCCGCTTCATCTCCTCGGCATTGAAGAAGATGCCGTGCGCCAGCCAGGTGCGCGGGCCGAGCCAGCCGTTCTTCTCGAGATAGTCCAGCGGACGGCAGCCGAACATCTGCTCGCAGAAGCGGTTCTCATCCTCCGTCTCGGCGAGATGCGTGTGCAGCCGCACGTCGAGCTTATCGGCAAGCGCAGCGGTCTTCTGCATCAGCGATCCCGTCACCGAGAACGGCGAGCACGGCGCCAGCGCGATCTGCACCATCGCATCGGGTCCGCGCTCGTGATAGGTCGTGACCACGCGCGCGCTGTCGGCGAGGATCGTGTCCTCGTCCTGCACCACGCTGTCCGGTGGCAGTCCGCCGTCGCGCTCCGACAGGTTCATCGAGCCGCGGGTCAGCAGCACACGGATGCCGAGCCGCTTCGCCACCGCGACCTCGATGCCGACGGCATCTTCGAGCCCGGCGGGGAAAACGTAGTGATGATCGGTCGTGGTCGTGCAGCCCGACAGCATCAGTTCGGCCATCGCGACCGTGACCGCCGCATCCAACGCCTCCGGCGTCAGCTTCGCCCAGATCGGATAGAGCGCCTTGAGCCAGGGGAACAGCTCGCGGTCCATCGCAGCCGGCAGCGCGCGCGTCAGCGTCTGGTAGAAGTGATGGTGCGTGTTGATCAGACCAGGGATGACGACATGCGCGCTCGCATCATAGGCCACCGCGCCCGCAGTCGCCGGCTCGGCACCGGCAGGCACCAGCTCGACGATGCGACCGTCCTTGACGACGACACCGCGCGTGGCGCCCTCGGCGAGAATGGCGAGCGGGTCCTTGATCCAGATCGGCGTCGTGCTCATGGCTGCCTCGTCTCGGTGATTGGGCGCTTGCATGTGCCGGTAGCTTGCAAGCGGAAGGCCAGCGTCATCCTATTGCCAGTTGGCGCTGGTCTTGCAAGGATTCCACCCGCGACAGGCTGCGCCCACGAGCTGGCTTCACTATGGATCTGAACACCATCACGGAGGTCGTGCGCCCGCGAACGCGGGCCGAACTGCCCGCCTGGCAGGCAGGCGATGCCTGGCTGGCCGGCGGCACGTGGCTGTTCTCCGAACCGCAGGCGCGCCTGTCGCGGCTGATCGATCTCAGCGACCTCGCCTGGCCGCCTCTCGGCGTCAGCGATCAAGGCCTGTGCATCGCCGCGACCTGCAGCGTCGCCGCACTGGACGCGCTGCCCTGCCCCGCCGAGTGGGTCGCGGCGCCGCTGATCGATCAATGCTGCCGCGCGTTCCTGGCTTCGTTCAAGATCTGGAAGACGGCGACCATCGGCGGCAATCTCTGCATGTCGCTGCCGGCCGGGCCGATGATCTCGCTGCTCGCCGCGCTCGAGGGCGTCTGCACGATCTGGAAGAGAGACGGCAGCGAGCAGCGCATCGCGGTCGCCGACTTCGTCACCGGCAACAACAGCAACGTGCTCTCGCCTGGAGATCTGTTGCGCCAGATCGATATTCCACTGGCCGCGCTCAAGCGCCGCACCGCCTTCCGCCAGATCGCACTCACCCCGGTCGGACGCTCTGGCGCGCTGCTCATTGGCACCTCGGGCCGCGACGGCGACCTGCTGCTCACCGTGACCGGATCGACGGTCAAGCCGCTGCAACTGCGCTTTGCCGGTATGCCCGACGCAACCACGTTGCGCGCCGGCATTCTCGGCAACATTCCAGACGCATCGTATCATGATGATGTTCATGGCAAGCCCTCCTGGCGCAAGGCGATGACTCTGCGCCTCGCCGAGGAGATTCGCGCCGAGCTCGCGGACTTCAGGCCATGAGCGTGATCGTCAATGGCAAGGAAGTCGATACTGCGCCGCGCGCCGGACAATGCCTGCGGACCTTTCTGCGCGACACCGGCCATTTCGGCGTCAAGAAGGGCTGCGACGCCGGCGACTGCGGTGCCTGTACCGTGCTGCTCGACGGCGAACCGGTGCATAGTTGCCTGATCCCCGCCTTTCGCGCCGACGGCAAGACGGTCACGACCGTGGAAGGTCTCGCCGCCGATGACGACCTGCATCCGATGCAGCAGGCCTTCCTCGATGCGCAGGCGTTCCAATGCGGCTTCTGCACCGCCGGCATGATCGTCACCTGTGCCTCGCTGAATCAGGCGCAGAAGAAGGATCTCGGCGCGGCGCTGAAGGGCAATCTGTGCCGCTGCACCGGCTATCGCGCCATCGAGGACGCGCTGCTCGGCCACGTTCATGTCGAGCAGGTCGCGGCCGGCGAAGCCTTCGGGCGCAGCCTGCCCGCTCCCGCCGGCCCCGACGTGGTGCGCGGCCGGGCGCGCTACACTTTCGATACCACGATCGACGGCCTGCTGCACGTCAAGCTCGCGCGCTCGCCGCACGCGCATGCGCGCATCGTCGGCATCGACAAGAGGGCCGCGCTGGCAGTACCTGGCGTGCATGCCGTGCTGACGCACGAGGATGCGCCGGCGACGCTGTTCTCGACCGCGCGCCATGAGCAGGCCTGGATGGATCCGGCGGACACCCGCGTGCTCGACGACGTCGTCCGCTTCATCGGCCAGAAGGTCGCGGCCGTCGTCGCCGAGACCGAGGCCGCGGCCGAAGAGGCCTGCCGGCGCCTCGTCGTCGACTACGAGATCCTGCCAGCCGTGGTCGATCCCGCTGACGCGATTACGCCCGGTGCGCCGATCATTCACGCCGGCCGCGGCAGCGAACATCGCATCGCCGACGTCGGCCGCAACATCGTCGCCGAGACCCACGGCGAGTTCGGCGACGTCGCCGCCGCGCTGGCGTCGGCCGCCGCGAGCTATGAACGCACCTTCACCACGCAGCGCGTGCAGCACGCCGCGCTGGAAACCCATGGCGGTCTCGCTTGGCTCGACGACGACGGCGTGCTCACCCTGCGTTCCAGCACACAGGTGCCGTTCCTGACGAAGCGGGCGCTGTGCGAGATCTTCGACCTCAAGCCCGACAAGGTGCGCGTGTTCTGCGAGCGCGTCGGCGGCGGCTTCGGCGGCAAGCAGGAGATGTTCGTCGAGGATATCCTAGTGCTGGCGGCGCTGAAGACAAGGCGGCCGGTGAAGCTCGAATTCACCCGGGAGGAGCAGTTCATCGCCACCTCGACGCGGCATCCGATGCGCGTCACCGTCAAGGCCGGGGCCGACAAGGACGGCAGGCTGACGGCGCTGCAGCTCGACGTGCTCTCCAACACCGGCGCCTACGGCAATCACGCCGGGCCCGTGCTGTTCCATGCCTGCGCCGAGTCGATCTCGGTGTACAATTGTCCGAACAAGAAGGTCGACGGAATCGCCGTCTATACCAACACGGTGCCGGCCGGCGCCTATCGCGGCTACGGCCTGCCGCAAACCACCTTCGCGGTCGAAGCCGCAATCGACGAGCTCGCGCGGCAGCTCGGCATCGACGCGTTCGAGATGCGACGCCGCAACATCATCAGGCCCGGCGATCCCATGCTGTCGCCGCCGGCATCCGGGCACAGCGACGTGCTGTACGGCTCCTACGGGCTCGACCAGTGCCTCGATCTGGTCGAGCGCGCCATGGCCGAGGCCACGCCGACGCCGGAGCTGTCGGACGAATGGCTCAAGGGCGACGGCATCGCGCTGACGATGATCGACACCGTGCCGCCCGACGGCCATTTCGCCGACGCCGTGATCAGCCTGCGCGACGACGGCGGCTTCGTGCTCACCGTCGGCACCGCCGAGTTCGGCAATGGCACCAGCACGGTGCATCGCCAGATCGCCGCGGCCGTGCTCGGTACCACCGTCGATCGCATCAGCCTCAGACAGTCCGACACCGTCCATGGCGGCCACGACACCGGCGCCTATGGCTCGACCGGCACCTTCGTCGCGGGACGCGCGACCCAGGCGGCGGCGGAGGCGTTGGCCGAGACGATCAAGCGGTTCGCCTCCGACAGGTGGAACGTCGCTCCGTGCGCCTGCGTGATCGCCGATGATGCAATCGCCTGTGGCACACATCGTCTCGCTTTCGCCGAACTCGCCAAGGCCAGCGGATCGCCGCTCACCGCGAGCGGCAATTCGCTGGGCACGCCGCGCTCGGTCGCATTCAACGTCCAGGGTTTTCGTGTCGCCGTGAACAAGGGGACCGGAGAGGTCAGGATCCTCAAGAGCGTCCAGGCCGCGGATGCCGGCCAGCTCGCCAACCCGATGCAGTGCCGCGGCCAGATCGAGGGCGGCGTGGCGCAAGCGCTCGGCGCCGCGCTGTACGAGGAGATCGTGATCGACGACACCGGCCGTGTGATCAATCCGCGCTTCCGCGACTATCACCTGCCGTCCTATGCCGACGTGCCGCGCACCGAGGTGCTGTTTGCCGACACCCACGACACGATCGGCCCGCTGGGGGCGAAGTCGATGAGCGAGAGCCCGTACAATCCGGTCGCCGCCGCGCTCGGCAACGCGATCCGCGCCGCGACCGGCATTCGCTTCACGGTCGCGCCGTTCAAGCCGGACCGGCTGTTTCCGCAGTTGCAGGAGAAGTTCGGCGAATGAGGCGGTCTGGGAAAACGGCTGCGCTATGGCTTGGGTCGGCGATCGTACGACCAGCCGAACAGGCCGCTCCGCTGGGTCTCGGGCTCCGGTTCCGCAGCCGGCTCCGACGGCTGGGCGGCCGCCTGTGGCGGGGCGGCGGGAGCGACCGGCTTCGGGATGCGCTCGCATTTCATCGCATAGACCAGCTTGCCGTCCTCGGTGCGTCCGATCGGCGCGCAGGCATCGGCGCGCTTGGCCGTGCTCTGCTTGGGTGCGGTCTGCGCCATCGCCAGAGACACACCAGCGAACTGGCCCAGCACCAGCATGATCAGAACCAGTCTCGTCATCCCGCCCGTCCCGCTTGTCAGACCGCTACATTGAACGCAATCGCACCGCCGGAGTCCACTGCGTCACGCGCGCATGGCAGCTGATCTGTTGTGCACCGACTGCCACAGCGACGTGCTGGAAATCAGATGCAATCGATGCCACAGATGAGACGCAGGCACTCGGCTCTGGACTTGCCCTGTCGAAGGAGATGAGCGCGCGATGTGGGCCTCGATCATATCGGAATGGCTGAGCCTGATCTTCCGCTGGCTGCACGTGATCGCCGCGGTCGCCTGGATCGGCAGCTCGTTCTACTTCATCGCGCTGGACCTGAGCCTGAAGCCGCGTGAAAACCTGCCCAAGGGCGTGATGGGCGAGGCCTGGCAGGTGCATGGCGGCGGCTTCTACCACATCGTCAAATATCTGGTGGCGCCGGCGCAGATGCCGAGCGAACTGACCTGGTTCAAATGGGAGGCCTACACCACCTGGCTGTCCGGCTTCGTGCTGATGATCGTGGTGTACTATCTCAACGCCGACCTGTTCCTGGTCGACAAATCGATCCTCGATCTCACGCCCCTCCAGGCCGGCCTGTTCAGCTTCGGCTCGCTGGCGCTGGCGTGGCTGCTCTACGAGGCCGCCTGCCGCAGCGGCCTCGCCCGGCAGGAGCTGCCGTTCGCGATCGGCGGCTACGTCTTTCTCGTCGCGCTCACCTACGCCTTCACCCATGTGCTGAGCGGCCGCGGCGCCTTCAACCAGATCGGCGCGATCATCGGTACCATCATGGTCGCCAACGTGTTTGCCGTGATCATCCCCAACCAGAAGAAGATCGTCGCCGCGCTGCTCGCAGGCCAAGCGCCGGACCCCAGGCTCGGCAAGGCCGGCAAGGAGCGTTCGGTCCACAACAACTATCTGACCCTGCCGGTGGTGGTGCTGATGATCAGCAACCACTATCCGCTCCTGTTCGGCACCCGCTACAACTGGGCGATCGTCGCCATCGTGCTCGCGCTCGGCCCGGTGATCCGCCATTTCTTCAACGAGCGTCACAAGGGTCATCCGTCGCCATGGTGGGTGTGGGGCGTCGCAGCCGCGGGCATGATCGGCATCCTGCTGCTGTCCGCAGCGGGCCCTCGCGACGCCAAGGCGGCCACGAGCGCGTCGCCACGCTTCGCGCAGGTCGAGGAGATCGTGACCTCCCGCTGCAGCATGTGCCACGCCGCCGAGCCCGTATGGGACGGCATCGTCACGGCGCCCAGGGGCGTGCGGCTCGACACTGCCGACGACATCCAGCGCAACGCGCGGCTGATCGCACGCAACGCCGCGTGGTCGAGCGCCATGCCGCCCGGCAACATCACCGAGATCACCGGCGAGGAGCGCGCCGTGCTCGCGGCGTGGGCCGGTGCGCAATAGCGGTCGCAGTTGCCGCCGGCATGACGACCGCTGCTTTGCCTCCCCGAGGCGGTCTGTGGGGCGGGCAAGGGCGCGCCAGCGCGGTCCGCGCAATGCGCCGCCATGTCTCGATGGTAGCGCAGTTAGTTGCGCTGCGGCCCGCAAGCGCTTCGCTGTGCGGCTGACAGCTCCGCTCATCGCGCGCGCGGCAATGGATGCTCGCTCGGTTCCCCACGACGATTGCGTGAAGCCGGCACAAGGACAACCGGATTTTCGCAACGCGGAGTTGAACTGCGATGCATGCGACGACGATTGAGCTGGAGCACATCCGATTGTCGTCATGAGCTTGCGGCAAAATTTACCACCCGTTGGGACGCGGCTTGGCTGCAGAAAACATGGCGCTAGAGTGGCGCCCACAATCAGCTCTCAGCGAAACGCCCCATCATGTCGATCTCCGTCAAAGGCCGGCTGGCCATTGTCGCGCTCATCGCGCTTGCCTGCTTCGCAAGCTCGGTACTGAAGCTCTATCTGGGGCTGCTGTGCATCTCGCTGCTTTTGAGCTTTGCCGTGGTCGGCGTCGTGGCCCGGCTAGTCGAAGGGATCGTCATCAGGCGCGACCGGAGCAGCGAGCGACGGCTGGCACATCGCAGCGATCGCTCCGCTCGCGTCGACGAAACGCAGCCGCTGTCGATGACGACGATGGATCATGTCGACACGCCATCGCCGGCCGAACCCGCGCGATGAGGGGATTCTCCGTCTGGCGATCGCGCGCTGACGAACAGGGATACCGCACATCGGAGAATGGCAATGGTGCTACGAGTTCGACCGCTGGAACGGCGACGACCAGATCATCCTTCCGAACCAGCCGATTGCGGACGCGACGACGCCGTGCTCGGTGGCGACACATCGGAAGAGCAGCACGTGGCCGTTCAAATCGCCGCGCTGATCGCCTCGATACGCCGGCTGTACCTCATCCCTTCGTCCGCTTCCGCTTCGCCTCGAGAGCGCTCAGATAGGTAGCCATCATCTCGGGCAGCGCTGCGACGACGACATCGCGGCTACGCGGATCCTGCTCGCGCGTGAACAGCAGTGTCCCGAGCACGACGGCATCGAGCGTCGTGGCCGCCTGCCTGCCGAGTTCGTCGCCGAGCCTGGCGCGCATGACGCGGTCGATGACGACCCTGAACTCGGCGTGCATGGTCTGGTCGTGCAGATCGAGCGTCGCCAGCGCATCGGGGTGGCGAACGAAGTAGCGGATCGCCCAGCCAATCAACTGCTCGATGACCTGCGGCGGCGACATCGCCGCCCATTCCGCATCGCTTCGCTGCACCACGCGGTCGAACGCCGGCTGCAGCTCGGCATCGTGACGCTCGGCGAGCGCATCGAGCATCTGATCCTTGTCACGGAAGAAGTGATAGACCGAGCCGATCGACGCGCCGGCGCGCTGGGCCGCGGCATGCATGCTGACGGCACCGATCCCGGACTCGGCGATGATGGCGGCTGTCGCGTCGAGCAACTGCTCGCGGCGCTCACGGCCACGCGCCTGGCGCGGCGCACGTGATGTCGTGCGCACGGGGGCATTCAGGTCGGTCGCAGCTTTGCGTCGCACGTTCGCGTCATGCCTTGGCTCGCCGCGGCGGCAGCGCTGGCCGATGTCCCAACGGGAGCGCCCGGGCAACCCGCACAGGGGGAATTCGAAACCGCCACGAGAATGTTACTAGACGAATTATTCTAGATTTGATTGTCTAATTCACGCACTGTCAAGAGGATGGTGTTCAACTTTCGCGTGAACCTGCTTGCCTGCAACGGCGGGCGGGTTTTGCGGGCTGCTGACGACCAACAGGTGCTTTCCGGTCCCTGCGTGCTTGCGCGGCAGGACGGGAATGATCGCCACCACCCAACCGGACCGAAGATACGACCATGTCTCCATTCACAGGATCCTCTTTCCTTCGGGCACCGGGCTCACGCCTGCTGGCCGCGGCCGGCTGCGCTGCCGTCGGCCTGCTGCTGGCCGGCTGCGAGCAGAAGACGGCCGCAACCGCGCCGCCGTCCCGGATGGTGCGGACCGAGGTGGTCAAGCTGTCGGAGCGCCGGCAATCGATCACGCTGACCGGTGACGTGCAGGCGCGGGTGCTCGCAGACCTGTCGTTCAGGGTCAGCGGCCGCGTCACCGAGCGGCTCGTGGAGGTCGGCGCGCACGTCAAGGCCGGCCAGTTGCTCGCCAGGATCGATCCGGCCGAACAGCAGGCCGATCTCGATTCCGCGGAGGCCGCCGTGGCGGCCGCGGAGTCGCAGGTAAAGGTCGCAACCTCCAATTTCAACCGCCAGCAGACGCTGATCACGAGCGGCTTCACGACGCGCGCGACCTTCGACCAGGCCCAGGAGACGCTGCGCACGGCGGAGGGATCGCTGGAGGCCGCCAAGGCCCAGCGCGACACCGCCAAGGACGCCCTGACCTACACCGAGCTCCGCGCCGACGCGGACGGCACCATCACCGCGCGCAACATCGAGGTCGGGCAGGTCGCCCAGGCCGCGCAGTCCGTGTTCACGCTCGCGCATGACGGCGACCGCGACGCGGTCATCGACGTCTACGAAGCCGCGCTGTCGCTCAAATTCGACGACAGCAAGGTCGCGCTGGCGCTGCTGTCGGATCCCTCGGTCACGGCCAAGGGCACCGTACGCGAGGTCTCGCCGACCATCGATCCGAAGTCGGGCACCGTCCGCGTCAAGATCGCGATCGAGAATCCGCCGCCGGAGATGATCCTCGGCAGCGCCGTCAGCGCCACCGGCTTCATCAAGCCGGAGCAGCGCATCGTGCTGCCGTGGAGCGCGCTGACCGCCGCCGGCAAGACGCCGGCAGTCTGGCTGGTCGATGACGGCGACAAGACGGTGTCGCTGAAGCCGATCACGATCGAGGACTATGAGACCGGCGCGATCGTGGTGTCGGCCGGACTGCGACCGGGAGACCGCGTCGTGACCGACGGCGGCAAGCTGCTCAGCGTCGGCCAACAGATCACATTCAACGAGGAGAAGCGGTCGTGATGACGCCGATGCGCTGTGTTCTTCCGCTCGGCGCGCTCGCTCTGCTCGCCGGCTGCAACGAGAAGGCCGCCGCTCCCGATCCGGTCCGGCCGGTGCTGTCGATGAAGGTCGAACGGCAGACGGCCAACGTCTCGACGGTCACCGGCACGATCGAGCCGCGCTACAAGGCCGATCTCAGCTTCCGCGTGCTCGGACGCCTGATCGCGCGGCCCGTCTATGTCGGCGACATGGTCAAACAGGACCAGGTCGTGGCGGCGATCGATCCCGCCGCGCTCGAACTCGCCGTGCGCGCCTCGGCCGCCGAGGTCTCGCGCAGCCAGGCGCAGCTCACCAACGCGACCGGCACCGAGGGCCGGCAGCGCACCCTGCTGGAAACCGACGCCACCACCAAGGCGACGCTGGAGAGCGCCGAGCAGTCGCGTGCGGCCGCCCAGGCCTCCGTGATCAAGGCGCAATCCAACCTCGCCAAGGCGCGCGAGCAGCTCGGCTACGCCCAGCTCAAGGCCGATTTCGCCGGCATCGTCACGGCCGTCGGCGCGGAAGTCGGACAGGTCGTCTCGCCCGGCCAAAGCGTGGTCACGGTGGCGCGGCCCGACATTCGCGAGGCGGTCATCGACGTCGGCGACGACATTGCGGGCGCGCTGCAGGTCGGTACGCCGTTCACGGTGCGGCTGCAGGTCGATCCGACCATCAGCACGACCGCGAAGGTCCGCGAGATCGCGCCGCGCGCCGACGCCACGACGCGCACGCGTCGCGTCCGCATCACGCTCGACAACCCGCCCGAAACCATGCGGCTCGGCACCACCGTCACCGCGACCGTGAACACCGAGCAACGGACCGTCATCCGATTGCCGTCGACGGCGATCCTGGAGCAGGACGGCAAGAGCTTCGTCTGGCTGGTGGATGACGCCAGCAACTCGGTCAAGCGCCAGGAGATCATGGTCGCCCGCAACGAGGACGGCAGCATCCGCGTCACCGGCGGCCTCGAACCCGGGCAGCGTGTCGTCACCGCCGGCGTGCACAGTCTCAAGGATGGCCAGTCCGTCCGCATCGATCAGGAATCTCAGCCGTGAAGTCCTTCAACCTCTCCGACTGGGCGCTCGAGCACCGCTCGCTCGTCTGGTATTTCATGATCGCCTTCATGGCTGCGGGCCTCTTCTCCTACGTGCATCTCGGCCGCGAGGAGGATCCGTCCTTCACCATCAAGACGATGCTGATCCAGGCCAAATGGCCCGGCGCCTCCGCCGAGGAGATGACGCGGCAGGTCACCGACCGCATCGAGAAGAAGCTCGAGGAGCTGCCGGCGCTCGACTACACCAAGAGCCTGACCGTGCCCGGCCAGACCACGGTGTTCGTCAACCTGCGCGACACGACCAAGGCGCGCGATGTCGTCCCGACCTGGCTGCAGGTGCGCAACCTGATCAACGACATCAGGGGCGACTTCCCGTCCGGCGTCGTCGGGCCGGGATTCAATGACCGTTTCGGTGACGTGTTCGGCAACATCTACGCCTTCACCAGCGACGGCCTCAGCCAGCGCCAGCTGCGCGACCGCGTCGAGGAGGTCCGCGCCAAGGTGCTGACCGTGCCGAATGTCGGCCGCGTCGACATCGTCGGCGCGCAGAACGAGGTGATCTATCTCGAATTCTCGCCACGCAAGGTCGCCGCGCTGGGCATCGACCAGCGCACCATCCTCAACGCGCTGCAGGCGCAGAATGCGGTGTCGCCGTCCGGCGTGCTGCAGGCCGGCCCCGAGCGCATCGCCGTGCGCGTCTCCGGCCAGTTCACCTCGGAGGAGAGCCTCAAGGCGATCAACCTGCGCATCAACGACCGCTTCTTCCCGCTCACCGACGTCGCCACCATCACTCGCGGCTATGAGGATCCGCCGACCTCGCTGTTCCGCTTCAACGGCCAGCCGGCGATCGGGCTTGCCATCGGCATGAAGGCCGGCGCCAACCTGCTCGATTTCGGCGAGGCGCTGAAGGCGGAGATGACCAAGGTCGTGGCCGACCTGCCCGTTGGCGTCGGCGTGCATCTCGTCTCGGACCAGCCCAAGATCGTCGAGGAAGCCGTCGGCGGCTTCACCAAGGCGCTGTACGAGGCCGTCATCATCGTGCTCGCGATCAGCTTCGTCAGCCTCGGCGTCCGCGCCGGCCTCGTGGTCGCGATCTCGATTCCGCTGGTGCTCGCGATTACCTTCCTGTTCATGGCCTACACCGGCATATCCCTGCAGCGCATCTCGCTCGGCGCGCTGATCATCGCGCTCGGCCTGCTGGTCGACGACGCCATGATCGCGGTCGAGATGATGGTGGCGCGGCTCGAGGTCGGCGACTCCTTGCGCAAGGCCGCGACCTACGTCTACACCTCGACGGCGTTCCCGATGCTGACGGGCACGCTGGTCACGGTCGCCGGCTTCATCCCGATCGGCCTCAACAACAGCGCCGCCGGTGAGTTCACCTTCACGCTGTTCGTGGTCATCGCGGTGTCGCTGGTCGTGTCCTGGATCGTGGCCGTGCTGTTCGCGCCGCTTCTCGGCGTCACCATCCTGCCCGCGACCTTGCCGAGTCACCACGCCGAGGGCGGCCGGCTGACGCGGATCTTTCGCGTCATGCTCAATGCCTGCATGCGCAACCGCTGGATCACGATCGTCGCCACGGTCCTGATCTTCGGACTGTCGGTGTTCGGCATGCGCTTCGTGCAGCAGCAGTTCTTCCCCTCCTCCGACCGCAACGAGCTGGTGATCGACTTCAACCTGCCGCAGAATTCCTCGATCGCCGAGACCAATGCGCAGATGGCGCAGTTCGAGCAGGAGGCGCTGAAGGGCGATCCTGACATCGACCACTGGTCGACCTATGTCGGCTCGGGCGCGCAGCGCTTCGTGCTGTCGTTCGACGTGCAGCCCGCTGATGTCTCGTTCGGCCAGATCATCATCGTCACCAAGAGCCTCGAGGCGCGCGACCGCGCCCGCGCCAAGCTGCAGGCCTATCTGACCAAGACGTTCCCCGGCACCGACGCCTATGTGCATCTGCTCGACATCGGCCCGCCGGTCGGCCGCCCGGTGCAGTATCGCGTCAGCGGGCCAGATGTCGCCAAGGTGCGCGAGATCGCACAGGAATTGGCCGGCGTCCTGCGCGGCAACAGCCATCTCGGAGCGGTCATCTTCGACTGGATGGAGCCGGCGCGGGTCGTGAAGGTCGACGTGCTGCAGGACAAGGCGCGCCAGCTCGGCGTCACCTCGTCCGACATCGCCAACGCGCTGAACGGTGTGCTCGACGGCACGTCGATCACGCAGGTACGCGACGACATCTACCTGATCGATGTCCGCGGCCGCGCCCAGGCCAAGGAGCGGCAGTCGCTGGAGACCTTGCGCGACTTGCAGCTCTCAGGATCCAACGGCCAGTCGATCCCGCTCGCGGCGCTCGCGACCCTGCGCTACCAGATCGAGCAGCCGGAGATCTGGCGCCGCTCGCGGCAGCCGACGCTGACCCTGAAGGCCAGCGTGATCGATCAGGTGCAGCCGAACACGGTGGTCGATCAGCTCAAGCCGGCGATCACGGCCTTCAACGCCAAGCTTCCGGCCGGCTACATGGTCGTGACCGGCGGCAGCGTCGAGGAGAGCGCCAAGAGCCAGGCACCGATCATCGCGGTCGTGCCGATCATGCTGTTCACCATGGCCACCATCCTGATGCTGCAACTGCAGAGCTTCCAGCGGCTGTTCCTGGTGTTCGCGGTGGCGCCGCTGGCTTTGATCGGCGTCGTCGCGGCGCTGCTGCCAAGCGGCGCGCCGCTGGGCTTCGTCGCCATCCTCGGCGTGCTCGCGCTGATCGGCATCCTGATCAGAAACTCGGTGATCCTGATCGTGCAGATCGAGCATCTGCGCGAGGAAGGACGGCCGCCGTGGGAGGCCGTGATGGAGGCGACCGAGCACCGCATGCGGCCGATCATGCTGACGGCGGCCGCGGCCTCGCTGGCGCTGATCCCGATCGCGCGCGAAGTGTTCTGGGGTCCGATGGCCTATGCGATGATGGGCGGCATCATCGTCGGCACCGTGCTGACCCTGCTGTTCCTGCCGGCGCTCTACGTCGCCTGGTTCCGGATCAAGACGCCGGAGGCGAGCGATTCGGCCGAGCCGGCTGCGCAGGGGGCCTGACGCGAGGCTTGCCGGAATCGCGGATAATTGCGTGGGATAAGCCGTCCGCGTGGGTTAAACGCCACGCGGCGGCCGGTTAGGTTCGGCCTTCATGGAAGGAAGCGAATCATGACCGATCCTCAGATCGTCTGCCCCTCCTGCCGCACCGAGATCAAGCTGACCGAGCAGCTCGCAGCGCCCCTGATCGCGGAGACGCGCCGGCAGTACGAGAAGCAGCTCCAGGCCAAGGAAGCCGATTTCGGCCGCCGCGAGGCGCAGCTCAAGGCCGCCCAGGAGCAGATCGCGCAGGCCAAGGCCGCGATCGACCAGCAGGTCGCCGCCAAGCTGAAGGCCGAGCGCGCCGCGATCGCGCAAGCCGAAGCCGAGAAGGCGCGGCGGGCGGTGGCCGATGAAATGGGCCATCGCGACCGCCAGCTCGCCGAGCTGCACGAAGCCATCGTCAGCAAGGACGCCAAGCTCGCCGACGCGCAGAAGGCCCAGGCCGAGATGATGCGCAAGCAGCGCGAGCTCGACGAGGCCCGCCGCGAGCTCGACCTCACCATCGAGACCAAGGTGCAGGAAAGCCTCGTCGCCGTCCGCGACAAGGCCCGCCTCGAAGCCGAGGACGCGCTGAAGGCCAAGGTCGCCGAGAAGGAGACCCAGATCGCCGGCATGCAGCGCCAGATCGAGGAGCTTCGCCGCAAGGCCGAGCAGGGCTCGCAGCAGCTGCAGGGCGAGGCACTGGAGATCGAGCTGGAATCACAGCTGCGCGCGCGCTTTCCCCGCGACCTCGTCGAGCCGGTGCCAAAGGGCGAGTTCGGCGGCGACGTGATCCATCGCGTGGTCGGGCCCGGTGGCCAGGCCTGCGGCGCAATCCTGTGGGAATCCAAGCGCACCAAGAACTGGAGCGACGGCTGGCTGGTGAAGCTGCGCGACGACCTTCGCGCGGCGAAGGCGGACGTCGCGCTGATCGTCTCCACCGCGCTGCCCAAGGGCGTCGACGGCTTCGACCTGATCGACGGCGTCTGGGTCGCCGAGCCGCGCTTCGCGCTGCCGCTGTCGCAGGCGCTGCGCCAGTCGCTGATCGACGTCGCCTGCAGCAAGCTCGCGCAGGAGGGCCAGCAGACCAAGATGGAGATGGTCTACGCCTATCTCACCGGGCCGCGCTTCCGTCACCGCATCGACGCCATCGTCGAGCGCTTCACCGAGATGCAGTCGGATCTCGATCGCGAGCGCAAGACGATGATGCGTCTTTGGGCCAAGCGCGAGGAGCAACTGCGCGGCGTGCTGGATTCGACGGCGGGCCTCTACGGCGACCTGCAGGGTATCGCCGGCCGCGCGATGCAGGAAATCGAGAGCCTCGACGTGCTGCTGATCGAGGGCAACAGCGAGGCGGCGGAGTAGCGCGCTCCGGTCGCGCCGATCCGAGGTGTGCCGGCATCACATCGCGTCGACGCTTTTCCGATGCGGCCGCATCGGGCCGCGTCTTGCTTCGCCACGGAATGCGGACGCAGATGGCTGCTACTGCTTCGCCATCTGCGTGCTCGCCTGGGGCTCGTTCGGGACAGCCCCCTTGTCGACCCATTCCGGCGGTGCGCCCAGGCGGTTGGCGACCATGCCGATGAGCCCGGGATCCCTGCCGAACGCCTCACACGCCGCGTTCTTGGGCTTGCCGCCGAGCGCCGCGCCGATGCGTTCGATCGACGGCAGCTTCGGTGGCTTGCCGAACGGGGTCTCGCCGGTCACGAGCATCTGGCCGAAATCGGCGCTGAATGAGCCCGCCAGATCGTAGGCATCGCCGGCCTGCGACAGCACCGGCGAGTTGGTGAACGAGTTGGCGCCGCGCGCCCACACCATGGCGGCCTGCTGCCGGCCCTTGCGGTCGAGCGCTTCGGCCTCGATCGTGAGACTGCCGAGCCCGATCGGCAGCCGCGGCACCGGAACGGGAACGCCGAGCGCGCCCGGCACGGCCGACACCACCTTGGACGCACCGGCGGCGACCGGATCGGTCGGCGTCGCCTGGGTAATGAAGGTGCGCGTCGTCAGATCGGCCCTCTGATTGGACGCCACGACCGCGAAGCGTTCGCTCAAATTGAGACACAGCGCACGGTCGACGACATTGGCGACGAGCTGCCGCTGCTCGTCCGTCAGCACCGCGCCGGCCTGGCCCGAGAAGGATGTCGGCATGATACGCACGGTCTGGGCCGCGAGCACATTGTCCTTGTCGACGTTGAGCTGCGACTTGGCGAGCAGGCCGTTCGATTCCGCCAGCGACTGATAGGATGCGAGTGCGCCGCTCTGCGTCATCTGCGCAGTGGCGCAGCCCGACAGGCCCAGGGTCGCGCACAGCATCGTCAGGCGGATGGTGGCCGGGGTGCATGATCGCACGAAAGCCGCGACGTCGATCTCGACCATGCTTCTCCCGCCTCACGCCTACGATGATCGCCCTCTCGCGGGCGAGCGCATCCTTCTCCTCCGAGATTTCGGACAGCGTGGGGCGGAAGCATGGAGAGATGTTTCGAAGCGGCACGAACCAGGGAGAGAGTGCGGCGAGCGCGGTCGCTCTGGCGCCATTTGTGGCGGAGCGAAGACGGCTCACCCCACGACCTTGTCCAATGTGATCGGCAAATCCCGAATACGTTTGCCGGTGGCGTGATAGACCGCGTTGGCGATCGCCGCGGCGACACCGACGATGCCGATCTCACCGACACCCTTGATGCCCATCTTGTTGATGATGCGATCCTCCTCGTCGACGAAGATCACCTTGATGTCGTGAACATCGGCATTCACCGGCATGTGATACTCGGCGATGTTGGCGTTCATGATGCGCCCGAACCGCTGGTCGATCTGGGCTTCCTCGTGCAACGCCATGCCGATCCCCATGACGACCCCGCCCATGATCTGGCTCGAAGCCGTCTTGGTGTTGAGGATGCGCCCGGCGGCGACAGCATTGACGATTCGCGTCACCCTGACGACGCCGAGCTCCTCGTCGACCTTCACCTCGGCGAAAACGGCCGAATGCGTGTTGTGCGCGTGCTTGTCGTCGTCCTCGAACTCCGAGCCGCGCTCCTTTTCGATCCGGTCCATGCCGCCATGGCGCATGACCTCGGCCATCGGCACCGAACGACTACGATCTGCGATGGCAACGATCGCGCCATCCGCGAGCGTCACCTCGTCAGCCCCAAGCCCCTGCAACGGCGAGCCCGGGATGGTGTGCGCGATCTTCAAAAGCTCCGACCGGATATCATCGGCGGCGTTGACGATCGCATGCGAGATCGAGGCTGCGGTCCACGAACCTCCCTCCACCGGCGCCTTCGGCAGCGTGGAGTCGCCCAGCTTCACATTGATGCTGTCGAGGGGAACGCCGAGCATGTCGGCGGCGACCTGCGCCATGATCGTGTAGGTGCCGGTGCCGATGTCGGAGGTCGCGCTCGACACCTCGACGTGACCGTTTGCCGTCATCACGATCCGCGTTGCGAACGGCATCTGCAAGGCCTCCCAGGCGCCACTCGCCATGCCCCAGCCGACGAGTTCTCGGCCGTCACGCATCGATCGCGGCTCCAGATTGCGCTTCGACCAGCCGAACGCCTCAGCGCCCTGCTGATAGCACTCCTTCAGCCGCTTGCTGGAGAACGGCAGATCCTTGTCCTGATCCCGATCGGAATAGCAGCGCAGGCGCAATTCGAGCGGATCCATCTTGAGCGCGACTGCGAGCTCGTCCATCGCGCATTCGAGACCGTAGACGCCACTGGTGGCGCCGGGCGCGCGCATGTCGCCGGGCGTCGGCACATCGAGCCTGGCGAGCCGATGCGTCGCGCGGGAATTGGCGGAGGTGTACAGCACCTCGCCCCAGCCGATGTCGTTGCGCGAGAACGCCTCGTGCTGCGAGGTCATTGCAATGGCCTCGTGCGTCAGCGCCGCCAGCGTGCCGTCCTCACGGGCACCGAGCGCCAGCCGCTCGATCGTCGCCGGACGATAGCACAAGCCATACATCTGGGCACGGCTGAGCACGACGCGCACCGCGCGCTTCAGCTTCAGCGCCGCCATGGCGGCGAGCACCACCTGGTATTGCGGCCGCAGGCCGGAGCCGAACGCGCCGCCGACGAATGGCGACATCACCTGGACGTCGTCCTCCTTCAATCGGAAAACGCTGCAGACATAGCGCTGCACGTTCTGAACGCCCTGGGTCTTGTCGTAGACCACGAGCTTGCCGCCCTCACGCCAGAGCACCGTCGACGCGTAGAGCTCCATCGGGTTGTGATATTCGATCGGCACGCCATAGTCCGCGTCGTGACGCACGGCTGCGCCGGCGAGCGCCCTTGTCGCGTCGCCGCGTGGCTTGACCGGCTTGTCGACCTTGAACGCCTGCTCGCGCAGCGCATGCAGATCCGTCGCGAAGCTCTCGACCTCATAGTCGATCTCGACCAGCGTTGCGGCGAAGCGTGCGGTGTCCTCGTCCTCGGCCACGACCAGCGCGACCGGCTGGTAGTTGAAATGCACTCTGTCATCGTAGAGCGGGCGATAGGGCGAGCCGTCCTCCGGCGCGACCTCGTCGCGATAGTCGTCATCCTTGTCCGCCATCCTGACCCGGTTGGCGTGAGTCAGCACGTCGATGACGCCGTCGACCGCCAGCGCGCGGCTGGTATCGATGCGCACGATCCGCCCCCGCGGAATGGTGGAACTGACCACGACGCCGAAGGCGAGATCGGGCGCGGTGAACTCGGCGGCATATTTGGCGGCACCGGTGACCTTGGCGCGGCCGTCGACGCGGGAGGTGGCAGTGCCGATGTGAGCTGTCATGACGTCACCGGATGGTCTTGATGGCTTGGATCTGCGGGGTTGCGTTCGCGGCCTGGGTCAGCGTGCGGACGATCGCGCGACGCGCGAGCGGGATCTTGAACGCATTGTGCCCGGAGCTTTTGGCTTCCTTGAGCAGGATGTCCGCGGCACGGCCGAACGCCTGGGGATCCGGCGCCTGCCCGCGCAGCGTGTCCTCGGCAGCCTGGTTGCGCCACGGCTTGTGGGCGACGCCACCGAGCGCCAATCGTGCTTCGCGGATCTGGCTGCCGTCGAGATCGAGCGCAGCGGCGACCGAGACCAGTACGAAGGCATAGGACAGCCGGTCGCGGATCTTCAGATAGCTGTGGTGCGACGCGAAGCCTTGCGGCGGCAACTCGATCGCGGTGATGATCTCGTCGGCACGCAGCGTGTTGTCGAGATCCGGCCGGTCGCCGGGCAGCCGGTGGAAATCGGCGAAGGCGATGAGGCGCTCGCCCGAGGCCCCGGTAACATGCACCGTGGCGCCGAGCGCGGCCAGCGCGACGCACATGTCGGAGGGATGGGTCGCGATGCAGTCGGCGCTGGTGCCGAGGATGGCGTGGCCTCGGTGGAGGCCATCGATGGCCGAGCAGCCGGCGCCGGGTGTGCGCTTGTTGCAGGGCGTGGCGACATCGTAGAAATAGGCGCAACGTGTCCGCTGCAGCAGGTTGCCGCCGGTCGAGGCCATGTTGCGGAGCTGTGCCGAGGCGCCGGCGAGGATCGCGCTCGCCAGCAGCGG
Organism: Bradyrhizobium sp. HKCCYLS3013; assembly: GCF_051167615.1. Classification (NCBI taxonomy): domain Bacteria; kingdom Pseudomonadati; phylum Pseudomonadota; class Alphaproteobacteria; order Hyphomicrobiales; family Nitrobacteraceae; genus Bradyrhizobium; species Bradyrhizobium sp. HKCCYLS3013. Next base: position 311,405 of record NZ_JBNPTK010000005.1, read on the forward strand.
ATAGCGGCTCTCGATGACCGGGTGATAGGCCAGCGTGCTGTTCGGCACCAGCGCGCCGATCCTGACGCCGCCGGCGCTCGTCTCCTCCACCTTCGTCAACGGCAGGCGGCTGATGTCGATCAGCTGACGCGGCTGCTCGACGTGATACTTCATCAGGTCGATCAGGTTGGTGCCGCCGGCGATGAACCTGGCTTCCGGTACCGCCGCCTTGAGCTTGACGGCCTCGGCGACATCGCTCGCGCGGGCATAGTCGAAATTGTTCATCGTCCTCCTCCCATCGCCTGTTCGATGGCGCCGACGATGTTCGGATAGGCGCCGCAACGGCAGATGTTGCCGCTCATCAGCTCGCGGATCTCCTCCTTCGTCTTCGCCCTGCCCTCGGCGATCAGGCCGGCCGCCGAGCAGATCTGGCCCGGCGTGCAATAGCCGCATTGGAAGGCGTCGTGATCGATGAAGGCCTGCTGCAGCGGGTGCAGCTCATCGCCCTTGGCGAGTCCCTCGATGGTCGTGATCTCGGCGCCGTCCTTCATGACCGCGAGCGTCAGGCAGGAGAGCTCGCGGCGGCCGTCGATCAGCACGGTGCAGGCGCCGCACTGGCCGTGATCACAGCCCTTCTTGGTGCCGGTGAGATCGAGATGGTTGCGCAGGAGATCGAGCAGCGTGGTCCAGGGCGCCACCGGCAAAGTACGCAATTCGCCGTTGATCTGAAGCGTGACGGACAGAGGCGCAGGCCTGGAAAGGGGTAAGGCATTCTCGCGCGACGCGCTCATGCGGGGTCTCCATTGACGGACCCGCATCAACCCGCGATGGCGCCAATGGTTCGCAACAATTTTTCAGCAGCGGCCAGCGGGACTTGCCCAGGCCAGCACGTGCAAAGGGCGGACGGTGCAACCGCCTGGTCGGTCGCGTCGCCGTCCGGCTCAAGCGGCGCGGCCGAGCCACGCCCGCATTTTCTCCGCCAGGCTGCGGCGGCGCGGTCCGTCCTGCGCCTCGTCATCGACGGCGGCCGCATCCTCAGGCGGCATGGCCTCAGCGCCGGGATCAAGCCCGTCCTCACTTTGGCGGCTCACATCGGCATCCGGCGCGACCGGGGTGGGCAGCAGCGACTTGATCGCGGCGGCGACCGCTTCGATGCGCTCGAGGTCGGCGGGCTCGCGTTCCATCGCTACGGGTTCGGCCGGCAGCGGGGCTAGGTCCGCCTCCACCCGCATAGCCGTCGTCTCCAAGACGATCGGTTCGGATTGATCGAGGCCGGGCGCCGCAGCCGCAAACACGGCTTCGGCTGGCTGCTCGCCCTGCACGTCGATCGCGAGGTCGGCGATCTCCGGCGCCGGGGCGGGCTGCTCTACGATCCGGCTGCGGCGCTTCCTGGCCGTTGCAGGCTTTGCCGCGAGCGCCGCCGTCTCCACCGCGGGCTTCTCGACCGGCTTCTTGTCAGCGGCGGTCTTCGCCGCCACCTCGGGCGCGGACTTCGCTTTGGTCTTGCGGATCAGGCCTGCCAGCGCGTAGGGCCCGACGGTCTCCAGGAAGGTCTTCTCATGGTCGCGCGACAGCCGCCCCACTGCCGCATCGAGCGGCAGCCAGTCGACGGCGCGGACATCGTCCATCAGCGGCTGCGACGGCTCGCCGGCCGCTTCCATGCGCCAGTAGTGCACGACCTTGGAACGCGTGCCCGTGTCGTAGACCAGGGTGCCGAGGAATTCATGCACGGTGACCTTGTGGCCGGTCTCCTCCAGCACCTCGCGCTTGGCGGCGTCGCGGGGCGTCTCGCCGTCGTCGAGCTTGCCTTTCGGCAGCACCCATTCGTCACGCTTGCGCAGGCGCACGACCGCGATGCGCGGCGGCTGTTCCCGCCGCAGCACGATGCCACCTGCCGCCATGATCGGCGCTCTCGCCATCGCCTCTCCCGAGCCGCAACGACCGCAACTCCCGCGGTCTGATTCGTCAGTTGAACGCTCCGATATAGGACTGCGCAACGACGAAATCGAGATTGCGCAGGCAGGGACCCGACATTCATCCGGCGGCGACGCGCCTGCGCCACAGTGGCTGGCCGGCGCGAATGCGGGCGCCCTCCGTGACATTGGGACAGAACGTGAAGTCGCCCGGCGCGAGCAGGATGATGGTCGAGCCGTGCTCGAACCAGCCGAGCTCGTCGCCCTTGTGCACATTGTTGTGACAGGGGTAGGCGAGCGGCCGCTCGGTCTGCGCGTTCAATACGCGGTCGAGCGCATGCAGGCGGATGCTCGCGACCAGGATCGCCGCCACCGGCACGATCGTGAACGGCTCGCCCGAGGCGAGATGCGTGCGGATCACGGCGCGCTCGTTCTTGCAGAACAGCCGCTCGACCCGCTTCAGCGCGATCGGATTGACGTTCCAGACGTCGCCATGGATCAGGCTGACATGCTCGAGCGTCATGTCGTACGGCGCATGGAAGCGGTGATACATGCTCGACGTGAGACGCAAGGTGACGAAGCAGCCGTTGCGGTGGGTGTCGACCACGGCGGGATCGGCGACGAGCTCACGCAATGAATAGGGTGCGCCCTTGATCTGATAGAGCTCGCCGTCACGGATCAGACCGTGCGCGCCGATGATACCGTCCGACGGGCTGGTGACGATGGCAGGATCGGGATCGAACGGCCGCAGGCCGGGCTTCAGCTCGCGCGTGAAGCAGGCGTGCAGGCTCTTGAAGCGGTTCTCCTTGGCCTCGGAGAGATCGAGGTCGGAGAACAGCTTCCACAGCGCGATCGAGGCGTCGCGGACCAGCGGATTCTCGATCTTGGAGAACCAGCCCATGAAGCGGGTCAGCGCGGCGCGCGGCACGCGGTTGGTGAGCAGGAAGTTGAGGTCTTCCTGTTGGGTGACGGAGGCGATCAGGCTTTTGACTGTCATGAATCTGTCAGCAGGAGTGGTTAGCGCTTTTGGACATGATGGAAAACTCGATTCCTTATGTATCGCTCGCCGTTGGCGCTGCCGTGACGGCCGCCATGGCCCCGAAGGTCAAGGCCCGCATCGAGCTGTCGCGCGCCAAGCACCGCTCGCTGGCAGGCCATTCCAAGATGTCGCGCCGGATCTCCAGGCTGATCCCGCGCTATGAGTTCGAGATCGACGACTTCTTCCGCTCCGACGGCGCGCCGCAGGCGATCGCCACGAAGCGCCAGGACGGCTTCTTCCGACTCGGCGCGTTGTTCCAGGAGAGGTTCGCCAAGAGCCGCGCGCTGACGGCGGAGGCCGCGAGCCGCATCTCCGACCTGCAGTTCACCCAGAGCTACCGGGTCCCCTTCCAGTACAGCCGTCTGGTCAAGGAGCAGCTCGGCGCCGGCTCGTTCATGCAGGCCTCGTCGGGCGTCACCCTGACCGATCTCGACGGCAATCAGTTCTACGACCTCACCGGCTCCTACGGAGTCAACATCTTCGGCTACGATTTCTACAAGGAGTGCATCGCAGCCGCCGAGCGGCGCGCGAGCGCGCTCGGCCCGGTGCTCGGGCTCTATCACCCGGTCGTGGCCGACAATGTGAAGCGCCTGACCGAGCTGTCCGGCATGGACGAGGTCTCGTTCCACATGTCCGGCACCGAGGCGGTGATGCAGGCGGTGCGGCTCGCGCGCTACCACACCGGTCGCAGCCATCTGGTGCGTTTCGCCGGCGCCTATCATGGCTGGTGGGGCGACGTGCAGCCCGGCGTCGGCAATCCGATTGCGCCGCACGAGACCTACACGCTCGCCGAAATGTCCGAGCGAACCCTGCATGTCCTGCGTACCCGCCGCGACATCGCCTGCGTGCTGGTCAATCCGCTGCAGGCGCTGCATCCGAACGGCAACGCGCCTGGCGATTCCGCGCTGGTCGATTCCTCGCGCAAGGGGAAGTACGACCGCGAGGCCTACACCGCCTGGCTGAAGCAGCTGCGCGAGGTGTGCAGCGAGCGCGGCATCGTGCTGCTGTTCGACGAGGTCTTCCTCGGCTTCCGGCTCGCTCCGGGCGGCGCACAGGAGTATTTCGGCATCACAGCCGACATGGTCACCTACGGCAAGAGCCTCGGCGGCGGACTGCCGATCGGCGTCGTCTGCGGCAAGCGCGAATTGATGCGCCGCTTCCGCGACGACCGCCCGGCCGACATCTGCTTCGCGCGCGGCACCTTCAACTCGCATCCTTACGTGATGGCGGCAATGGACGAGTTCCTGAGCCGGCTCGACAGCCCGAACTTCCGCGCCATCTATGACGGGCTGGACGAGACCTGGAACGGCCGTGCCGCGCAGCTCAACGCGGAGCTCACCGCCAAGGAGCTGCCGGTGCGCGTCTCCAATCTGCAGTCGATCTGGCTGGTCGAGTACACCGTGCCGTCGCGCTACAATTGGATGCTGCAATACTATCTGCGCGCCGAGGGCCTGGCGCTGAGCTGGGTCGGCACCGGCCGCTTCATCTTCAGCCTGAATTACACCGACGCCGATTTCGCCGAGGTGACCAGGCGCTTCGTCTCGGCGGCCGAGAAGATGAAGCAGGACGGCTGGTGGTGGAACGACGGCACGCTCACCAACAAGGCGATCAAGCGCCAGATCCTGAAGGAGATGCTCGGCGCCGCGTTCGGGCGCTGAGGCCAGCGCCTCCCCCGCTTGCGAGGGAGGTCGGCGGGCTCGCAGAGCCCGACGGGTGGGGGCCGCGGCACGACGCACTCTCACGATCAGCGGAGCAAGCCTGCCCCCTCCCCGACCCTCCCCCGCAAGCGGGAGAGGGGGCGCACTGCCCTTGCCGCGACAGCCTGCGTTCAACATCGACAGCCCCCACAAACACCGATGCCCGGGACCGGCCCGGGCATCGCGCAACTCTGACGCGTCGGTCCGATCAGGCGTGCTGCTCCTCGAGGGTCTCGCCCATCAGATGCAGGCCCGGATCGATCAGCTCGCCGCGCAGCAGCGCCAGTGGCGCCGAGCGGTACTGCATGAAGTCGTTGAACGGGTCGGTGATGATCTTGGTCATCCAGACGAGGCCGGTCTCGACGTCGCGGATGAAGAACAAATGGATGGTGCGGAACAGCAGGCCGCCGATGCCGATCACGAGCCAGAGCTTGGCGGTTTCGCGGACGAACTCCATCGCCGTGGTCCAGGGCGGCAGCAGGCCGAACAGGGTCGGCTGCAGATACAGCACCACGGGGGCCGCGGCCCAGATCGACATCAGCACGACCTTGCGCTGCAGATTGTAGCCGACCTTGATCTCTTCCTTGTGCTCGTGGGTCGCCTGGTTGACGTGGTCGTAGCCCTTCGGCTCGAAGAAGAAGTGGCCCGCCTGGCGCGAGGTCATCGACACCAGCCAGCCGATCAGCGCCGAGACCAGCGGATCGAACACCATCATCACGTAGGCGATCATGAAGCTGAGCGCGCTGACAAAGTGCAGGCTCTGATTGATACGGCTGTGATGATAGTAGCGATGGTCGTCCCAGCGCTGGATCCGCAGCTGCTCCAGGAAATGCTTGATCATGGTTGCTCCGAAGAATGAGTTGCAGGTCGTGTACAGGGATTCGGTGTAGATGGTGTGACATCATCAAGATGTCACACGATCGGACGCAGTGAAACGTTTTGGACTACGGAGAACGCCGCAGCGGCGGTAGACGGTGGCCGCGGCTTCAAGCCGCGGCAGCACGCTCCAGCTTGCGGAAACGGACCAGCGAGAAATGGCCGAGCGGCGGGATCAGCCGGCGCTCGACCAGCTCCATGCGCTGCGCTCCGGCGAGCCAGCGCATGTAGCGCGACCAGCCGAATTCGGCGGTGCGGAAGCCGAGGCGGCGCACGACCGGCTGCAACGCCTGCTCGATCACGCGGCGCATGCCGGCATCGGCGCTGACGCGGGTCAGGATGATCAATTCGCCGCCCGGGCGCAGGACGCGGGCGAACTCATCGAGCGCGACCTCCGGGTTCGGCACCGCGGTGACGACATATTGCGCCATCACGACGTCGAACGAATCGTCGGGGAAATCGAGCTGCTCCGCGTCCATCACCGCAAGCCCCTCGACGTTCTTCAGCCGCTGGTCGGCGACGCGGCGCATCGCCTTGCCGAGCATCGCCTCGGAGATGTCGGTGCCGAACACGCGCACATGCGGAGCATAGAGCGGCAGCGAAATGCCGGTGCCGACACCGACCTCGAGCACGCGGCCGCCGAGCTTGTTGGTGGCCGATATCGCGGCCTGGCGGCCCTTCTCGAACACGCCGCCGAACACGAGGTCGTAGATCGGCGCCCAGCGGTCATAGGCCTGCTCGACCTGCTCGCGATCGAAGTCGAGCTCCCGCGCGCCGCCGAGCTTCATGGTTTCTGCCATCGTTACATCTCACTTGGTTTGGAATTGATCGAGTGACGCAAGATCCGCCGTCAGCTGCGCACCGCGCTCTGGCCGGCCAGCACCGGGGTCGGTCGCACGACGCGGGACGGCTGCAGCACGGCGAGATTGCCGATGAACTGGCGCGCGCTGTTCTCCCAGGAGCGGTCGAGCGCGAACGCCCGGCAGGTCTCGCGCGACATCGTCAGCGCCTTCAGGCACGCCGCGCGCAGATCCCAGTCGATCGCCCCGATCGGATGGTCGGCGATGACGTCGAGCGGACCGGTCACGGGGAAGGCCGCGACCGGCGTGCCGCACGCCAGCGACTCCAGCTGCACCACGCCGAACGTATCGGTCAGGCTGGGAAACACGAAGACATCGGCGGCCGCCATGTGCGCGGTCAGGTCCTTGCCGGTCTTCTCGCCGAGGAAATGCGCGGTGGGGAAGCGACGCTCGAGCTCCGCCTTCTGCGGACCGTTGCCGATCACGACCTTCGAGCCCGGCAGGTCCAGCGACAGGAACGCCTCGAGGTTCTTCTCGACCGCGACACGGCCGACGGTCATGAACACCGGGCGCGGCAAATCGAGCGTGACCGGCTCATCCGGATTGAACAGTTTCGTATCGACGCCGCGGGTCCAGAAACCCAGCTTCTTGAAGCCGCGCGACGCGAGGTCCTGCTTCAGCGAATTGGTCGCCACCATGGTCATCGCGGCCGCATCGTGGAAGCGGCGCATCACCCAGTAGCCGACGGCATCGGGAATGCCGGTGCGCACCGAGACATACTCAGGGAAGCGCGTCGTGTAGGACGTCGTGAACGGCAGGCCGTGGCGCAGGCAGTAGCGGCGCACCGCCCAGCCGATCGTGCCTTCGGTGGCGATATGGATCGCATCCGGTGCTGCGGCCTCGATGCGGCGGGCGATCTCGCGGCCGTTGGTCACGGCGAGCCGCAGGCCCGGATAGGTCGGCACGCCGAACGACGGAAAGCCTTCCGGTGTGAGGAAGGTGATGTCGGCGCCGAGGCCTGTGGCCGCGCGCGCCAGCGAGGTGAGCGTGCGCACCACGCCGTTGACCTGCGGGTGCCAAGCGTCGGTTGCGATTAAGATCCGCATAAGGCGATCCGGAAAGTTGCAGCGATTCTGAACAGCCGCAAATTCCGACATTGTTATTTCAGGCGTGTGACGTCATCGAACTGTCGAAGGGTCTTTTTGCCCGCAACTGCTGTTTTCCCCGCGATCCGTGGCCGTCTCGTGCGGGCGCTGTCGTGAAACCGTCATGAAACAAACGGTTAAGCCGACGAAACCGTTTTGCGTGCAGCGCGCAAACGCAACGAAACTTTTCTCCCCTATGAGTTGCAGCATCGGGCGTGGATCAATGCGCCGCAAAGAATGATGACAGGCAACTGATTTTGACGACGCCGGCCGAGACAAGCACGGCGCGCAACAAGCGATCAAACGAGGGGACGTCCATGGTCACGCCGGGCATAGTGCATTCGTCATCCCGCATTCTCTTTGGTGTACTCGTCGCATCCGCAATCGTGGCGGCGACGCCGACGCAGGCGGCACCTCCCGCGCCGCTCCCCTTCCCGTTCCTGCTGCCGCCGCCGATGGGGGCCTATGAGCCGCCGGCGACGGCGCCGCAACTGATCACACCGCGCGAGGACGAGGCGACCGCCTATGAGTTGCCGGCGCGGCTGCGCCGCCAGGTCGTGAGCTATTCGACTCGCGAGGCGCCGGGCACGGTCGTGATCGATACGCCTAACAAGTACCTCTACTACGTGCTCGGCAGCGGCCAGGCAATGCGCTACGGCATCGGCGTCGGCCGCGACGGCTTCACCTGGTCGGGCGTGCAGTCGGTGACCAGGAAGGCGGAATGGCCGGACTGGACGCCGCCGCCGGAGATGATCGCACGCCAGCCATATCTGCCGCGTCACATGGCCGGCGGTCCCGGCAATCCGCTCGGCGCCCGCGCGATGTATCTCGGCGGCACCGTCTACCGCATCCACGGCACCAACGCGCCGGAGACGATCGGCACCCATGTGTCGTCGGGCTGCATCCGCCTGACCAACCAGGACGTGATCGACCTCTATTCCCGCGTCAGCGTCGGCGCCAAGGTGATCGTGCTGCCGATGGAGCGCCGCGCCGATCTCGGCCGCATGACACGCTAGCCCGCGCCGCTCGTTCCTTCCTCCGGATCCTCCCTGACTGGACCGCCGAGGCCCAAAAGCCGCGGCGGTCATTTCTTTGCGCGCATGTCGGCGTTCACCATCACGGCCGATTGATGATGATCCGCGTCACGGGCTGCCCTGGCGCGCCTCCGTCCGGCCCTGTAAGCTCGGCAATCTTGTATTAACCGCGATCTCGCCGCTTCCGGCATGGGCCGGCGTGGCAGCTGGAGTCCGTGGATCCGACATGAACCTTCCGACACCGCGACCGGATTGGCAGAGCAGGCCGCATCCGCTCGCCCCGAGAACGCAGCCTCCGCCGCGGCGCTCGCCGCCCCGGCTGCGGCTGATCCTGATCGGCGCCGCCGGCCTTGCCGCCATCGTGCTGGTCGGCATCATCATCGTGGAGGTGTTTCTGTTCTCGGGCAGCACGCCGGCGCCGCAGCTGACCCAACTGCCGCCGCTGCCGCCGGCCACGCGCAATTCGATCATCATGACGCCGGTCTCGATCTCGCTCGGCGCGATTCGCGACGCCGCCGAAAAGGCCACGCCGCGCAATTTCGCCGGCAAGGCCGACAATCCCGTCAACCAGATCCTGCAGAATGCCGACATCGGCTGGACCGTCACCCGCGGCGCCATCGCCGCCACCGGCACCCAGGACACTCTGTCGCTGGCGACGCCGCTCTCGGGCCGGCTGAACGTCACCGGATCGCTGTCCGCCAAAGCAACCGGCGCGCTCGGCGACGCCATCGGCGGCCTGCTCGGCTCGGATGCGGCCAAGCAGATCGGCGGCATCAACATCAAGAATCTGAACGCCACCGCCGACATCAAGGGCAACGTGCTGATCGCGATGCGGCCGCGGCTGGCCGCCGCCTGGTATGTCGAGCCGAACTTCACCGCCCAGGTCAATCTCGGCGACACCGCGCTGACCGTCGCCGGCGCCCGCGTCAACGTGCCCGCGCAGATGAAGCCGGTCATCGACAAGACCGTCAACGACCAGCTCAGCGCGCTCAGCGACAGGCTGCGCAAGGACCCGACCGTGCGGCGCGTGGCGCAGGCGCAGTGGGCCCGCGCCTGCCGCTCGGTGCCGCTTCAGGGCACCACGCCGGGACTGCCCGCGGTCTGGCTCGAGATCAAGCCGACACGGGCGCTGGCCGCGCAGCCCGCGATCGATGCCAACGCCGTCAGCGTCACCATGGGAATCGAAGCGGAGACCCGGGTCACGGCCGCCGAGACCAAGCCGGAGTGTCCGTTCCCGGACAAGATCACGATCATTCCACCCACCGCCGGCGCCATCAACGTCGCGGTTCCGATCGACGTCCCGTTCACCGAGCTCAGCAAGCTCGTCGACTCGCAGCTCGCCGGGCGGACGTTCCCCGAGGACGGCTCCGGCCCGGTCGCGGTCACGGTGAAGCACGCGACCGTCGTGCCCTCGGGCAACCGGCTGCTGATCTCGCTGCAGGTGAAGGGCAAGGAGAAGGAGAGCTTCTTCGGCCTCGGCGCCGACGCGACCGTGCACATCTGGGGACGCCCCATGGTCGATCAGGCGCAGCAGATCCTGCGGCTGTCGGACCTGCAGCTCGCCGTCGAATCCGACGCGGCGTTCGGCCTGCTCGGCGCCGCCGCGCGCGCCGTGGTGCCGCATCTGCAGCGCGCGCTGCTGGAACGTTCGGTGGTCGATCTCAAGCCTTTCGCCGACAACGTCCGCGACAAGATCGCGACCGCGGTCGCCGAGCTGCAGAAGAACGAGAACGGCATCCGCGTCGATACCGACATCAACAACCTCGCTTTGACCGACATCGCCTTCGACGCCACCGTGCTGCGCGTGATCGCCTCGGCGGAGGGCACGATGTCGGTCCGAGTCAATACGTTGCCGGGACTGTGACGGGCCGTTTCGGAACGCCGCATCCCGGCGCTGCGGGCGTTCGGATCGTGCAACGACCGGCAACGATTCAATCGGGCCTGACCTGGTCTGCGGCCACTCACGAATGTCCGCACCGTTTCCGGTAACCCGATGCAGCCGCATCGCGCGAGCGTGCTGCGGCCCCGAGGCCATACGTTTCGCGAGGCTTGACGCGCCCTCACGGAAGCCGCAACACGGCGCAGAGAGATGTTGTCGGGCCTTGTCCGCGCGCCCGTCGCAGGAAACATTCCGTAACAAAATTCTTCGCAAAACGCCGCGATTCTAGGTCACTTGTCGGTATGGCCCAGACACAACCCCACATTCTTGTCGTCGAAGACGACCGCGAGACGCGGACGCTGATCGCGAAATATCTGCGCAACAATGCCTGCAACGTGACCACCGCGACCGACGGCCGCGAGATGACCCGCATCATGGGCGATCACCGTGTCGATCTCCTGATCCTCGACGTCATGCTGCCCGGCGAGGACGGCCTGACCTTGTGCCGCAAGCTGCGCGCGGAATCGCAGGTGCCGATCATCATGCTCACCGCGCGCGGCGAGGACGTCGACCGCATCCTCGGATTGGAGATGGGCGCCGACGACTATCTGCCAAAGCCGTTCAATCCGCGCGAGCTGCTCGCCCGCATCAACGCGGTGCTGCGCCGGCAGGCGGCCGCGATGACGGCGAGCGCAACCGAAGGCGCGACCGCGCTGAGCTTCCTCGGCTGGACGATCGACTTCCGGCTGCGCGAACTACGCAATCCCGAAGGCGCGCGCGTCGCGATGACGAGCGCCGAGTTCGATCTGCTCCGCACCTTCTGCGAGCGGCCGGGCCGCGTGCTGTCGCGCGACAGCCTGCTCGACCTGACGCAGGGCCGCAGCGCCGGCTCGTTCGAGCGCTCGATCGACGTGCTGGTCAGCCGCATCCGCCGCAAGATCGAGCCGGACCCGCAGGAAGCCACCATGATCAAGACCGTGCGCTCCGGCGGCTACATGTTCACGCCCGTCGTCGAGGTGGTGACCGGCCCGCAAAGCCATTGACCGGCCGGATCGAATGGCGATGTCATGATGTCGTTCGGCTTTCTCAACCTCAAGGGAATCCGCGGCCAGATCACGGCGCTGGTGGCCATTTCGATCGTGGCGCTCCATGCCATCATCACGGCGACGTTCCTGATCTATCGCGCCGAGCAGCCCGACCCCGAAAACGAAGTCGGGCCGTTTCAGCTCGCGACCGCCATCCGCATTCTTGGACGCGCGCCCGCTGCCGAACGGCCTCGACTGATCTCCGACATTGCCCGCGCCTATCCCGAGTTCGAGCTCAAGCCTCACGCGGGACCTCTGCCGGGTGATTCCGGCCGCCGGCGCGAGCCGGCCGGCCCCGATGTCGAGGCCGGGACCGGTGGCGACGAGCGCCGCCCGGTCCCTCCTGAGCTCACCGACGGACGGCCTCACGGTCCGGGCGGCTTTCGTGGCCTTGGCCCAGGCTATCGCATCTTCATGCCGCCGCCCGGCTCCCAGACGCATACCGTCATCTTCGCCCTTCCTGATGGCAACATGGTCTCCGCCCGAATGGCCGACCGGCCGCACCGGCCACCGTTCTGGGGCGCCCCCTGGCTGACGACGATCATGTTCGCGCTGATCAGCACGACACTGCTCGGCTTGTGGGCGGCCCGCGCGCTGACCTCACCGCTGTCGAGCTTCGCCAAGGCTGCCGAAAGCTTCAGCCTCGATGGCGATGCCACTGCCCTGCCCGAGCGCGGACCGGAAGAGATCCGGTCGCTGGCGCGCGCCCTGAACCGGATGCGCCAACGCATCACGGCGCTGATGAACGACCGGACCAAGATGCTGGCGGCCATCAGCCACGATCTGCGGACACCGCTGACCCGCATGCGGTTGCGCTGTGAGTTCGTCGAGGACGAGCTGCAGCGCAATCGCATGCTCGCCGATCTCGATCAGATGCATGCGATGCTGGGCTCGGTGCTGTCATTCCTGCGCAACGGCCGCAAGCTCGAGCCGATGACGCTGGTCGATATCGCGAGCATCCTGCAGCTCGTGGCTGACCAGTTCGCCGATGTCGGCCACAATGTCACTTACATCGGCCCGGCGCACGCGATGGCGACGGTGCGGCCCGACGATCTGATGCGCTCGGTCACCAACTTGGTCGAGAACGCCGTGAAGTACGGCAAGGAAACCGTGATCAGACTGTCGGCGTCGGGGAAGTGCCTGACGATCGACGTGGAGGATGACGGACCGGGGATCGCCGATGCGCGCAAGCCCGACATGCTGGAGCCGTTCGTGCGCGGCGACGATGCCCGCAACATGGACGAGGCCACCGGGTTCGGCCTGGGCCTCTCGATCGCGAAGGCGATCGTCCAGGCGCATGGCGGCGAGCTGTCATTGCACGATCGCAAGCCGCGCGGGCTGATCGCCCGCATCGAGCTGCCGCTCGGCCAGACCACCTTGCGCCCCGCAGCATGACGCGCGAACGCGCCAGGACGGATCCGGGCGCGCCGCGATCGAGACGATCGACTAATCGTCTGTGACGCCGTTACTCCGAGTACTTGAACTCGGGCATCGCCTTGAGCTGGTCCTTGGTCGCGTTGATCATCGCATGGTCGGGATACCAGCGGTTCTTCGAGCTCATCGACGAGGACGACGTGCCGGTGGCGGCACCGGTCGTCGTGGTCGAAGCCGGCGGGTTGGTCGACGAGGTCGTGCCAGAAGCCGGAGCGTTGGAAGCCGTGGTCGACTGCACCGGCTGATCCGAGAACTTCACCTGGTCGAAAGAGACCGCGACGAGGTGCTCGCCCATGCCGAGGAAGCCGCCGACGCCGATCACGACGCCCTTGACCGCGCCGCTCTTGTCGACCAGCAGGTCGTCGATCGAGCCGACGTTCTCGTTGTTGTTGTTGTAGACCTTGACGCCGACGAGCTTCGAGCTGCGCCAGTCGCCCTGATAGGACGCAGCGGTGGTGTTGCTCTTGATCGTGGTGCTGGTCGTGGTGGTGGTGCTCTCCGCAGCGAAGGCGGCGGTCGCGAGCAGCAGGGAACCGGCGAGGCCGGCCGCAACAGTCTTCATCACCATGTGGTGTCTCCTCTCAGTGAATGGTGACGAGAGAACGGCAATGGACAGTCGGCGTTCCCAGGGAACCACGATTTCGTCACGCTGCGCGACAAGCGGTCTCACTGCGACGCGGAAGTGTTAGTTTGTGACGGTTCGGGTGGACATGGCTGACGTCGTCAGTACGGTATGACGCAGGTGCGTGGAGCTTGTTAGCTGCGGACCGCGGTGACGGTCGGCTCCCGCTCCCTGTTCTTACGGGGAGAGGGTTGGGGTGAGGGGCAGCCGCACCGGTGGTGGGCATGGTGAGACCTGTACCCCCCTCACCCGGATTGCATCTTCGATGCAATCCGACCTCTCCCCGCTTGCGGCAGGGCGATCGCATATGGTGAAAGAGGCTGGGCGCGCCGTCTTTTCGCGACCATCCTTTGAGACGCCCGCCTTCGGCGGGCTCCTCAGGATGAGGGCCTTTCTCCGCCGCAAAGCTGTTGAACCTCATGGTGAGGAGCGTCGCTCTTGCGACGCGTCTCGAACCATGAGGCCATGAAGGTTCCGCCCAGGAAAACCATATGCGATCGCCCAGCCGCAAGCGGGGAGAGGTCGAGCGGAGCAAGCCGCAATCGCCGTACTCACATCGGCATCAACCGATAGACCATCTGTTCAGCATTCCGTCCAAGCCAATTGAATTGCTCGGCTGCGGGACGCCTACCCCTACGCCGCCATCGCGCCGTCCTGATCGACGGACTCGGCATAGAAGGCGATGGTTTCGTACCGATAGTCGCAGAGGCGGCAGTACCAGAGATAGGCGGTGCGGCGGCCGTCCTTTTCGACCCAGGACGGCAATGCGATCGCCTCGCCACATTGGGCGCAGGGATTGTTTCGCGGCAGATCCACGACGCGAACCGTGGATGGCGTCGCGTCGATGTCGAATGAACGGTCAATGCTGGGTGAATGATCGTCGGCTGCCTTCACGGCCATGACGCGCTCCCTCTCTGTTCAGTCTTCTTGAATGAGTCAGGTTGAATGAGTCAGGCATGCTGTCGAACTGACGGCCGCGATCTTACCCACGCGGCGGCGGATTTGCACGCGCCGGGATGCCGCGCGACATCCGACCTCACGCGGATGGGATCGACGTCTTTGATTCAATTGCCGCCGGAGGTGACCGCCGGTTCCGCGACATGGCGGGCGCCCGCCTTGCGCAGATGGATGGTGGCGATGTCGTCGGCATAGACCTTCTGCCAGCCGTCGACGTGATCGAGCAGCTTGGTCGCAGCACTTTGCGTGCGCAGCAGGGTCGCCTCGATGTCGTAGTCCTTGAGCAGGCGGAACAGATTGTCCGGCTCCATCAGGCCGGAGGCGGCATTGTGGTCGACGAAGAACTTCTCGCCATAGAGCTCGGTGCGGCCGTCGATGAACGGTGCGACACCGGCTGAGATCAGGTAGCCGCCGAAATCATAGTCGTTGAGCACCCGCGTGAGGTTGAGCTTCTTCAGCTCGGTCACGGCCGCGACGGGGGTGCCGCGCATGTTCGGCGCGTAGTTCAGGATCGCGGCCGACGCGATGGTGCCGGCGCCGAGCGCGAGCATCACTGCCGCCGTCAGCGCCGCGCCCGGCACGCGCGCCTGCGGCGGCATGGGCGACGCGCCCGCCTGCCGCGCCAGCGGCGCGGCGAGCACCAGCGGGCCCACCAGCGCCAGGATCTCCGCCGCGCGCGCCTGCGCCAGCGCCATGTGCAGCAGGCCGAGCAGCATGAGGATGCGCACCGTCGGCAGCCTGAGGCCATGGAACAGCGCGAACCCGATGGCGATCAGCAGGCAGATCTCGAACGGACCGAGCCCCTGGAAATCGGTCGCCTTCCATTCCACGATCAGCGGCAGCGCCTGACCCAGCGAGAGGATCTTCTGCGACGCCAGCAGCGCATTCCAGCCATAGGGCGTGCAGCAGCTCGCCACCAGCGCGAGCGCTGCAAACCCGGCCCAGCGCAGCGCGAGGCTACGGCGGGCCGAGGCATCGGCATTGACCAGCGCGTCGAGCGCGGCGGGCGCGATGAAGAACAGGCCGAACACGAATCCGCCATGCAGATTGGCCCACAGCGCGATCAGCAGCACCAGCGGCCATGGCGGCGCGGCCTTGCGATCGGCGGCATCGACAAGTCCGGCGATCCAGGCCACCAGAATCGGAAACGCCAACACATGCGGCCGCGCCAGCAGATGCGGCAGGCAGAGCAGGAACGCCGCGACCACGAACACCAATGTCGTGGCGTCGCGCAGATGCCGGCTGAGGGCGCGCGCCAACAGCGCGAAGGACAGCGCGGTCGCCGAGGCCGCCAGCACCACCGGCCCGGTCCAGCCGGCGAACCTGTAAGCGGCGGCATAGGCGACCTGCGCTAGCCACTGCGTGGAGATCCAGGGCGCGCCGCGCATGGTGAAGGAATAGACGTCGACCTCGGGCACCGCGCGGTGGTCGATGATCCACTGCCCCACCGTGATCTGCCACAGCGTGTCGGGATCGTTGAGCAGCCGGTTGCCGGAGATCAGCAGCAGCGCATAGACGCCGGCGCCGACCCATAGTGGCAGCAGCGCCTGCGTGCGCCCGGCGGTCGCTTCGGTGTGGGTGACGGACAGCGTCATCGCGGCAGGGCCCCGTTGGCGGAATTGCTCCGCCAGCCAAGCATGCACGGCATAATTCGCGGTAAACCGCCGGCGCATCCGCACTCGCCCGGCGTCTCCGCCCCATTATTGCCACATTATCGCCCGGCGTTCGCGCCAATTACGGTGTGCAAAGTGTAAAGCGCGTGCTGGGGGGCTGCTCGGCATGCGTGTGGTTCCCGGGGGATCCTGACACATGAGACGTCTTGTGCTGACGGCCTGCATTGCAGGCTTCGCGATGGCTGGTCCCGTGCCGTTCGCAATGGCTGCCGATGATGCGAGCACCGCATCGGACAGTGCAGCCAGGCCGAAGGCCGGCAAGGTCAAGCTCGCCCATGCCCGCTCTGACGGCACCAGGGAGCTGGCCGCACGCAGCGCGGTGACCAAGGCCGCGCGCGAGGTCGAGGCGATCGAGGCCGTCAGCAGCGCCGACACCTCGCCGCCGATGGACGCCAATGCCTCAGCGCCCGCCGACACCGACGCCATCCCGGCCGCTGCGGCCGAGCCCCGCGACGCCGAGCGCAGGGCGGCCGAGACCAAGCCGCGCCACATCGACACCGGCCATCCGCACATCGACGCGCTGGTGGCGGTGCACGCCGCCGCCAACAACATTCCGGAATCGCTGATCCACCGCGTCATCGTGCGCGAGAGCAAATACCAGAAGGACCTGGTCGGCCGCTGCGGCTGCATCGGCCTGATGCAGATCAAGCTCGGCACCGCGCGCGGCCTCGGCTACACCGGCGACGCGCAGGGCCTGCACGATCCGAACACCAATCTCACCTATGGCGTGCGCTATCTCGCCGGCGCCTACCGTGCCGCCCACGGCGACCACGACCGCGCCGTGCTCTACTTCGCCAGGGGCTACTACGAGGAGGCCAAGCGGCAGCGCCTCGCCGACGCGCGGCCCGCCGGCCGCTCCGAGCGGACGAGCGGCCCGCTCGACATCACCCCGAAAATCGCGACCGGCCGCCACGCGCGGGCGCACTGACGGCGCTTGGTTCCTTACCGCCCCAAACTGTCTTTCCGTGACACTCCGTTGACACGGGGCCGTATCGGTCTATTTTAAGCGCGTTCCGAGGGGAGCTCCGAGGGGGAGCTGAGATACCGCAGCGTGATGCGGTGACCCTTTGAACCTGATCCGGGTCATGCCGGCGAAGGGACAGGGATGCAGCAGACAACCACGCGCGGGGATGTCCCCGTATCCATCATCGGTGCAGGCATCGCAGGTGCCTGGCAGGCCCTGCTGCTCGCGCGCGCGGGCCGCGAGGTCACCCTGCACGAGCGCAGCGATTCCGATCTGATGCTCTCCACCAGCCATTGGGCCGGCGGCATGCTGGCGCCCTATTGCGAGAGCGAGGTCGCCGAGCCGATCATCAGCCGCCTCGGCCTCGCCGCGCTCGACATCTGGCGGCGCGAGCTGCCGGACACGCCGTTCAACGGCTCGCTGGTGATCGCGCATGCCCGCGACCGCGCCGATTACGACCGCTTCGCCCGCCGCACCTCGGGCTATCAGCGGCTCGACGCGCAGCAGCTTGCGGCGCTGGAGCCGTCGCTGGAGGGCCGCTTCCGCGAGGGCCTGTTCTATCCGACCGAGGGCCATGTCGAGCCGCGCCGCGTGCTGCCGAAGCTGCATCAGCGCATCGTCGAGGCCGGCGGCCGGGTGCTGTTCAACAGCGACGTCACGGCTGACGACCTCGACGGCCTCGTGATCGACTGCCGCGGGCTGGAGGCGCGCGACGCCGAGCCCGAGCTGCGCGGCGTCAAGGGCGAGATGATCCTGATCGAGACCGCCGAGGTGCAGCTCGCGCGGCCGGTGCGGCTGATGCATCCGCGCTTCCCGCTCTATCTGATCCCGCGCGAGGACAATCTGTTCATGCTGGGCGCGACCTCGCTCGAGGCCGAGGACACCGGCGTCAGCCTGCGCTCCGCTCTGGAGCTGCTCGGCGCCGCCTACTCGGTGCACCCGGCGTTCGGCGAGGCCCGCATCCTCGAATTCGGCTCGGGGCTGCGGCCGGCCTATCCCGACAATCTGCCGCGCATCACCATCAAGGGTGAGCGCGAGATCCGCGTCAACGGCCTCTATCGCCACGGCTTCCTGATCGCGCCGGCGCTGGCGCAGGCGACCTTGAACTATCTCGCGCACGGCCAGATCGACAACGAGGTGATGCGATGCGCGTGACCGTCAATGGCGAGGCCCGCGACATCAACGCGACCAGCGTGACTGCGCTGTTGTCCGAGCTGGACTACGAGGGCACCCATTTCGCCATCGCGCTGAACTACGACGTCGTGCCGAAGAGCCGCTGGTCCGAGACGGCCTTGAAGGCCGGCGACGAGATCGAGATCATCACCCCCCGGCAGGGAGGGTGAGTGATGGCCGTGAGACGCGCGCTCGCCCGCCACTTGCAGCTGTCGTCCTTGCGAAAGCAGCGACCCATAGCCACCCGCCGCGGTGATAGCGCCGGGACGACCACCGTCCGCAACGACGGAGACAACTAATGCCCACCTTCTACGACAAGACCTTCGCCTCCCGCCTCCTGATCGGCACCGCGCTGTACCCCTCGCCCGCGATCATGCAGGACGCGATCCGCGCCTCGGGCGCCCAGATCGTCACGGTGTCGCTGCGGCGCGAGGCCGCCGGCGGCAAGACCGGCGACGCGTTCTGGAAGCTGATCAACGCGCTCGACGTCACCGTGCTGCCGAACACCGCCGGATGCCGCAGCGTGCGCGAGGCGGTGACGACGGCGAAGCTCGCGCGCGAATTGTTCGGCACGAACTGGATCAAGCTCGAAGTCATCGGCGACAACGACACCCTGCAGCCCGACGTGGTCGGTCTCGTCGAAGCCGCTGATATCCTGATCAAGGACGGTTTCGAGGTCTTCCCCTACTGCACCGAGGATCTCACGATCGCGATGCGGCTGGTCGATGCCGGCTGCAAGGTCGTGATGCCCTGGGCGGCGCCGATCGGCTCGGCCAAGGGCATCACCAATCGCGATGCGCTGAAGCTGCTGCGCGACCGCCTGCCCGACATCACCCTGGTCGTCGACGCCGGCCTGGGCGCGCCGAGCCACGCGGCAGAGGCGCTCGAGCTCGGCTACGACGCCGTGCTGCTCAACACCGCGGTGGCAAAAGCCGCCGATCCCGTCGCGATGGCCCGCGCCTTCCGGCTCGGGGTCGAGGCCGGCCGCACCGCCTACGAGGCCGGGCTGATGGACGCCCGCGATTTCGCCTCGCCCTCCACCCCTGTCGTTGGGACCCCGTTCTGGCATGCCGTATCCTGATCGCTTCTATCCCGTCGTCGACAGCCTCGCCTGGGTCGAGCGCCTGACCAAGCTCGGCGTCGGCACCGTGCAGTTGCGCGCGAAAGACCTGAACGACGGCGAGGCGCTACAGATCGTCACCGATGCGCTGGCGATCACCAGGGGCACCGCGACGAAGCTGATCGTCAACGACTACTGGCGCGCCGCCGTTGTCGCCGGTGCGCAGCACGTCCATCTCGGCCAGGAGGATCTGGCGGAGGCCGACGTCGTCGCGATCAAGCAGGCCGGCCTGACGCTCGGCCTCTCCACGCATGATGATGCCGAGCTGGAGACCGCGCTCGCCGCCGAGCCCGACTATGTCGCGCTCGGGCCGATCTTCCCGACCACGCTGAAGGCGATGCGCTTCGCGCCGCAGGGCGTTGCGAAGATCGGCGAATGGAAGAAGCGCGTCGGCAACATCCCGCTGGTCGCGATCGGCGGCATCAAGCTGGAGCAGGCCGCGGAGATCTTCGCCGCCGGCGCCGATTCGATCGCCGTCGTCAGCGACGTCACCCAGAACCCCGACCCCGACGCCCGCGTCCGCGCCTGGCTCGATGCGACCAGGGAGCCGGCCTGATGCGCGCAGCATTTGCGAATGCCTCTGACAGTGATTGGGCCCTGACGTCGCCCCGCTCTCCGTCGTTCCCTCCCCCCTTGTGGGGGAGGGCTAGGGAGGGGGGTAGCCCCGGGGGCGGTGGGTGCGGCTTACCCCCCTTCCCAACCCTCCCCCACAAGGGGGGAGGGAGCCTGAACAGTCTGCGTCCCTCACAGCGCCAAATCATCTCCGCTCGGCATACGCGGCGAGCCAATGTGAGCCGCAACTCTCTCCATCGTCATTGCGAGCGGAGCGAAGCAATCCAGGGCCGCGCGTGCCGCCCTGGATTGCTTCGTCGCTTTCGCTCCTCGCAATGACGGCCCCCATTCACTCCGACAACAACAATTGAGAAGGAGGACCCCATGAACATCCGCTCCAATCCCGACACCACCCTGCCCGCCGTCACCACCGGCCCGCTGCCGTCCTCGCGCAAGATCTACGCCGTGCCCGACTCCGCGCCCGATTTGCGCGTGCCGCTGCGCGAGATCATTCTCTCCGAAGCCGCCTCCGAGCCCAACCTGCCGGTCTACGACACCTCCGGTCCCTACACCGATCCCTCCGTCACCATCGACGTCAATGCCGGCCTGGCGCGCGCCCGCTCCGCCTGGGTGCGCGAGCGCGGCGGCGTCGACGAATATGTCGGCCGCGACATCAAGCCGGAGGACAATGGCAATGTCGGCGCCGACAAGGCGGCGAAGGCGTTCACCGCGCATCACAAGCCGCTGCGCGGGCTCGACGGCCACAAGATCACCCAGCTCGAATTCGCCCGCGCGGGCATCGTCACCAAGGAGATGATCTACGTCGCCGAGCGTGAGAATCTCGGCCGCAAGACCCAGCTCGCGCGCGCCGAGGCCGCGCTCGCCGACGGCGAGAGCTTTGGCGCCGCCGTCCCCGCCTTCATCACCCCGGAATTCGTCCGCGACGAGATCGCGCGCGGCCGCGCCATCATCCCGTGCAACATCAACCACGCCGAGCTGGAGCCGATGATCATCGGCCGCAACTTCCTCACCAAGATCAACGCCAATATCGGCAACTCGGCGGTGACCTCGTCGGTCGAGGAGGAGGTGGACAAGATGGTGTGGGCGATCCGCTGGGGCGCCGACACCGTGATGGACCTCTCGACGGGCCGCAACATCCACACGACGCGGGAATGGATCCTGCGCAACTCGCCGGTGCCGATCGGCACCGTGCCGATCTACCAGGCGCTGGAGAAGTGCAACGGCGATCCGGTGGCGCTGACCTGGGAGCTCTACAAGGACACCCTGATCGAGCAGTGCGAGCAGGGCGTCGACTACTTCACCATCCATGCCGGCGTGCGCCTCGCCTACATCCACCTCACCGCGAGCCGCGTCACCGGCATCGTCTCGCGCGGCGGCTCGATCATGGCCAAGTGGTGCCTCGCGCATCACAAGGAGAGCTTCCTCTACACCCATTTCGACGAGATCTGCGACATCATGCGCAAGTATGACGTCTCGTTCTCGCTCGGCGACGGCCTGCGTCCCGGCTCGATCGCCGACGCCAACGACCGCGCCCAGTTCGCCGAATTGGAAACCCTTGGCGAGCTCACCAAGATCGCCTGGGACAAGGGCTGCCAGGTCATGATCGAGGGCCCCGGCCACGTGCCGATGCACAAGATCAAGATCAACATGGACAAGCAGCTCAAGGAATGCGGCGAGGCGCCGTTCTACACGTTGGGGCCGCTGACCACCGACATCGCGCCGGGCTACGACCACATCACCTCAGGGATTGGCGCCGCCATGATCGGCTGGTTCGGCTGCGCCATGCTGTGCTACGTGACGCCGAAGGAGCATCTCGGCCTGCCCGATCGCAACGACGTCAAGACCGGCGTCATCACCTACAAGATCGCCGCCCACGCCGCCGACCTCGCCAAGGGCCACCCGGCCGCGCAGCTCCGCGACGACGCCCTGTCGCGCGCCCGCTTCGAGTTCCGCTGGACCGACCAGTTCAACCTCGGCCTCGACCCGGACACCGCCAAGAGCTTCCACGACGAGACGCTGCCGAAGGAAGCCCACAAGGTCGCGCATTTCTGCTCGATGTGCGGCCCGAAATTCTGCTCGATGAAGATCACCCAGGACGTCCGCGACTACGCCGCGACGCTGAACGATCCGGCGACGGTGGGCATGACCATCAGCGGCACCATCGAGGACGGCATGGCCCAGATGAGCGCCAAGTTCAAGGAAATGGGCGGCAGCGTGTACCTGGATGCGGAGAAGGTGAAGGAGAGCAACAAGGCGTTGTCCTGACGTCCGCTCAGCTCTCTCCATCGTCATGGCCGGGCGCAGACCCGGCCATCCATCGAGCCGGGCGAAAGCCCGGCTTTTTGTTAGATGAACTCAAAGATAAGCCGCAGAATTTTGGCCTTACTCTCCGCACACGAGGGAAGAATATCTTCATGCCCATCCACCACATCCCCGCCCCGCCGCACGTCAAAGCCCCGCCGCTGTCTTTCGGCACCCGCGTCGGCGATCTCCTCTTCATCTCCGGCATTCCCGGTTTCGACGCTGACGGCAACCTGCCCGATGAGTTCGACGCGCAGTTCGCCAATGTCGTGACCAACTTCACGCGCGTGCTGACCGAGGGCGGCGCCACCTTGCGCGATCTCGTCAAGGTCAACGTGCTGCTGACGCGCGCCGCGGACGTGGCGGCGATGAACCGGCTGTATGCCGCGGCGTTCGGGCCGGCGCCGTATCCGGCGCGCACCACCTGCGTCGTGGTCGCGCTGCCGGATCCGAAGATGCTGATCGAGATCGAAGGTGTTGCGGCGGTGACGAAGACGTAGTGGTGTGGAGGACGCTGTCAGGCGCCTCAGGCACATAGAACGGTGCGCGTGAATGCGTCCTCTCCCCTTGTGGGAGAGGACATGTAGGACAGAGCGGCAAGTGCGGTTCGGTGAGGGGTATGTCTCCGCGAGTCGAGTTCGCCGAGACATACCCCTCACCCAACCGCATGTATTGATAGGCCGTACATGCCCTCTCCCACAAGGGGCGAGGGCGCTGTATCTCGCAGCGCCATGCTCGGCCGCGTGACGCCAAAGCGTGGCTGTGGAACCGATGCCCCCCCGCACCCAGCCCTCGCCCCTCCTACGGCACGTTGATCTGCTTCCTGCTGGTGGCGCCGATCACCTCGATCCCCTTTTTGCCGCGCACATGCGTGATGTCGAGAACCACGTGATACGGCGCCGGCTGCGGCAGGCCGATGCCGCTCTGGCAGCCGACCACCTCGATGCCCCAATATTCGGGTTGCCGGATATAGATCAGCGGATGCAATTCGACCTTCATCGTGACCCAGGGCTTGGTGCCGGTGACGATCAGGAAGTAGGTGTCCGGAACGATGCCGGGCACCACGGTCGCGCTGTCGAACGTGATGATCCTGCACGAGGTGGACTGGGGCAGGGCCTCGAATGCCTTGATATGCGCTTCTTCCATGACAAGCTCCGTTGAAATGACACTCAAAAATTGGCTGCACTCAAACAATCGACGATCTTAAACTTCAAACCCGCAACTCACAACCAATGATTGTTAATCAGCGCTGCACACCAACGACGTGGTTGACGCGCATTCGCCGTGTGGGCGCTCGCACTCCGGAAGATGCTGATCGAGGGCGTCGCCGCGGTCGCGACAGCGGGTGGGCAAAGCGTCCGACGGCGCTCGCAGAGCGGCGGCGGAGGCGTGCCCGCCGCGGTGGACATGGTGGGCACGCTCCCGCCGGCGCGTGGTGATGCAGTGAGCAAGACGTCGCTTTGCCCACCCTGCGGTTCTGCCGGTGAGGCGACAGTCAATGGCTACGATGGTCGTCCGGCGATGGTGATGCCGATTGCAGGCGGCGAAGACGAGACGCGCGGAATACGCCGACCGAGCTAAACGCGTCGCCGCCTCCACATCGGCATCGCGAGTTCCCGTCGCCTTCACCTGCACTGGCGCCGTCATCTGCCGCCGCATCCGGCGACTTGCCTCATTTCATCGCAACCCTGCGTCGTCATGACACCCGCCCTGCTATTTCGCTGCTTGCGGATTATTTAATTTTTAAATAGGATTTAATAGTCCGAAACATTATCTCCGAAAATCTCACGATAAATGTTTTATCCATGGCCGATTCATGCCCTGTTCCGCCTCGCGGCCGCCGCCACGGCGCCGTTGCGGGAGGCGATCCGGGAGGCCTTCCAGGCCCAGGTCTATCCGCTCGGCTACGTTCCCTCGCATGACGGCATGCGCGGGCTGATGACCCTGGGCGTCGTCACGGCGCATGTCTCGCACACGCTCGTGCCGGGCGCGGTGCTCTATATCGACCTGTTCTTCGTCGCCAGCGCCTATTACATCACCGGCCTGCTGCTGCGGGACATCGACAAGCACGGTCACATCAGGTTCCGGCAGTTCTATGCGCGGCGCTTCGCCCGGATCGTGCCGCCGCTGCTGCTGATGCTCGCCGCCTACCTGCTGTTCACCTGGCTGCTGCGGCCGCCATTCCTGCCGGCGGTGGAGCGCGCCGCGATCGCGCTCTCCTACATTTCCAACTACTGGTACGTGTTCGATCCGAAGACGATCGAGGACATCGGCCACACCTGGACCTTGTCGACCGAGGAGCAGTTCTATCTGCTGTGGCCGCTGACCTTCGTGTTCCTGGTGAAGCGCTTCGGCGTCACCTGGCGGCTGGTCGGCGCCATCTGTGCCATTGCGGCCGCGATCTGGGCCTGGCGCGTGGCGCTGGTGCTCGATGGCGCCGAATGGCGGCGGCTCTACACCGCGTTCGACACCCGCGCCGACGCCCTGATGGCGGGATGCGCGATGGCCGTCGTGCTCAGGCTGGTGCCGCACGGCGCCTCACCCGCGCTCGACCGGCTCTGGCCGAAGCTGGCGTGGCCGCTGCTGATCTATTGGGGCACGGTCACCTTCCTGTTCTGGCCGGCGGACGGACCGAGCATGAACTACTATCTGTTCGGCAGCATGGTGTGCGGCGTGCTTCCCGGCATCCTCGCGCTGACCATGCTGGCGCGCAGCCACGGCACGATTCTCCACCGCATCTTCGAATGGCCGGTCGCGCTCTTCCT
The DNA here is from genome assembly GCF_051167615.1 of Bradyrhizobium sp. HKCCYLS3013. Taxonomy (NCBI): domain Bacteria; kingdom Pseudomonadati; phylum Pseudomonadota; class Alphaproteobacteria; order Hyphomicrobiales; family Nitrobacteraceae; genus Bradyrhizobium; species Bradyrhizobium sp. HKCCYLS3013. Next base: position 336,434 of record NZ_JBNPTK010000005.1, read on the forward strand.
CGGCCGGATCTTCTACGGCATCTATCTCTGGCACCTGCCGATCCTGAATTTCCTCGACAGCTACGGCGTGTGGTGGCCGCTGCGGCTCGCGATCGGGCTGCCGCTGTCGGTCCTGGCGGCCACGCTGTCCTACGCCTATCTCGAGCGCCACTTCCTGCGCCGGCGCGCGCGGCCGGTGGCCCCGCAGCCGCCCCCCATCGGCGTGGTCCCGGCTTTCGTCCCGACAGCGGGCTTCGCGGCGGACCTCAGGTTCTCCTCCCGCCAAGGCACCGAGACCGTCCGCCCCTGACGCTCGCGCCGACGTCGCCGACGTGACGGCGTCGGATGGCGGCGGCCGCAATCCATGCGGCGCGCCGCGCATCCGGTGAGGCTCCGTTCGCTGCCATCCGCCTCGTCAGCCGTGATCGCGCGCTTTTGCCGCATGATTCCTGCGCGGCTGCCTTCAAAATGAACGAGACCGCTCCGACATAGGGCCGGCCGCGGGCTGGGGCCAGTTTGTTGCCGGAGTTTTCACGATGCCTCGTTTCACCACAGTCTGTTTGGCCGCAGGCCTCGCCGCGGCCACCCTGCTGGCCGCCGCGCCGGCGCAGGCCGGCTACTACATCATCCGCTGGGACAATACCGGCATCTGCCAGGTCTGGAGCGAGGCCTTCGCATTCAAGCCGGTCGCATGGCCGTCGAGCTATCAGGTCATCAGCCGGCCGGTGCCGACGTTCAACGACGCCGTGACCCGGCAGATCAGGCTGCGTCAGCAGGGCCGCTGCACGCTCTGAGCCCGCGCCCGCCTGATGGCATCATGTGACGGCGGCATGTCGTCGTTCACATCCCGGACATCGCTGTGAATGACGGCACGCGCAAGCTTGCGTTGCGCGCGCTTTTGTCGCACCACTTTCGCCTTGGTCCGGCCGCACGGCCGGTGGCCCGCGCGGGCGGGCGATTGTCGCTGTTCGTTTGAGGAGATTGATGATGCGTCGCCTGACCACGCTCGCCGCCGCCGCGGCCATTGCTGCCGCCTCGATCGTGCCCACCGCCTTCGCCGCGCCTGCGCCCAAGTCCGGCTACTACGTGATCCGCTGGGACAACACCGGCATCTGCCAGATCTGGAACACCGAGCTGCAGTCCAAGCCGGTGGAGTGGCCGTCGACCTACAAGATCGTGTCCAAGCCGGTGCCGACCTTCGTCGAGGCGACCAACATCCAGCTCAAGCTGCGCGACGAGCGCCGCTGCTTCCTGTAAGCGGCGTTCGCACACCGTCGTGCATGAGAGCATGATCCGGAAAAGTGGAAGCCGGTTTTCCCTCGCGACAAACGCCGAAGGCGTTTGCGCGGAGATCATGCTCAAACAAGGACATGAGATCATGATGCGATTCCTTGGAATCGCATCATGATCTAGCGCCGGTCAGGCTGCGCTGACCGCGCTCGCCGGCATCGGCACGAAGCCTGGCAGATCCCTGATCCGCGCCAGCCACGCCTGCACGTTCGGGAACGGCGTCAGCGACACGCCGCCTTCCGGCGCGTGCGCGGTGTAGCTGAACAGCGCGACGTCGGCGATGGTCGGTGCCGCGCCGGCGAGATATGGCCGCGCAGAGAGCTCGCCTTCCATCACCGTGAACAGGCCGTGGGCGAGCTGGTGCGCCCTCACCATGTCCAGCGGCGCGCCGAACAGGGTCGCGACCCGCGCCGCCGCCGGGCCGAACGCCAGCGGGCCGGCCGCCGCCGACAGCCAGCGCTGCACCTGGGCCTGGCCGAACGGATCGTGCGGCAGCCATTTGGCCGCGCCGTCATAGCGGCCGGCGAGATAGACCAGGATCGCGTTGGAATCGGGGATCACGGCATCGCCGTCGACCAGCACCGGCACCTGGCCGAACGGATTGAGCGCGAGAAAGTCCGGCCGCTTGTGCGCGCCGCCCTTGAGGTCGACCTCGACGATCTCGCAAGGCAGGCCGAGCAGGCTCAGCATCAGCCGCGCGCGATGCGCGTGGCCGGAGAGGGCGAAATGATACAGACGACGTTGTGACATCAGGTGCTCCCGTGGCTTCCCGTCACATAGACCAGGGGCATCGCGGCAACAATGCAGCCCGCCGGCAACAGGCTGTTGCGGCGACCGCAACAATGCGACAACGACGCCATGGACCGCCTGCCCGATCAGCTCCAGCCCGGCCTGCGCCTCGTCTTCGTCGGCACCGCCGCGAGCGAACGGTCAGCCGCGACCGGACACTACTACGCTCATCCCGGCAACCGCTTCTGGCGCACGCTGCAGGCAATCGGCCTGACGCCGCGGCTGTACCAGCCGCAGGAGTTTCCGGCGCTGCTGTCGCTCGGCATCGGCTTCACCGATCTGTGCAAGCAGGGCGCGGGCATGGACCATGTCGCGCTGAAGGCCGGCGTCGACGTCGCCGGCTTTGCCGCGAAGATCCGGCGCCATCGGCCGGCCACGGTCGCCTTCACCAGCAAGAAGGCCGCAAGCCTGTTCTACGCCCGGCCGACCAGTGCGATCGCGCTCGGGCGGCAGCCGGAGCAGCATCATTTCCCGACCACGTTCGTGCTCGCCTCCCCCTCCGGCGCGGCATCGGGCGCGTGGACGCTCGAACCGTGGCGGGAGCTGGCGGCGCATGTCGCCGGGGATCGCGTCTGAAGCAGCGCCTGTCACCGCTTTCGATGAGGATCGGTAGGGTGGGCAAAGCAGCCGCCCGCAGGGCGGTCGCGTGCCCACCGTCGATCGCATGGGCGCAAGCAGCGCGGTGGGCACAGCGCGCATCGCACACCGTATCGAGCAACGAGCAGCATGCGCGCGCCTTTGCCCACCCTACACACTCGCTGACGACGATCCGCGCATGCCGATGACTGCGCCCTCTCCCCTTGTGGGAGAGGGCATGTAGGACAGAGCGGCAAACGCGCTCGGGTGAGGGGTCTCTCTCTCCGAGTGTCGTTTACTGAGAGAGACCCCTCACCCAAGCGAGTGAGCTGATAGGCCGGAGATGCCCTCTCCCACAAGGGGAGAGGGCGCAGCATCGCAGAGCGCAGTGCTGGCGATCCGACGCGCGGTTATGGCTATCCACGTCACCGACGTGAAGCATCCCCTCCCTGCCCGACGGGCAATCCGCGCATCCGTGCCATGCGCAAACTGCCCGTCGTGTTAGTTTGCCGCAGGCATTAGCGCTTGTCATGTCGGGCAAATCAGGACGATGTTTTCGCTCAACCCGCCTCATGCAGAGGGACGTACGCGTCGTCACGATACGTGGAGGTGGGCCGCGGTGGACGTGATCGCTGCGCCGGACGAGCGCGAGTGGTCACGTACGGCGAAGTCGTGATGTCCTGATACCCCGACGCTGGTATCACGTGCGTGCTCATGCGGAAGCGTGGCGCGTGCAATGGCGGCCAACAAGCCGGCGCGCCAGGGAGACCACGTATAAGCCGTCAGACCATGCGCGCAGGGAAGGCCGGGATGTCTCCGCCGAACCTGTGGTTCTGCCGCGTGCTTTTTGTTGCACGCGGACCATGGGAGCGGCGAGCTCCCGGCCTTCCCTGCCCCTCTCGATTTTCGACCGGGGCTCTCACGATGCATCCCTCGCGCACGCGGTGCGGCGAGAACGTGGAATCACGCGCTGCAGATGGACGATGTTGGCAGTCGCTCACCTCAGGAAAAACTGTCATCGCCCGTGCAGGCGAACGATGGCAACTCATCGCGCGGCACTGACCGAACACCACCGCAACTACCTGATCGTGATCGCCAGACCCGACAGATCGACGTTCGCCAGCAGCCCGATCTGCTCGCCCGACAGCTCCAGCACCGCGCCCTTCTGGTTGGTCAGAACGATGCCGCGCACGCCGCGGCCGACGGCAAGGCCCGCACCCGCGGCGCCGTAGACGCCCTCGACGTCGGACGGACGCCAGATGTTGCTGACGCGGCCGCGCAGCACCGTGCGCGAGCCGCCGAACACAAGGCCCCAGTCGAGACCGCCGGTCGACAGCGGATAGGCGCGGCCATGGAAATGCAACACGCCGCTGCCGCCGGAGCCGCCGATGATCCATCCCGCCTTGTAGATGGTCAGCGTGATGAAGCCGCCGTCCGCGCGCGCGGTGGCCGGCAGGACGGCGAAGGCTGCGGCCGTCAGCGCCACCAGCAGACCACGGACGAAGGATGCAATTCTCATGGATGAAGTCTCCAGCGAAGTGAACTTGAGGTAATTCGATGGCCACGTGTGACGATCGCGCCCCATCAAGCGAATCGATCCGGCCGAATTTAGCCCTTTGCGCGGCACCGCGCATGCGCCGCCGCCGGTGTGTTCGAAATGACGCGCTCGCAGTGCAGGAACTGTGGCGGCGCGAATGTCAGCCGCCCGCATGGCGTGGGACGAAGGCCAGCAGACCGGGATGTGCCGCGGGCGCTGGCGAAATGGGTCGAGACCCGCGCAGAACCAAGGCGATTTCGGGGTATTTGGCGCGTGCAAGGCCGCCGGGCGCCGGCGTTAAGGCCCCATTAACCTTGTCCGACCACGGTGATTTACGGGCTGGATGTTTAGTTGGTCTCGATGTTTGCGCGTCGTTTCTGTCGGCGCGGGCGTTGATCGGGAGGTGTTATGTCGCAAGAGTTGTCATCCGAAGCCGCAAGTCCGTCACTCGTGCCGCTTGCCATGCCACCGTCGCGCTCCGCGGCGGAAATCCTGCCGCTGTTGATCGGCACGCCCCTGTCAGAGATCGAGCGCGAGCTGATCGTGCAGACCCTGGCGCGCTGCAACGGCAACCGTACCCACGCCGCAAGGCTGCTCGGCATGCCCGTGCGCACCTTGCGCAACAAGATCCGCAGCTACACGGCCGACGGCATCGCGGTGCCGGCCTACTCGGCCTGATCCGACGGCGGCCACGCGATATCCCATCGCGTGGAACTCATCAGGATGCGGCGCCGATTGATGTTGATCAATCGGCCTCGCAGCCCTGCTGCAATTGCTGCCGTCGTCGCCGCTCTGTTAGGCTTCGCTGCGAATCAAAGACGTGTAGCGGAGTTGCGGTAGTGGCAAAGAATCCGGCCGGACGCGGCCTGCAGGGCCTGGTGGGTCCACGTGGCCCGCAAGGGCAGCCCGGGCGGCGCGGACCGGATGGTCAGCGCGGCAAGCCCGGTCCCGACGGCAAGGCGGGTCCGCAAGGCAGGCCCGGTCCGCAGGGGCCGCGCGGCGAGGCCGGTCCGCCCGGCAAGCCGGGACCTGCCGGACCGCAAGGTCCGCAGGGCGAGCCGGGGCCGCCGGGCACCTTGCCGACGATCGATCAGCTGATGCCCTGGCTGGAGCAGATCTTCGCCGCCTATGACGACTACAAACGCGCGCGGGATCGCGAGGCGCATGAGCGCGAGGCCGAGCTGGTCGCGGTGCGCGACATCTTCGCCGCCACCACGCATGACGATGCGCTGGACGAGGCCTTCGAGGACGACGATCCGCACGAGATCGACCTCCCGAAGAAGAAGAAAAAGAAGAAGGGCAAGAAAAAGAAGAAGCACGAGAAGCACGCCGAGAGCCGCGACGACCACGACGACGAGGGCTTCTGAGCTTCGGCTTGCGTCCGGGTGCGGCGGGCCTCAGCGCTGGCCGAACCTGGCCGCCGAGCGCTCCCGCGCCTTGGCCGCCTCGATCTCGCGGTCGCGCGGCGGCGCCTGGGTGTGCAGCGAGGTGAGGAGCCGCCGCGCGGCGTCGGCCACCTCCTCGACCGCGCGGGTGAAGGCGGCCTCGTTCGCCTGCGACGGCGCATTGAAGCCGGACAGCTTGCGCACGAACTGCAGGGCCGAGGCCTGGATTTCAGCCTCCGTCGCCGGCGGCTCGAAATTGAACAGCGTCTTGATGTTGCGGCACATGATGGGTCCCATCAATCCGGTACTGAACCAGGTCGCGGACCGTGCTATCATGCCCCCGACGCAGCCGGAAGAGCTGCGCTTGATCAGGGGGAGTCCATGTTTCGACCGCTTGCCGCCGTTTTTGCCGCCGTCATCGTTTTTTGCGCGCCGGCCCGCGCCGCCGACTATCCCGCCCCGAAGCAGGGCGACTTCGTCGTCAAGGATTTCAAGTTTCACACCGGCGAAACGCTGCCGGAGCTGAAGCTGCACTATACGACGGTCGGCGAGCCGACCGGGCAGCCGGTGCTGGTGCTGCATGGCACCGGCGGCTCCGGCGCAAGCATGCTGGGGCCGACCTTCGCCGGCATGTTGTTCGGCAAGGACCAGCCGCTCGACGCGAGCAATTACTACATCATCATTCCCGACAGCATCGGCCACGGCAAATCGTCAAAACCCTCCGACGGGCTGAAGACGAAATTTCCCGCCTATGACTATGCCGACATGGTCGAGGCGCAGCACCGCCTGCTGACCGAGGGCCTCGGCATCAAGCACCTGCGGCTCGTGATCGGCAATTCGATGGGCGGCATGCATAGCTGGGTGTGGGCCACGCGCTATCCGGACTTCATGGACGTGGCGGTGCCGATGGCCTCGCAGCCGACCGAAATGGCGGCCCGCAACTGGATGCTGCGCCGGCTGATGCTGGAGACGATCCGCAACGATCCCGACTACAACGGCGGCAACTACACCGCACAGCCGCGCATGATGAAATACGCCGTCACGGCCTACGCCACCGCCTCGGCCGGCGGCACCGTCGCCTATCAGCTCGCGGCGCCGACCGCCGCCAAGGCCGACAAGCTCGTCGAGGAGCGGCTCGCCACGCCGATCCCCGCCGACGCCAACGACTTCATCTATCAGTGGGATTCCTCGCACGACTACAATCCGTCCGCCGATCTCGACAAGATCAAGGCGACCGTGATGCTGATCAATTCGGCCGACGACGAGCGCAACCCGCCGGAGACCGGCGTGACCGTGGACGCGATGAAGCGCGTCGCCAACGGCAAGCTCTTCCTCATCCCGACCTCGGCCGAGACGCGCGGCCACCTGACCACGGGGAATGCGAAGTTCTACAGCGAGGCGCTGCGCGACTTGCTGGCGACGGCGCCGCAGCGCGGCATGTAGATCGACGAAAGGGAGCAGCGCATGCGCAGGATGGTGGTGGCTGCTCTCACGATCGGCTCGCTCGCCTGCGCGACCGTGGCGGCCGCTTTCGACAACGGGCAGTTCGACAATGTCCCGCCCGACATTCGCGCGTGGTTCAAGAGCGTGATCGCGCCCAACGGCGTGCCGTGCTGCGATATCTCCGACGGCCACCGCACGACCTATGACGTGCGCGACGGCACCTATTGGGTACCGATCGAGGGCCGATGGATGGCGGTACCGGAGCGCGCCATCATCCGCGACCACGGCAACCCGATCGGCGAAGCCGTGGTGTGGTACGTCCATCACCGCGGCGACATCATCATCAGCTGTTTCGTTCCAGCCGATGCCGTGTGAGACGCTGGCGCGTGCGATGCCACCAATGCGACTCGTTGGCGGTACGAGAAGTAACCTCCCGGGTTCGTGACCAGCTCCGATTGACCCAAGTCAACAGTCGCGGAAATCGGCCGAAATAGTGTACAGAATGTGTCATGCATGCACCTGAAGATTCCTAGTCGAGATGCCCAAGCGATTCCTCCACCGGTCTGCGGCCCGTCTGTGCCGCGCAGCTCTCGCGCTGGCTCTCGTCGTCGGGCCTTGCGCCGCGTCAGGCGATGATGAGCTGAAGCTCACGCCGAGCCAGGCGCAGAACCTCGGCGTGCGCGTGACGCATCCGATCTCCAGCCGGATGGACAGGACGCTGCCTTATCCCGCGCAGATCGTCATTCCCACGCCTCAGCTGTGGGTCGTCAGCGCGCCGGTCGCGGGGATGATCACCAACCTCGCCGTCGCCCGCGGCGATCGCGTGGCCGTCGGACAGCCGCTGCTTACGTTGGAAAGTCCGAGCTTCGTCTCACTGCAGCGCGACTACCTGCATGCGCTGGCCCAGGAGGGCCTCGCGGCTCAGCAGCTGAAGCGCAACGCCGACCTGTTCGAAGGCAAGGCCATCCCGCAACGCGTGCTGGAGTCGAGCCAGGCGGAAGCGCGCCAGGCCAGCATCGTCGTCGCCGAACGCCGGCAGATGCTGCACATCAGCGGTCTGTCCGACGACGCGATCTCCCGGCTTAGCAGCGATGCGGCGATCAGCGCCACGCTTACCGTCACCGCGCCGCGTGCTGCGTCGGTGGTCGAGATCGCGGTATCGCCGGGCCAGCGCCTGGAGCAGGCCGCGTCCCTGGTGAAGCTCGCGCGGCTGTCGCCGCTCTGGGCCGAGATCGCGATTCCCGCGACCAACATCGGCGCGATCAAGACGGGCGCCAAGGTCGACATCGAAGGCTATGCGACACCGGGCCAGGTCATCCTGGTGTCCGAGACCACGGATGCCGCCACGCAGACCATTCTCGTCCGCGCCGAGATTCCCAACAATGGCGAGCTGCATTCCGGACAGATGGCGGCCGCTCGCATCGGCTTCATCTCGGCAGGCGAAAGCGCATGGGAGATTCCCTATAGCGGCCTCGTCCGTCGCGGCGAGCAGACCTCGGTGTTCGTCGCCACGGAAGGCGGTTTCCGGCTCGTCCCCGTGACGCTGCTCGCGGAGGATCAGGATCACGTCGTCATCGCCGGCCCCCTCACGGACAAGGACGAGATCGCCATCGGCGGCATCTCGGCGCTGCGCGGCATCCTCTCGCGACTGGGGCAGTAGATGCTGCAGCGGCTGGTCGCATTCGCGCTGTCGCAGCGGCTCTTCGTCATCCTGAGCACGCTGCTGGTGATCGGCGCGGGCGCTGTCGTCCTGCCGAGCCTGCCGATCGATGCCTTTCCGGACGTCTCGCCGGTCCAGGTGAAGATCATCATGAAGGCCCCCGGCCTGACGCCGGAAGAGGTCGAGCAGCGCATCACGGTTCCGATCGAGCTGGAGCTGCTCGGATTGCCGAACAAGAAGATCCTGCGCTCGGCGACCAAATATGCGCTGGCCGACATCACCGTCGACTTCGAGGACGGCACCGACATCTACTGGGCCCGCAATCAGGTGTCGGAGCGCCTCTCCAACATTTCGCGCGACTTCCCCGAGGGCGTGAGCGGCGGCCTTGCGCCGATCACCAGTCCGCTGGGCGAGATGTTCATGTTCACGATCGACAGTCCGGATCTGTCGCTGGCCGAGCGCCGGACCTTGCTCGACTGGGTCATCCGCCCGGCCCTGCGCACCGTGCCCGGGGTCGCCGACGTCAACGCGCTCGGCGGCTATGTCCGCGCGTTCGAAATCGTGCCGCGGAACGATGCGCTGGCGGCGCGCGGCATCTCGTCCGAGCTGTTTCGCAAGGCCATCGAGGCCAACAGCCGCAACGACGGTGCCGGGCGGGTCAACCAGGGCGAGGACAGCGCGCTGGTCCGCATCGAGGGCAGCATCCGCGGCATCGACGACATCCGCGCGATCATCGTCGACACCCGCGACGGAATCCCGATCCGGGTCAGCGACGTCGCGCGGGTCAAGATCGGCGCCCTCACCCGCTATGGCGCCGTCACGAAAGACGGCAAGGGCGAGACGGTCGAGGGGCTCGTGCTCGGCTTGCGCGGCGCCAACGCCGGACAATTGGTGCGCGACGTTCGGGCCCGGCTGGATGAGCTGAAGCCGTCGCTGCCGAGCAGCGTCACCATCAACGTGTTCTACGACCGCAGCCGGCTGGTCAACCGCGCCGTCGGCACGGTGGTCCGGGCGCTGGGCGAAGCCACGGTGCTCGTCGTCGTGCTGCTGCTGCTGTTCCTCGGCAATTGGCGCGCCTCGCTGGTGATTGCGCTCAGCCTGCCGCTCGCGATCGTAATGGCGCTGATCGTGATGCGGGCTGTCGGCATGTCCGCCAACCTGATGAGTCTCGGCGGCCTTGCGATCGCAATCGGCATGCTGATCGACGCGCTGGTCGTGGTGGTCGAGAACATCGTCGGCAATCTCGCCAAGCACGATCACGCAAGCACCACGCCGCTGATCCACATCGTCTACCGCTCCGTCTGCGAGGTCCTGCAGCCGGTCGCCTCGGGCGTCCTGATCATCATCATCGTGTTCGTTCCGCTGCTGACCTTGCAGGGGCTGGAGGGCAAGCTCTTCATTCCGGTCGCGCTGGCGATCATCTTCGCCCTGGCCGCGTCGCTGCTGCTGGCGCTGACGGTGCTTCCGGTCGCAACATCCTTCGTGCTCACATCCGCGTCGCATGACGATCCATTGCTGATCCGCGCAGCGCAGCGCGTCTATGCACCCGCGCTCGACTGGGCGCTCGGGAACGAGCGCAAGGTGATCATAGCGGCGCTGGTCGGCCTCGTTGCCGCAGGATATGGCTACACCCAGCTGGGCAAGACCTTCATGCCGACGATGGACGAAGGCGACGTCATCGTCAGCGTGGAGACGCTGCCGTCCGTCAATCTCGACGAGTCCCTCGCCATCAATGCCCGGCTGCAGGCGGCCCTGATGAAGGTGCCCGACGTCGCCGGCATCATCGCGCGCACCGGCTCCGACGAGCTCGGGCTCGATCCGATGGGCCCCAATCAGACCGACACGTTCCTGGTGCTCAAGCCGGCGGACCAGAGGCAGACCAGCGATCGGGATGCCCTGCTCGAGAAGCTTCGCGAGGTCCTGACCGGCTTTCCCGGCGTCTCGCTCAGCTTCACGCAGCCGATCGACATGCGCGTGCAGGAGATGATCAGCGGCGTGCGCGGCGACGTCGCGGTGAAGATCTTCGGCCCGGACATCACCAAGCTCAACGAGATCGCAGCCAAGCTGTCGGCGATCATGTCCGACATCGACGGCGCCCAGGACGTCTACACGACGCTCAACGAAGGCGCGCAGTACTACACGATCGCCGTCAACCGCATGGAGGCGGGCCGCCTCGGGCTCACGGTGGACTCGATCTCGGCCTCCCTGCGCACGCAGATCGAAGGCCGGACGATCGGCACCGCGCTCGAGGAGGGACGCCGGACGCCGATCCTGGTCCGCGGCAGCGAGGCCACGCGGCAGGCGCCCACGATGCTGGCGGCATTGCCGCTGACGCTTGCGTCCGGCCAGCATGTCGCACTCTCTCAGGTCGCACGCATCCAGCGCGTCGACGGCCCGGTGAAGATCGACCGGGAGGACGGCAACCGCATGAGCGTGGTTCGCAGCAATGTCCGCGGCCGCGACATGGTCGGCTTCGTCCAGGCGGCCCAGCAAAGGGTCGCAACCGAGCTGCCGCTGCCGTCCGGCTATCGGCTGACATGGGGCGGGCAGTTCGAGAACCAGCAGCGTGCGGCCGCGCGTCTGTCCGTCGTGGTGCCGGTCGCGATCGGCTTGATCTTCGTGCTGCTCTTCACCACGTTCGGCTCGGTGCGCCAGGCCCTGCTCGTCCTCGTCAACATTCCCTTTGCGCTGATCGGCGGCGTGTTCGCGCTGGTCTTGAGTGGCGAGTACCTGTCCGTCCCGGCCTCGGTCGGCTTCATCGCCCTGCTCGGAATCGCCGTGCTCAACGGTGTCGTGTTGGTGTCTCACTTCAACCAGTTGCGCGCTCACGGGGTCCCCGAGCAGCGCATCGTGGTCGAAGGCGCCAAGCGCAGGCTGCGGCCTGTGCTGATGACGGCGAGCATCACGGCGCTGGGATTGATCCCGCTGCTGTTTGCATCGGGGCCCGGATCGGAGGTCCAGCGTCCGCTCGCGATCGTCGTGATCGGCGGCCTGCTGTCGTCCACGCTGCTGACGCTGATCCTGTTGCCGATCCTGTATCGCCGCTACGGCGCCGCTGCGAAGGAAGCGACATGAGCAGCCAAGCCGTCTGCCTGACCCTGATCGTGCCGGATGCGCTTCACAGCGAGGTGCTCGACTATCTGAGCGAGCAGACCGATCTCGTGACGGGCTTCACCGCCTCGGAAGCGGCCGGACACGGCGCGCGCGTCCGGCTGCGGAGCGCCGCAGAGCGGGTGAAAGGACATGCCGACGAGGTCGTCGTGCGGATCGTGTTGCCGGAAGAGGATCTCGAGCGGCTACTGGAGCGGCTCAGGAGCGCGTTTGCGGGAACGCAGCTCGTCTATTGGGTCGTGCCCGTCACCGCCTTCGGCATCATCCAGTAGGCACGCCCGAGGTCGAAGGCGGTCGATTCAAGGCTTGAAACACCAGCCCTGAATCTCCCCGTTCCGAAGCGGACTGCCCCCTCGCCGCCGCCGTTAGTGCTCGCTCTCAAGGCCGCCGACGTGCTTCTGCGTGTAGAGCTCGAGCCCGATGCGGTTGATGAGGTCGAGTTGGGTCTCGAGAAAATCGATGTGATGCTCCTCGTCCTTCATCAGTTGCTCGAACAGGTCGCGCGACACGTAGTCCTTGACGCCGTGACAATAGGTGGCGGCTTCCTGATAGAGCGTCCGCGCACCGATCTCGGCGGCGAGGTCGCATTCGATGATCTCCTTGACGTTCTGGCCGATGCGCAGCGGATCGAGCACCTGCATGTTCGGGAAGCCGTCGAGGAAGAGAATGCGGTCGGTGAACTTGTCGGCGTGCTCCATCTCCTCGATGGATTCCTTGCGCCAGACCTTCGCCATGTCGAGAAGGCCCCAATTGTTCAACAGACGATAGTGCAGCCAATATTGGTTGATGGCAGTCAGTTCGCTGCGCAATCCCTTGTTGAGATATTCGATGACCTTGGGGTCGCCCTGCATGGATAAGCTCCGAAAAAGTTAGAGGCCGCAGGCGCTCAATAACAGGTTCGAAGTGCGGAGACGACCCCCGTTCATGTGCATTTTTCGGGCGGAGAAGGACGCGACTGAGGGCAATGCCTGTCAGCAGGCAGCGAGCGCGAAACGGCTCTGAAGGTCGTCATCGATCGCCCTCGCCGGTGCCGTCCCATGATGATGGCCGTGCTGACAGCCGGCCTGGCAGGCGCGGGCACAGGGACCCAGCGCCTCGTCGATGATCGTCTTGATCGTGCGCGCACAGCGGCCGCATTCCGCGCTGCACCCCAGGCAACCGTAGACCTGCTTCGGGTTCCGCGGCAGTTCGTCCGCGGACTTTACCGCGTTGCGGATGTCGTGATCGCTGATGACGTTGCAGGAACAAACAATCATGAGAAACCGGCCAATCGTCCTTGGTCAGGTATCGATAGTCATCCGCAGCTACCCGCGCAAAGGGAAAACGGCGCTTTTGAAGCTATTCCAATTTGCCGATCAATCTAGAATGCCTCCAACTATACGAGCTTGCCGCAGATCAAAGTTGCCGCCGAATATGGGCGGGCGGCGATCAAGCCGCTGCAACTCAGTCGCCCCCACCCCCGTCCCCTCCACCACCGTCGCCACTGTCACCTCCGCCGTCGATCGGGTTTCCCATCACGTCCGACGAGGTATTGGAAAACCAACTTGCGACACCGCTCCCCTGACTGGAGCTGGACGCCCCATCGGAATCGACGCTGGTGCTGTCCGCGGACGAGCGGCGGTGGTGGGGCCGGCGGCCGGCGCGAACCAGCAGCGCGTAGCAGGCGGCCGAGGTCAATCCGATGGCCACGACGATCGTCATCACGGGGGTCATGCCTGCTCCTGACCGGCGGCGACTTTTGTGCAATGCAGCATTGAACGTATCCCGGAGATGGGTCGTCCAATGGGACGCGCCCGTTCATTGATCATTCAAGCGGGATGTGTGAACCTGCCGTATCGCCTGATGCGCGATCCGCCGACCTGGAGTGAGAGAGGTTAAGGTCATGAAGAAGACTCTTGCGGCTCTGGCCGCCGTCGCGACGCTGTCGACCGCAGCGCTGGCCCCTGCTCCTGCTGAAGCGCGCAATGGTCGTGTCGCCGCTGGTGTCGCTGCCGGCCTGCTCGGCGGCGCCCTCATCGGTGGCGCCATCGCTGCGGGCAGCAATCCCTATTATTATGGGCCCGGATATTCTTACGGGCCGGGCTACTCCTATTACGGCGGGCCTGCCTACATCGCCGATCCTGGCTACGCCTGCTATTGGCAGCGCCAGCGCTTCTGGGACGGCTACGGCTGGCGGATTCGCCGCGTCCGGGTTTGCGAGTGATCGTTCACCTTCATTAATTCCATGACCTTGCACCGGAATTTCGAGAACGGCGGCTGACACGGCCAGAAAAAACCGTTTTTCCGTCGCATCAGGTCGGACAGAGTTTACGAAGGGTTGACGGATTGTCGTGTTTTCTCGCGACGCTGACGGCCCTGATCGTGCGTGAATCACCAACCCGGCGCTCGCGAGGGCGCCTTCCAGGAGATCTCGGAACATGAAGAAGATCCTGACCGCAGTGCTTGCGGTTGCGACCATCGCCGGTTCGCTGAGCATGACGGCACCGGCCGCCAAGGCCGGCGACGTCGGTGCCGGCGTGGCTGCCGGCCTGATCGGCGGCGCCCTGCTCGGCGGCGCGATCGCGTCCAGCCGTCCGGCCTATGGCGGTCCGGTCTACGTCGAAGCCCCTCCGCCGGGCCCGCCGCCGTGCGTGTGGCGTCGTGAGCGCTATTGGGACGGTTATGGCTGGGTGTCCCGCCCGGTTCGCGTCTGCTACTGATCCCGACGACGCATAGCTCGCAACAAGCCCGGCCCTGCGGCCGGGCTTTTTGCTGCCCGCCTGCTCGGCTGATTTCACTCGATCAGCGCGCGGCGTCGATCGCCTGCAGCACTGATTCGCTCGGCCAGCAGTCGACCTTCAGGCCCGCCTTCTTCTGAAATACGCCGAGTGCGGCACGGGTCTGCATGCCGGCCTTGCCGTCCAGCTTATCGCCGTAGAGACCGAGCCGCATCAGGCCCTTCTGCATCGCCTCGACGTCCTTGCTCCGAAGCTGCTTCGACGCCGACCATGGTGTCGCGAACGGGGCCGGGCTCGTCATGCGATCCGCGAGGTGACCGACGAACAGCACGTAGAGATCGGAGAAATTGTATTCCTTGATGACGAAGTAGTTCGCCGTCGTCAGGAACGCCGGACCATAGATGCCCTCGGGCTGCAGCAGCGACGCCGGCTGCTGCTGCTCGGCAGCACTCAACCGCTGGCCGCGCACCGGCACGAAGCCCGCGCGCAGCCATTCGCCGATCGGCTTCTTCACCTCCGGCACGCCGATCGCGCAGTCCACATTTGCCGGCGGCTTGACCTCGTAGGCCCAGCGCACGCCGCGCTGCCAGCCCTTGTTCGCAAGCTGCAGCGCCGCCGAGCCCAGCGCGTCCGGCACCGAATGCCAGAGATCGACCTTGCCGTCGCCATCGAGATCGACACCGTGCTTGTAGTACTCCGACGGCAGGAACTGTGTGAGCCCGACCGCCCCGCCCCATGACGCCCTGAGATCGCGGCGCGACACCACGCCGTCGCTCAGCATCTTCAGCGCCATGATGAATTCGGTGCGGTACTGGTCCTTGCGGCGACCGACATAGGCCTGGGTCGCCAGCACGCGCAGCGCATCGTAGGGCAGCGCGTAGCGGCCGAAATCGGTCTCGCGGCCCCAGATGGCGAGCACGACAGGTCCCGGAACGCCGAAGCGGCGCTCGATCTCGGCGAGCGCGGGACGATATTGCTGGATCAGCTTCTGGCCATACGCGGCGAGCCGCGCGATCGAGGCTTCCTTGATGTAGTCGGCCGGCACCTGCACGAACTCGGCCTGCGCCGGAGCGCCTGTTGCCGGACGGCCTGGCAGCAGCAGGTCGGGAAGCTTGTAGTCGGGCTCGAGCTCGCGCGTCTCGGCATCGAACGTCGCGCGCGAAACGCCCTGCTCCTTGGCCTCGGGCCAGAGCGAAGCCACGAATTGCGTGAAGTCGCCGTCGGCGACGCTCGCCTGGCCATCGCCGAGGATGCAGAGCGCCACACCAATCAGGACGAGCCTGCGCAAACCGAAGAGCAACTGCCGAGCCATGCAATAGGGTTAGCATGGCTCGCGGCGCTTGTGAACGTCAGCAGCCCTGCGCCGGAACCCGACTCTTCCGCTCAATGCCCCGCCGCCTGCTTCGCCTCCTCGATCGCGGCATTCGACAATTTGTCGACGACGGCGATTCCGATGGCGGAGAGAATGAAGACCGTGTGAATGATGGTCTGCCACATCACGCCGGTCTCGGTGTAGTTCGACTTGCCTGACGACAGCGCGCCGGCTTCGATGAAGGTGCGCAGCAGATGGATCGACGAGATGCCGATGATCGCCATGGCGAGCTTGATCTTCAGCACGCTGGCATTGACGTGGCTGAGCCATTCCGGCTCGTCCGGATGGCCCTGCAGATTGAGCCGCGACACGAAGGTCTCGTAGCCGCCGACGATCACCATCACGAGCAGGTTCGAGATCATGACCACGTCGATCAGGCCGAGCACCGCGAGCATGATCTGCTGCTCTGAGAAATCGAAGGCGTGGGCGAACAGGTGCCAGAGCTCTTTGAGGAAGAGCACGACATAGACGCCCTGCGCGATGATCAGCCCGACATAGAGCGGCAGCTGCAGCCAGCGCGAGCCGAAGATCAGCATGGGTATGGGGCGCAGCGCTCCGCCCTTGGAGGACAGGGTCGCGTCGGGGGAAGACATGATGGGATTTTCTCGCGGCTGGATGGGATTGCGGAACGACTATCTACGCAATCACGTCGCACATGGAAGCGACAACTGGCCGCAGCCTGGGCGCGACGCTTTGTCCCGGAACGAAGACAGCGTCGCGCCTCGCGATGTCCTGAGATCAGCGCGTCAGCTTCTTGTACTTGACCCGGTGCGGGATCACGCTGTCCTGGCCGAGACGGCGCATCTTGTCCTTCTCGTAGTCCTGGAAATTGCCTTCGAACCATTCGACGTGGCTGTCGCCCTCGAAGGCCAGCATGTGGGTCGCGATACGGTCGAGGAACCAGCGGTCGTGACTGATGATGACGGCGCAGCCGGCGAAATCCTCCAAGGCCTCTTCGAGGGCGCGCAAGGTGTCGACGTCGAGATCGTTGGTCGGCTCGTCGAGCAGCAGCACGTTGGCGCCCGACTTCAGCATCTTGGCGAGATGCACGCGATTGCGCTCACCGCCCGAGAGTGCCCCGACCTTCTTCTGCTGGTCGGCGCCCTTGAAGTTGAAAGCCGAGCAATAGCCGCGCGAGTTGACTTCCTTCTTGCCGAGCAGGATCAGCTCGTTGCCGCCGGAGATCTCCTCCCATACCGTCTTGTTGCCGTCGAGAGCGTCGCGCGACTGGTCGACATAGCCGAGATGCACGGTCTCACCGATGGTGATGGTGCCGGCATCCGGCTTCTCTTGTCCCGTGATCATGCGGAACAACGTGGTCTTGCCGGCGCCGTTCGGACCGATCACGCCGACGATGCCGCCCGGCGGCAGTTTGAAGGTGAGGTTGTCGATCAGCACGCGATCGCCGAAGCTCTTGGACAGCCCGTCGAAATCGACCACATTCTGTCCGAGCCGCTCGGCGACGGGAATGATGATCTGCGCGGTCTGGGTCTGCTTCTCGCTGGCCTTCTTGAGCAGCTCCTCATAGCGCTGGTAGCGCGCCTTGGACTTCGCCTGGCGGGCCTTCGGCGACGCCGCGATCCACTCCTGCTCACGCGCCAAAGTGCGCTGATGCGCGGCATCCTCGCGGCCCTCCTGCTCCAGCCGCTTCTGCTTCTGCTGCAGCCAGGACGAATAGTTGCCCTCGTAGGGGATGCCCCTGCCGCGATCGAGCTCCAGGATCCAGCTGGTGACGTTGTCGAGGAAGTAGCGATCGTGGGTCACGATCAGGATCGCGCCCGGATAATTGCGCAGGTGACCTTCGAGCCAGGACACCGATTCAGCGTCGAGATGGTTGGTCGGTTCGTCCAGCAGCAGCAGCTCGGGCTGGTCGAGCAGCAGCTTGCACAAGGCGACGCGGCGACGCTCGCCGCCGGACAGCTTGGTGACGTCGGCATCGTCGGGCGGACAGCGCAGCGCATCCATCGCCTGGTCGACCTTGCTGTCGAGATCCCAAAGGCCCTGCGCCTCGATCTCGTCCTGCAGCTTGGTCATCTCGTCGGCGGTCTCTTCCGAGTAGTTCATCGCCAGCTCGTTGTACCGATCGAGGATCGCCTTCTGCTTGCCGACGCCGAGCATGACGTTCTCGCGCACCGTGAGCTTCGGATCGAGCTGCGGCTCCTGCTCGAGATAGCCGACGCGGGCACCCTCGGCCACCCAGGCCTCGCCGGTATAGTCCTTGTCGATGCCGGCCATGATCTTGAGCAGGGTCGATTTGCCCGAGCCGTTGACGCCGAGCACACCGATCTTGGCGTCCGGATAGAACGACAGGTGAATGTTATCGAGCACCTTGCGGGTCGGGTAGGTCTTGGACAGACCCTGCATGAAGTAGACGAACTGGCGCGCCATCGCGTGTCCCTTGAAGCCTGCCGGAATTTTCGGAAAATGGTTGCCGCTGATGTAACCGCGCGGTCCCCAAAGGGCAACCGGCGAGCCGGTCTCGGCCGGAACAAATGCCGGGAGAATCCCGGTCAAACTTCGCGCCGGCCCGGCCTGCCGTCCACGGACGATTACGGGTCCGGCACCTTGTGTGCGGCCGATCACGACAATTGCAACCATCTTTTAATTAATTCGGCGGGACACTCGGTCTCGGCCCGCAAGACCCGCGTGCCCAAGCGGCAAAAGCCGCGACCGACAACAGCGAGAGCCCGTCATGGCAGCCTTCACGTCAGCCTCCCTGCCCGCTTCGGCGGCACACCGCAAAGACCGATCCGGGATCGCGGACGACATCCGCGGCTTCTGGCGCGAATTCGTCGCGCGCGCCTTCAACCCGTACCGGCCAGAATTGCACTACATGCGCGGCCCCGGCCCCGCCTGGCGCGCCAAGTACGGCCATGACGCAGCGTTCCGGCTGAAGTCCCGCCTCGATTGACGTCGCCTGGGTCCGCGTAAGAGCGTGACGATGCCTTGCGCAACCAGCCCGTTGCGCGCAAGCATGGCTCCATTCCTGACGGCATTCACCATTGCCGCCGTCCCCCGATGAATGGACCCTGCCGATGACACGGCTGCGCTGTGCGATCCTCGACGACTATTACGATACAGCCCTCTCATTAGCCGACTGGCCCCGGCTGGCCGACAGGGTGGATGTGACGGCCTTCACACAGCCGTTCGGCAACGAGGAAGCGGCCGCCAGCGCGCTCGCCGATGCCGACATCATCTGCGCGATGCGCGAGCGGACGCCATTGCCCCGCTCCCTGATCGAGCGATTGCCGAAGCTGAAGCTCCTGATCACCTCGGGCATGCGCAACGCCGCCATCGACATGGAGGCCGCCAAGGCACGCAGCGTCGTCGTCTGCGGCACGCAATATGGCCGTGACCCCACCGCACCGCTCACCATGGGCCTGATCCTGGAGCTGACGCGCAGGATCGGCCAGGAGAACGCGCGCATGCACGCCGGGGAGCCCTGGCAGGCGCTGGGCGGCGTGGAGATCGAGGGCAAGACGCTGGGCGTAATCGGGCTGGGCAAGCTCGGCACCAAGGTCGCAGAGCTCGGCAAGGCGTTCGGCATGAACGTGATCGCCTGGAGTCCCAATTTGACGCCCGAACGCTGCGAGGCGGCGGGAGTAGGCTACGCGACCAAGGAGAAGCTGTTCACCGCCGCCGATGTCATCACCGTCCACGTCGTGCTCAGCGATCGCTCACGCGGGCTGGTGGGCGCGGCCGACATCGCGCGCATGAAGCCGACCGCCTATCTCGTCAACACCTCGCGCGCGCCGATCGTCGACGAGGCGGCGCTGCTGCAGGCGCTGCGCGACCAGCGCATCGCCGGTGCCGGGCTCGACGTGTTCTCGGTGGAACCGCTGCCGGTCACCCATCCGCTGCGCGGGCTCGGCAACGTCGTGCTCACACCACATCTCGGCTACGTCACCGAGGAGAGTTTTCGCGCCCATTACGGCCAGATGGTCGATTGCATCGCCACCTGGCTCGCAGGGGCCGAGCCGCCGCGCCGGCTGGCTTAAAAGCAGACGAGAGCGGCCCTCACAGCAAAACACCCTCCGAGGAGGGTGTTTTCAACGTGATCAGCTCGCACGCGCCCGCCTCAGCGGATCGTCACCGGCGGCGGCAGCGGCTGCATGTTGGCGGGCTGGCCAGCCGCCGGCACGGTCGCCTGGGCCTGGACGGGCGCCTGGGCCGCGGCAGCAGCCATGTTCTTGCTGGAACCTGGAGGCGCACCGCCCGGCATCACGACCACACGGGTGCCGACCTTGACCCGGTCGAACAGGTCGGCGACGTCGTCGTTCAGCATGCCGATGCAGCCCGACGACACGAACTTGCCAATCGTCGACGGCTGGTTGGTGCCGTGGATGCGGTACACGGTCGAGCCGAGATACATCGCGCGGGCACCGAGCGGATTGCCGGGACCGCCGGCCATGAAGCGCGGCAGATAGGGCTGCCGCTCGATCATCTCGCTCGGCGGATACCAGTCCGGCCACTCGGTCTTCTTGGTGATCTTCTGCACGCCGGTCCAGGTGAAGCCTTCGCGGCCGACACGGACGCCGTAGCGCATCGCCCGGCCGTTGCCGAGCACCAGATAGAGGTAGGTGTTGGGCGTATCGACGACGATCGTTCCCGGCGGCTCCTTGGTGACGAAGTCGACCTCCTGGCGGCGCAGGTTCGGCGGCAGCGGCGCCGGCGCCGCATCGGGTTGTTCCTCGGGCGGCAGAGCTGCCACCGTCATCGGCCGATCTCCAGCGGCCGGGGCCTGTGCCGCGCCCGCGACGGCCGGAGCGCCACCGACGGCGCCGGGCGGCCGCGGCGCGCCTGCGTCGCCACCGGGCGCGCTGGCGCCACCATAGGCCTGCTGGCTGGAGGCAGGACGATCACCGTAGATTACCGGGGGCGGACCAGCCGGGCGGCCATAGCGCGGATCATCCGGGGACATCACCGGGCCGGTCGGAGCGGCTCCGTAGACCGTCGCACCGGCCGGACGTCCATAACGAGGATCGTCGGGAGAAAGGATGGGACCGGTCGGAGCCGCAGCACCATAAACCGGCGCATTGGCTGGACGACCGTACCGCGGATCGTCCGGCGAGATCACCGGGCCGGGCGGCGGCAACGCCGCGGAATTGCCAGGCGCATTCTCATCGTCGAGCGCGTCAAAATCCTGCCCCTGCCCGCGCGCATCGGCCGGGTAAGGCGTCGGCGCCGGTGAGTACGCTCCAGGCGCGGTCTGATAGACCTGCTGTGCCTCGGCAAACGAAGTTGCCGTCACGCCCGCTGCCGCGACCGCGCAAACCGTCAGGATTTGTCTGATCATCATCGCCCTTGCAGTATCCCCAAGCCGCCGATTGGGACCTTTGCTGTGCCAGATGGCCGAAGATAGCGGCGCATTCAAGACAATTCCGGCCTGAGCGGCCCGACTTCGGCAATTTGTGATCATGTCTCCGTCGTTGCACGGAAGTCTCACGCCGCCGAAAAAGTGCGGCGGAGCCCCCGCAGGCCCCATGGATGCCGTGATTTGCCGAGCGGGCGGGAACACTTCCGGTATTCTGACCTGAGCCTGATTCGCGATGCACGGCAGAAGCCGGCCTCGTCGCGAACGCGGCATTCCCTGTGATCACCGCGTTCCCTACTGGCTCTAAGGTCTCGGCAGTCACGCTGCCGTGGCGAGAGTTACCGTCAATGCTTCCCGGCTTTCGTTTTCTGGTCGCCGCGATCGTCTGTTCCATCTCTCTCACCATCTTCGGCATGGGCGCTGCGGCCCTGTTGCGCGCGGCCCACGAGCAGTTCGTCAGCAACGCGTCCTGGCGCACGACTCAGGCCTCCGGCTTCACCACGTTCCTGCCGCCGGCCGAACCCACGCCGGTGCTCGCGGTGCTGCGGGTGGATTCGATTCCGACACCGCCGGTGACGCCGCCGCCGGTCGTGGCCGATGCTCCCCCGGCAGCGTCCGAGCCGCCGAGCGCGCCGTCGACGGCGGCGCCGGCCGCCGAGACGCCCGAGGCGACGCCCGTTGCGGTGGCCACCGATGTGCCTACGCCCTCGCTGCCGGCGGAAACGGTCGACACGTCCCGCACCTCCGCCATCGTCGAGACCGCGTCCGTGACGAACGACCGGATCGAGAGCACCAAACCGGAGCGCCCCATTCCGGACACGTCCGCTTCGATCGTCGTTCCGGTCGAAAAAGTCTCCGACAGGCCGAGCATGGACAGTTCGCCCGCGACTGCAGCGCCGCCCCCGCCGCCGGCGTCGACCGAAGCTGCGGCCGCCGTGGTCTCACCGCCGCCGCCGGCTCCTCAGATTCTCGCCAGCGCCGATCCGATGATGACGACCGCAGCCGCCGCCGCGCCCGTTCCGGCGGTGCTCGACCCGATCGCGGCCAAGCTCGCCGCGCTGGCCGAGCAGCCGGCGCGCCAGGAGCGGCCCGCGGCCGGCGAGCATCGTGCCTCGGTGAAGGTCGCGAGCGTTCAGTTGCGCCGGAGCATCCTCAAGAAGCGCCAGGCCCGGGAGAAGCAGGTTGCGGCGCGCCGCGCCAAGCAGCGGCGCATCGCCCAGCGCGTCAGGGCGGCGCGGCAGGCAGCGGCCCAACTGCAGCAACAGACCGCGTTCCCCGATCCATTCGGACAGCAGCCATTTGGTCAACCGCAGGCGGCCGTCCAGCAGGCTGCCGGGCCGCGCACGCGGTAGGCGGAGCTAGCGATCAGGCCGGCCCGGTCGCAACCGGCGGACCGTTCTCGACGCCCCACTCCGACCACGAGCCGTCGTAGAGCGCGGTGTCGCGGATGCCGAGACGATAGAGCGCCAGCGTCAGCACCGCCGCCGACACCCCGGAGCCGCAGGAGGTGACGATCGGCCTGGCGAGATCGACGCCAGCGGCGCCGAACGCCTTACGTAGCTCGTCTAGCGGCTTCATCACGCCGGTCGCCGCGTCGAACAGCTCCGCATAGGGCAGATTGCGGCTGCCGGGGATATGGCCGGATCGGAGACCGGGCCGCGGCTCGGCGACCTCGCCCGCGAAGCGCGGCGCCTGCCGCGCATCGATCACCTGCTCGGCATTGCCGGCGAGATTGGCAACCATCTGCTCGATCCGGCGCACGCGCGCGGCATCGAACGTCGCGCTGAACGTGCCAAGCGCCGGCGTGACCTGCCCGCTCTCGACCCGGCGCCCCTCCGCCATCCACTTCTTCAGCCCGCCGTCGAGCACGCGCACATCCGTGTGGCCGAACGACAGGAACATCCACCAGGCGCGCGGCGCGGCGACCCAGCCGCCGGAATCATAGACCACCACCGTATCGCCATTGCTGACGCCGAGCCGGCCGGCGTCGCGGCCGAACTGCGCGGCGCTCGGATACATGTGCGGCAGCGGATTGGAATGGTCGGAGACCTCGTCGACGTCGAAAAACACGGCGCCGGGGATGTGCGCCTTCAGGTAATCGTCCTTCGGCAGCGGCAGCACACCCGGCATCTTGAAGGTCGCGTCGAGCACCTTCACCTTGGGATCGCCCAGATGCGCAGCGAGCCAGTCGGTGGAGACGAGAGGGTCGTCGTGGATGGTCATGCGCAAAAGCTCCGGGCTTCACATTCGATCGTCATCGCCGGACTTGATCCGGCGATCCACCTTGTCGAAGCGATGGACACGCGGGTCAAGCCCGCGTGCGACGGGCAGCGATCAATCCTTCTTCTTCGGCGCCCAGGCCTCGACCGGCCCGCCGCAGTCGCGCCACGCCGCGAAACCGCCACCGATATGGGCGACCGGCTTCAGGCCCATGTCCTGCGCGGTCTTGGCCGCGAGCGCCGAGCGCAGGCCGCCGGCGCAATGAAAGATGAACGTCTTGTCCTGCTGAAAGACCGGCTTGGCATAGGGGCTCTGCGGGTCGATCCAGAACTCCAGCATGCCGCGGGTGCACGAGAACGCGCCGGGAATCCTGCCCTCACGCTCGATCTCTCGGGGGTCCCTGATATCGACGATCACGACATCGTCGCGCTTCGCCGCCGCGATCGCCTCAGCCGCCGAGAGCGTCTCGATCTCGGCATTGGCTTCATCGAGCAGCGCCTTGATCCCGCGCGTGATGGTCTGGGGCATGTCTTCTTCCTTCGTCTTTTCCAGCCGCCGAGCGGCGTCGTTTCGCGTCTACATTCCGGGGTCGTCCGTCAGGACCGAACCCGGAATCCAGAGCCGATCGCACAAGCTCGATATTCCGGATTTGGTCGCTATCGCGACCGCCCGCAACGACGGCCTTGCATCGCGCGCCGCAGAACGAGCGCCTTACCTCACCAGCTCCTTCATCGCCGCTTCCAATCCCTCGATCGTGATCGGATACATGCGCTCGGAGAAGATGCGGCGAATGAGGGTGGTGGACTCCGAATAGTCCCAATGCTTCTGCGCCACCGGATTGAGCCACACCGCGTGGGGATAGGTGCGGATGACGCGGTCGAGCCACACTGACCCCGGCTCCTCGTTGACGTGCTCGACCGAACCGCCGGGCACCATGATCTCATAAGGCGACATCGAGGCGTCGCCGACGAACACGACCTTGTAGTCGTGCGGGTACTTGTGCAGCACGTCCCAGGTCGGCGTGCGGTCGGTGAAGCGGCGCTTGTTCTGCTTCCACACGCCCTCATAGAGGCAGTTGTGGAAGTAGAAATATTCCATGTGCTTGAATTCGCTCTTGGCGGCCGAGAACAGCTCCTCGACCTGGGCGATGTGCGAATCCATCGAGCCGCCGATGTCGAAGAACACCAGCACCTTCACCGCATTGCGCCGCTCGGGCCGCATGTGCACGTCGAGATAGCCGTGATTGGCGGTCTCGCGGATCGTGGTGTCCAGATCGAGCTCGTCCGGCGCGCCGGTGCGGGCGAACTTGCGCAAGCGGCGCAGCGCCACCTTGATGTTGCGGATGCCGAGCTCGACATTGCCGTCGAGATCCTTGAACTCGCGCCGGTCCCACACCTTCACGGCGCGGTTGTTGCGGTTCTTCTCCTGGCCGATGCGGACGCCTTCGGGGTTGTAGCCATAGGCGCCGAACGGCGACGTGCCCGCCGTGCCGATCCACTTGTTGCCGCCCTGGTGACGGCCCTTCTGCTCTTCCAGGCGCTTCTTCAAGGTCTCCATGAGCTTGTCCCAGCCCATGGCCTCGATCTCTTTCTTCTCTTCCTCGGTGAGGTATTTCTCGGCCAGCTTCCTCAGCCATTCCTCGGGGATTTCGGCCTTCTCCATCGCGTCGAGCAGGCTCTCCAGCCCCTTGAACACGGAGCCGAACACGCGATCGAACTTGTCGAGATTGCGTTCGTCCTTCACCAGCGCGGTGCGCGACAGATAGTAGAAATTCTCGACCGAGTGCTCGGCGAGGTCGGCGTCGACCGCCTCCATCAGCGTGAGATATTCACGCAAGGAGACCGGGACCTGCGCGTCGCGCAGTGCTGTAAAGAATTGCAGGAACATACCCATTAGATCGCGCGGCTGGGAGGGCACGTCAAGGGCCGCTCCCCGCCCCGCGCTGGACCCGCCGGCATTTTGCTCTACAATCCCTGGAACAACAGGCGGAATGGGGGCTTTCATGGGTATCATTGCAGCACTGATCATCGGCGCCGTCGCGGGCTGGCTGGCGGGGCTGATCGTGCGCGGCGCAGGTTTCGGCCTGATCGGCAACATGGTCATCGGCATCATCGGCGCGCTGGTCGCAAGCTACGTGCTGCCGGCGCTGCACATTGCGCTTGCCAGCGGCACGCTGGGGGCGATCCTGGACGCCACGATCGGCGCCGTCATCGTGCTCGTGATCCTCTCATTGATCAGGCGCGCTTGATTATTTCTGCTTCCGATGGCAGCCATCATCTCAAAGCCGCAGCGGCGTTGCCGCTGCGTAGCCACTCAACACAAGTTCGAACGATGAGCGAGACGCGATGAAATTTACCGGCACCCAGGACTACGTCGCCACCGACGACCTCAAAGTGGCCGTCAATGCGGCGATCGTGCTCGAGCGCCCGCTGCTGGTGAAGGGCGAGCCGGGGACCGGCAAGACCGTGCTGGCCGAGGAAGTCGCCAAGGCCGTCAACGCGCCGCTGCTCACCTGGCACATCAAGTCGACCACCAAGGCGCAGCAGGGCCTTTACGAATACGACGCCGTCTCGCGACTGCGCGACAGCCAGCTCGGCGACTCCAGGGTGTCCGACATCAAGAACTACATCAAGCGCGGCAAGCTGTGGGAGGCCTTCACGGCCGAGCAGCGGCCGGTGCTCCTGATCGACGAGATCGACAAGGCCGACATCGAGTTTCCGAACGACCTGCTGCTCGAGCTCGACCGGATGGAATTCCACGTCTACGAGACCAACGAGACCATCAAGGCGAAGCTGCGCCCGATCGTCATCATCACGTCCAACAACGAGAAGGAGCTGCCGGATGCGTTCCTGCGCCGCTGCTTCTTCCACTACATCAAGTTCCCCGATCCGGATACGATGGGCCGGATCGTCGACGTGCACTTCCCGAACATCAAAAAGCGGCTGGTCGAGGAAGCGCTGCGCATCTTCTTCGAGGTCCGCGACGTGCCCGGCCTGAAGAAGAAGCCGTCGACCTCCGAGCTGCTCGACTGGCTCAAGCTGCTGCTCAACGAGGACATCGGTCCCGAGCAGCTGCGCGAGCGCGATCCGCGCAAGCTGATCCCGCCGCTGCACGGTGCGCTGCTCAAGAACGAGCAGGACGTCCACCTGTTCGAGCGGCTCGCCTTCCTCAGCCGGCGCGAGGTGTGAGGGCGCCCGGCTCAATCCGACCGGCGCGTCATTGCGGCGCCGTCCTCTTGATCAGGCGTCCGAGCGCACGCATGATCCCATCGACGGCAATCGGCTTCTCGCAGCGGAGGATCTTCGAGAAGCGGTCCGGGATCACCGATTCGTCATAGCCGGTGGTGAAAACGAAGGGCACGCCGCGTTCGACCAGCAGATCGGCGACCGGAAACGCCATGTCGCCGCGCAGGTTCACGTCGAGAACGGCGCCTTCGATCCGCCCCTCGCGTTTGATCAAGGCGAGCGCGTCAGGGACGGTTCCGACCGGGCCCAGGATCGTGCCGCCGGCACTACCGAAGGCGCAGCGCAGCTCGTCGGCAAGCATATACTCGTCCTCGACGATGAGGATATGACGGTCGCGAAGCGAGCGTTCAGGCATGATCCTCAAGCTCCAGTGTGGTGAGCGAAACGGGAATCGATATCGTGCAACGGACACCGTCGGATGCGAAAGCGTACGAGGTCCTCGCGCTGAGCTGATAGGGCAAGGCCTGTTCGATCAGCTCGCGCCCTTGCCCCGTGCCGACGGGCATCGTGGCTGGCGGCGGCATGTCGACGCCGCTCTCGCGCCACTCGACATGCAGCCAGGGCTGGCCTTCCGCGCCTTCGCGATCGAGCGACCAGACCACGCAGAGCCGGCCCGAGGGCTGCGCCAGCGCGCCATACTTGACCGCGTTGGTGGCGAGCTCGTGCAGGGCCATGGCAAGGGTCTGAACGGTCGACGACCGCAGCCTGACGCCGGACGGTCCCGACAGCCCGATGCGCTCCGAACCGCCGGCGACAGCCGACAGCTCGCTACGGATCAGATCGTCGAAGGTGACGCGATCATTCTCCTTGAGGCGGGACAGCAGGCCCTGGGCTCGGGACAGCGTATCCAGCCGATCACGGAAGCGGGCGCGAAAATCGCCGAGATCGGCGCTGGCACGCGCCGTCTTGTCGGCCATCGAGCGGACCACGCCCAGCAGGTTGCGGGTGCGATGCTGCAGTTCGGCCACCAGCACCTTCTGCCGCTCCTCCCATTCACGCCGCTCGGTCACGTCGACCATGGCGCCGGTCATGCGGATCGGTCGTCCCGCGTCGTCATAGAAGAAGCGCCCACGGCCGTACAGGCAGCGAATTGCGCCGCCCGGATGCACCACGCGAAACTCGCTGACATATTCTTGGTGCGCCTCCATCGCGCGGTGAAGCGCGGCTTCGGCTGCGGGACGATCGTCGGGATGGATGCGCGCCGCCCAGGCCTCGTAGCTCGGGGTCAGCTCGCCAACAGCATAGCCTTCCATGCGAAAGTGCTCGTCCGACCAATAGACCTCGCCGGTTGCGACGTTCCAGTCCCACAGGCCGAGCCGCCCGACCTCGACCGCGCTGCGCAGGCGCTCCTCGCTCTTGCGCAATTCCCGTTCGGCCTTGTTCTGCTCGGAGATGTCGCGCGCCGTCCCGAACCACTCGATGATCTCGCCGTCACGCCCGAGAATGGGGATGGCGCGCGAATCGATCCAGCCGAGGCTGCCATCGATCCTGATCACGCGGTGCTCCAGCTCGAACATGCCCTTCGTCGCGACGGCCCTGCTGATCGCCGCAGTCACCTGCGCCTGATCGTCCGGATGAATGTATTTCGCGAGCCAGCCCTGGCTCGGTTTCATCGTATCGGCGATGAAGTCCTTGCCCTGCAACTGGCGCATCTCCCGCCAGTCCGGGCTCATGCGATAGACGACGTCGGAGCTCGCGGTTACGAAAGCGCGATAGCGCTCCTCGCTGGCGCGCAGTCGCTCCGTCGCTTCGGCACGCAGACGGGCCATCTTGAGATGCGCCTCGACACGCGCCAGCAGTTCACGCGCACTGAACGGCTTGATCAGATAATCATCCGCACCGGCCTCCATGCCTTCGACGCGGCTCTCTTCTCCGGCCCGGGCCGACAGCAGGATCACCGGGATGGTACCGACCCGTTCATCGGCGCGCAGCCGTGCCAGCAACTGCATGCCGTCGATGCGCGGCATCATCACATCGGACAGAACGAGGTCGGGCTTGTCGCGGGCGATGGCCGCGAGCGCGGCTTCACCATCGGCGACGGTCTCGACATCGTAGCGCGCGGCGAGCAGGTGGCGGACATAGTCGCGCATGTCGGCATTGTCGTCGGCCAGGAGGATGCGGGGGCGCGGCCCGGCCCTGTCGGCTGACGTGGTGGTGATGTCGATGTCCGGAACGGCATGCGCGTCGAGCGACGGCGGATCCGGCAGCCAGCGCAATGCCTCCGCGATGAACGGCCGCGCACCGCGAAGCATCGGTTCCTGCGCCGGCGCCGCATCGGACGGGAGATGACTTCGTCCCCTGGGGATTCTGACCGCGAACGTGCTCCCCTGCCCGGCTTCGCTGGTCGCCGCGACGGATCCGCCGTGCAGCTTGGCGAGCTCATGCACCAGTGCGAGCCCGATGCCCGAGCCTTCATGGGTGCGGCCGAACGCGCCGGCGACGCGATGGAAACGCTCGAAGAGCCGCGGCAGCTCGTGCTGCGGGATGCCGGTCCCGGTGTCCTTCACGCTCAGCTCGAAATGACGATCGCAGGTGACGAGCCGGACCTCGATGTCGCCCGTGAAGGTGAATTTGAACGCGTTGGAGAGCAGGTTGAGGACGATCTTCTCCCACATTTCGCAATCGACATAGGCCGGCTCCGGCAGCGTCGGGCAATCCACGATCAGCCTGAGGCCGGCGGCTTCGATCGCCGAGCGGAAGGTGCTGGCGATCTCCGCGGTCAGGCTCGCGAGGTCAACCGGCGCGTAGACCGCCTGCATCCTGCCGGCCTCGATCCGCGAGAAATCCAGCAGCGTGTTGACCAGCTTGAGCAGCCGCAAGGCATTGCGCTGGGCGATCTCCAACCGGTCGCGATCTGCCGGCGGCAAGCTCTGCGACCGCAGCACATCTTCGAGCGGACCGAGCATCAGCGTCAGCGGCGTACGGAACTCGTGGCTCACATTGGCGAAGAACGCGGTCTTGGCGCGATCGATCTCGGCGAGCGTCTCAGCGCGGCGCCGCTCCTGCTCATAGGCGAGCGTCTCGGCGAAGGCGCTGCCGAGCTGAGCGGCCATCAGATCGAAGAAGCCCTGATGCTCGGCGTCGAGGGCGCGGCGCGGATTGACGCCACAGATCAGGATCGCCGTCGCCTGCTCCCGCCCCGTCGCAACCGGCAGCGCCAGTGCCAGCTGCGGCGGCTCGGGCCATGCGCCGGTCGGGACGCCGGCAAATTTCGCACGATCCAGCACGACGCGAATCGGCGCCACCGCGCGCGCCGCCGCCCGGACCGGCCACAGCCCGTCCCCATCGCTGTCGAGGGCAATCTGCGCCGGCGCGATTGCACTGTCCGGGTGTACCCCCGCGGCGCTCAGCAACCGTGCCGATCGCTGGTCCTCGCCGAGTTGGTAGATCAGCGCAAACGGGACATCATGCGGATTCTCGGCGAGGACGTCGGTGGCTTCGCGACAAGCATCCGCCAGACTGTCGGCACGGCCGCGCGCGGCGAGATCGCGCAAGGTCCGCATGCGGCGTTCGCCCACGACCCGGGCCGTCGTCTCGATGACGGGGGTGAAGACACCGCCGACACCGCCGGTCTCGTCGCGAATCGGCGAATAGGAGAACGAAAAATAGGTCTCTTCGAGGTAGCCATGGCGGTCGATGAACAGCGGCATGTCGCGCGAGCGGGTCGCTTCGCCAAGCCCAACGACGTGCCGCAACATCGGGCCGATGACCTCCCAGATCTCGGACCATACCGCGTGCCCGGGCGCCCCGAGCGCGGCCGGATGCTTCTGCGAGCCGAGGATCGGGCGATATTCGTCATTGTAGAGCATGACGAGCTCCGGGCCCCACCAGATCAGGATCGGGAACGCGCAGTCCAGGCAGGTGCTGATCGACGTGCGCAACGACTGAGGCCAGCTCTCGGGCGGCCCCAACGGCGTCCGTGACCAATCATGGATGCGCATGAGCGCTCCCATCTCCCCGCCTCCCTGCAGGAAGTCGGCCCCGCGCGCGAACGCCTGAAACGTCGCGCGACCGGCATCCGAATGCTCGTTCACTCCTGGCCCCTTTTTCATCGCACAATATCGTGAAATGCGCGCGGGCGCCAAGCACTGGCCAGAACGGGCAACGAGCGCATCAACGAGGAACTCGGCGGCGCGGCGGGATCCATCCGTCCATCCACAGCCGATCTCGCAACTTGGGACAGTCCAACGCAAACGCTCGACGTGCGCGGCTGCGCTTGTTAAGCGCCAGCCTCTGCGTGAAGCGGGGTTGAGTCGGGGCACATGACGGTTGCGATCGAGATGGGGCAGACGGCGGCGGGATCGCCTGCCGCCCTGGACCTCGAGGAACTGCTGGCGACCCGGCTCCTGGTGCAGGGCAATTCCGGCTCCGGCAAGTCGCATCTCCTGCGCCGCCTGCTGGAGCAGAGCGCGCCCTGGGTGCAGCAGACGATCATCGACCCCGAGGGTGACTTCGTCACCTTGGCCGAGCGATTCGGCCATCTCGTGATCGAGGCCGAGGACCACACCGAGCGCGCCCTGCAGGTCGCCGGCGAACGGGCCCGGATGCATCGCGTCTCGACGGTGCTCAACCTCGAAGGCCTCGATGCCGAGAATCAGATGCGGCGCGCGGCCGCCTTTCTCAACGGCCTGTTCGAGATCTCCCGCGACCATTGGTACCCGATGCTGGTCGTGGTCGACGAAGCCCAATTGTTCGCACCGGCCGTCGCGGGCGAAGTCTCCGACGAGGCCCGCAAGGCGTCGCTGGGCGCGATGACCAACCTGATGTGCCGCGGCCGCAAGCGCGGGCTGGCGGGCGTGATCGCGACGCAGCGGCTGGCGAAGCTCGCCAAGAACGTCGCGGCCGAGGCCTCGAACTTCCTCATGGGCCGCACCTTCCTCGACATCGACATGGCCCGCGCCGCCGACCTGCTCGGCATGGAGCGGCGCCAGGCCGAGGCGTTCCGCGACCTCGAGCGCGGCCAGTTCATGGCGCTGGGCCCCGCGCTGTCGCGCCGGCCGTTGGGCCTGCGCATCGGCCCGACCGACACCAAGCCGCGCAACGCGACGCCGCGGCTGATGCCGCTGCCGGAAGCGTCGCTCGAAGACGCCCGCGCGGTGATTCTCGCCGCACCGCCGCCCGAGACCAACGCGCGGCCGCAGCGCAAGCCGCAGCCCGAGCTGCTCGACCAGCTGATGGCGGCGAAGTCTGCTGCGCTCGAGCTGCGCCCCGAGCCGCCGGCGCCCGCCGTCAGCGAGGAGGAGCTCGCCGAGCGCAAAGCCCGCGTCGAGCGCGTCTTGCGCGCGGTGCTGGCCGAGCCCGACGCGGGCTTCCGCGCCGTCGGCGTGCTCTACCAGGAGTTCGTCGTCCGCTGCCGCATCGAGGGGCTCGGCACGGCCGTGCCCGACCTCAACGAGTTCCGCCGCATGCTGACCCGCGCCCGTGCCGGCCTCGGCGGCGATGACGCGGCCGACGACGCCGGCTGGCAGGACGTCACCTTGCGCGCCTCGCTGCTGCCCGAGGACATGCAGGGCGTGTTCATGATGATCGCCCGCGCCGCCAAGGACGGCCGCCCCTGCCCGAGCGATGCCGCAATCGCCCGCGCCTACGGCTCGCACTCGCTGCGCCGGGCGCAGCGCCTGCTGACCTATATCGAGGACCAGGGCCTCATCGTCTGCCAGCTCGACGGCGCCGGCCGCCGCATCGTCACCCTGGTCGAGCTCGCCTGGGCCACCGCGCCAGGCGATCCCAATGCCGACGATGCGACCAACGAAGGCCTCGTCGCTTCGTCGTCGTGAGAGGTGCCCGGTTTGCTCCGGGCGCCTCCCGCCGTCGTCTGCGATCAGGTCGCGGCGATCCTGCCCATCGCCGGATCGCTGATGCTGGGCCGACCGTTCTCGACGTGGCCTGCAAGCTGCCAGTTGAAGTTGGCGTCGCCGTCCGTCGTGACCGTCAGGTCGTACCAGCCATGGGTCTGCTGCAGGCGAACCCGCGTCTCCAGCCGCTGGCCGCGCTGCAGCCGGTGCCGCTCGCTGCGTCCGGTGTAGTTGTCGGCCAGAGTCACCACGCAGCTCGCGCCCTTGTTGGTGAGCGCGATCGCAAGGCTGCGGGCATCGTCGCCGTCGTCCCAATCGCAGAGATGGACGGTATCGACATCGACGAGCGCCGCGGTGGTGGCGACGCCGCCCTTGAAGTGGCGGAAGAAGCCGTTCGGCCCGTACACCGACAGATCGTACTGGCCGGCGCTGGCCGCGAGGTCCCACACGCCGTGCAGCGATTTCCCGGCTTCGACGGTGTAGCTCCACGGGCCGGCCGCGGTGTTGCCGGAACGAACGTGGAAGCAGACGCCGGCCTGCCCCGGATTGACGAAGCGGATTCCGAACGTCTTGTGCGCGGCATCGGCATCGCCGTCGACACGCAGATCGTAGGGCAGCGCGCGCGCCGGACGGATGCCCGGCTCCTGCTGCGGCAGGACCTGCTTGGCGGGCGGCACCGGATGATAGTCGTCGAAGCGCGCGCCCGAGGTGATGTCGGCGACCGGCGGCTTGTAGCCGGCCGTGCTCGGCAGCGGCGCCATGCCTTCGTTGGGCGATGTGAAGTTGAACGCCGAGGTGAGATCGCCGCACACCGCGCGCCGCCATGCCGGGATGTTGCTCTCGAACAGATCGGGCGCCTTGTGGTGGAAGCGGCGCTCGATGAAGCGGATCACAGAAGTGTGGTCGAACACTTCCGAGCACACGAAGCCGCCGCGCGACCACGGCGACACCACCAGCATCGGCACGCGGACGCCGAGGCCGTAGGGACCGGCCATGTGGCTGCCATCGCCGGCGAAGAGGTCCGTGCTCACATCGACGGTCGACTGTCCCCAGGCCTGCGACATCGCCGGATACGGACCGACGACATGGTCGAAGAAGCCGCCGCCTTCGTCGTAGTTGATGATCAGCGCGGTCTTGCTCCACAGCTCCGGATTCGACGTCAGGATGTCGAGCACCTTGGAGATGTACCAGGCGCCCGGCCCCGGCAGCCAGTTCGGATGCTCGCTGAACGCCTCGGGAGCTGCGATCCACGAGACCTGCGGCAGGGTGCCGTTGCGGACGTCGTTGCGCAGCCCGTCGAACAGGTTCTCGAACGTGCCGCCATTGGCGATGTTGCTGCCGCGCAGCGCCTTCTCGTACAGCGGACTGCCTGCTTGCGAATTCTGGTACTGGTGGAAATACAGCAGCGAGTTGTCGCCGTAATTGCCGATCCACGGATTCTGGGTCCAGCCCCAGGAGCCGGCTGCATTCAGCCCGGTGCCGATGTCCTGATAGACCTTCCAGGAGATGCCCGCCTTCTCCAGCCGCTCCGGGAACGTGGTCCAGTCGTAGCCGGCTTCCGCATTGGTGATGACCGGTCCGCCGCCCTTGCCATCGTTGCCGTCCCAGCCGGTCCACAGGTAGTAGCGATTCGGATCGGTCGGTCCCATCACCGAGCAGAAATACTGATCGCACACCGTGAAGGCGTCGGCCAGCGCATAGTGCCAGGGCAGATCCTGCCGGTTCATGCAGGTCATGGTCGTGGTGCCCTTGTTGGCGATCCACTTGTCGTAGTTGCCGTTGTTCCAGGCCTTCTGACCGTCGTTCCAGCCATGGGCGACGTCCTCGACATAGACCTGGCCGGCATTGTCGACGCGGAACGGCATCACCGCCCCCGCGCCGTTCGGCTGCTGCCACACCGGGTTGCCGTTCGGCAGCTTCACCGCGCGGGGATCGTTGAAGCCGCGCACGCCGCGCATCGCACCGAAATAATGGTCGAAGGCGCGGTTCTCCTGCATCAGCACCACGATGTGCTTGACGTCCTCGATACTGCCGTGGCGATTGAACGCCGGAATGGCATGCGCGCGCTCGATGCTCTGGCCGAGGGCGGCGGTCGCAGCCGACGCTCCGAGCAGCCGCAGGAACTCGCGCCGGTTGTGCGCGATCGTGTTCGACATCTCGTTCATTCCCCATGGTGATGACGGTGTCGAGCGGCTTAGGTCGGCGCGTTAACAACCGCGTGACCGGGCGGTAAAGGATGTGTGGCAGGCTTTTGACGCCGCGCGGCGGAGCGGCATTCGCGGCGAGGGCGCCCTGCCGCGATGCACGTCGAAGCCGCCATTGCCCTTGCACCCGAGACGAAAAGCTGAATGATCCGTTCGGGTTGCGACGACGACAGACCGGGCGAGCCCGGATTTGGCGGGTTGCGTTGTTGAGGATGGTTTGCATATGCCGACGTTGACGGTGCAAGCGGCGGGTCTGGAGGGCGCGGTGGCATGGACATGGCTGCAGGTCGTGTCCAACGGACTGATCGCCAGCGCCTTCTTCACCATCGCCTTCGTCGTCGGCACGTTCCTGCGGCGGCGCTGGCGCGACGTCATGTTCCGCGGCATCGTCGGGGCGCTTGCGACCTTCGTGGCCGTCGTCGGGGTCACCCGCCTGCTCGCGATCGTCGATCTCTGGGTGCCGACCTCGACCATCACGGACATCATCAACGTCTTTCTCGGCGTCACCTCGATCGGAATCATCGTCATCATGATCAAGATGCTGCCTCAGCTTCTGGTCCTGCCGACGCGCATCACCTTGCAGAAAGCCTATGCGCAGCTCGAGGAGGAGATCCGGCAGCGCCGCGCCGCGGAAGCGATGGTGCGGCGATTCCAGGAAATCGAGGCCAACGAGGCCCAGGTCCGTCAGGCGCAGAAGATGGAGGCGATCGGCCAGCTCACCGGCGGCGTCGCGCACGACTTCAACAACATCCTGACCGTCATCACCGGGACGATCGAGATCCTTGCCGACGCCGTCAAGGACAAGCCCCAGCTCGCCGGCATCGCCGGCATGATCAGCGCCGCCGCCGAGCGCGGCGCCGATCTGACCCGGCATCTGCTCGCCTTCTCGCGCCGCCAGCCGCTGCAGCCGCGCGCCACCGACATCAATGCACTCATCGTCGAGGCCGGCCGCCTGCTGCGGCCGACCCTCGGCGAGCAGATCGAGATCGAATCGATGCTGGCCCATGACAGCGCGCCGGCGCTGATCGATCCGAGCCAGCTCTCGACCGCGATCCTCAACCTCGCGCTCAACGCCCGCGACGCGATGCCGGACGGCGGCAAGCTGACCCTGGAGACCAAGAACGTCACGCTCGACGAGCACTATGCGCAGTTGAACCGCGACGCCAAGCCCGGCAGCTACGTCATGATCGCGGTCAGCGACACCGGCCAGGGCATTCCCGGCCCGCTGCTCGACAAGGTGTTCGAGCCGTTCTTCACCACCAAGGACGTCGGCAAGGGCTCGGGCCTCGGGCTCAGCATGGTCTATGGCTTCGTCAAGCAGTCGAACGGCCACGTCAAGATCTACAGCGAGGAAGGCCACGGCACCACCGTGAAGCTCTATTTGCCGCGGGCCGCGGGCGCGCCGGAGCTGCCCGCCGCCGACACGGCACGTCCGGCGGTGGCGCGCGGCGGCGAGACCATTCTGATCGTCGAGGACGATGCGCTGGTGCGGGACTACGTGGTCGCGCAGGTGCGGCGGCTCGGCTATCGCACGCTCGCCGCCAGCAACGCCGCCGAGGGCCTGGCGCTGATCGACAATCCGGAACGCATCGACCTGCTGTTCACCGACGTCATCATTCCAGGCGGCATGAACGGCCGCCAGCTCGCGATCGAGGCCGAGAAGCGCCGTCCCGGACTGAAGGTGCTCTACACATCGGGCTACACGGAGAACGCGATCGTGCATCATGGCCGGCTCGATGCCGACGTGCTGCTGCTGGCGAAGCCGTATATGAGCGCCGATCTCGCGCGCATGATCAGGACGGCGCTGGAAGCGTGAGGCGAACCGCGATGGTGGCGCCGGTCGGTCGATGTCTCGCTTGCCAGAGCTCGCGCGTCACAACCGGTGTCGTCCCGGCCCTGCGCCGGGACCCATAGCCACCGGCCATGGTGGTGAAGCGAGATCGATCCACCAGCGTGCCTCACACATCTTCCTGGGGTTATGGGTCCCTGTGCAAGGCCGGGACGACGGCTGAGATCGCGGTTGGCGCCTTCCATCACACTGTGCCCGAGACAACCCATAAAGACGCGACGCCGCCTTCCCGCCGCCCATGAGGCGCAGGTGATGCGGCAATCATGTCCCTCCTGAAAATCGAGAGGGCGCGAGGAAGGCCGGACCTCGGCTGAGGCCCGTGGCCCGCCTGCTCAAAAGAATGCAGGCGGCAGGTACCACAGGTACAGCCGGACAGACCCGGCCTTCCCCGCGCGATGGTTTTACGGTGTCCTTCGTGCTCTCCCTGGGGATCGGCGTTCTTGCCCCCATTTTGCAACAACGCGCCTTTGGCGCGTTGCGCAGACCTCAGCGTCGAGAGGCCAGGACCACACGACTTCGCCGTCCGTCACGACTGCACTCGTCTGGCACAGCCGTCACGTCCATCGCAGCCCGCCTCCACGTTCGTGACGAGGCGTACGTCCCTCTGCTCGAGGCGGGATGGGCAAGACCATCGTCCTGATTTGCCCGACGACGCAAGCCGGCGCGGCTGCGGCAAACTAACTCGACGGGCATTTCGCGCATACGAAGCATGCGGAGATTGCCCGTCGGGCACATCTGGCCGGCGCTCCATCCAGATGTGAAGCCGTGAAGATCGGCTGACAATCAGCGGACGGACGGAGCGCGGACGGACGGAGCAGCGGCGGCTTCCCCCCGCGCCGCAAGCGGCAATGACGCCTGCCTCAGACTTTCCGACGGCGTCTCACCGTAGATCTTTCGATACTCCCTGGCGAAATGCCCGGGATTGCTGAAGCCACATCGCAAGGCGATCGACGTCACCGTGTCACCTGCTTTCGCATCGTACAGCAAGCGGTGCGCATGTTGGATTCGCGTCAGCTTGATCTTCTCGGCCAAGGAGACGCCGCTCTTCGCGAAGTACTGATAGACCGTGCGAGGGCTGACGCCGTAGCGAACCGCGAGCTGCTGGATCGATATCTTCTGATCCCAGTTCGTCTCAATGTGTTCCAGTATCCTGCGAATGGACTCCGGCA
The DNA here is from genome assembly GCF_051167615.1 of Bradyrhizobium sp. HKCCYLS3013. NCBI lineage: Bacteria > Pseudomonadati > Pseudomonadota > Alphaproteobacteria > Hyphomicrobiales > Nitrobacteraceae > Bradyrhizobium > Bradyrhizobium sp. HKCCYLS3013. Next base: position 374,089 of record NZ_JBNPTK010000005.1, read on the forward strand.
CCTGGCGATCGCGATCGAGATGATCCGTGGTGACGTCGATCGTCGCACCGACGAGATGGGTTCGTCCGTCGGACGGGCTGTAGACAGAGGTCGCCATGCCACGGACCCAGCGCACCGCACCGGCTCTACCAAGCACCCGGTAGTCGCGCGTGTAGCCGGTTCGCTTCATGATCGCGCGACGGATGGCCTGCGCGAGCCCGTTCCGATCCTCGGGATGCACGTGGCACAGCATGTCGCGCAGCGACGATGGCGGCGCCGGCGGAAAATCTCCCTTGGAATCGTCTGCATCGACGATCAGGTTGAACGTCGACAACCCAGCGAGCTTCTCCGCGGCTGAAAGCTGTTCTTCCAGGATCCTGGTTGTCGTGATGTCTTCGACCACGGCGCAGAACCACTTCAGGCGGCCCCTGGCGTCCCTGATCGGATTGACGGTCACACGTCCCCAGACGACGCTTCCGTCCCGCCGGAAGTAGCGCTTGTCGAGCTGATAAGTCGCGATCTCGCCTGCAAGCAGCTTTTCGTGCTGCAGTCGATTGCGCTCCCGGTCCTCTGGATGGGTCAGATCGACAAAGGTCAGCCCACCGGACTTGAGCTGCTCCAGCGTGTATCCAACGATCCGGCAGCATTCGGCGTTCGCAAACCGGACATGTCCCGTCGCACTGTCGACGATCGAGATGCCGATGCCGAGGCTGTCCAGAAACACCCTCGGCACCGCTATGATTTCGGCAATGTCCTTCCCTGGCATGTCGAAGCCGATACCATCCAATCCGGATGGAGCCTAGCGCCGAGGATCATCTCGATCTTGATCTAAGGCAATCCCGGCCTGCGACACCTGAACACGCCCCGCAGATTCACGGCCATTCCTGCACAATCAGAACATCGCTGCAGATTGCAGCCTAACCGAATCTTACTGACGATCTGTTAGATTGAATAAAGCCCCGGAAATCTACGGGGGATCATCGAGTTCTGGAATGATCACAATCAGCGCCGTCTCCGGATCGCGGCAACTGCCGCGTGATCACGAGCATGTGCACATCGCTGACGTGATCGTTTGCACAGGAGACCATCATGTTTGGCCGCAAGAACAACGCTGCATCCCTGGCCGCCCTGGCCGCAAACGCGATCACCGCGAAGGTGATGGTCGCTGACGACAAGCTCAACATCGTCTACATGAACGAGGCGGTAAGGGCGCTGATGCGTGAGGCGGAGGCCGATCTCAAGACGCAATTGCCGAACTTCCGCGTCGACGGACTCATCGGCACCAACATCGACGTGTTCCACAAGGACCCGACGCACCAGCGCCGCATGCTGCAGGCCCTTACGTCCGAGCACCGGGCCACCATCAAGATCGGGAAGTGGACGTTCGATCTGGTCGCGCAGCCCTTGAAACACCCGGATGGAACCCGCGCCGGAACGGTCGTCGAGTGGTCCGACGCGAGCGTGCGGCTGCAGAACCTCGACTACAGCGCCCAGGTCGCGGCCATCGGCCGATCACAGGCCGTGATCGAATTCAACCTGGACGGCACGATCGTCACCGCCAACGACAACTTTCTGCATGCGCTTGGCTACAGTCTGCCGGAGATCCAAGGCAAGCATCACAGCATCTTCGTTTCGCCGCAGGAGCGCGACAGTGCCGGCTATCGCGAGTTCTGGGCCGCCCTGAACCGCGGCGAATACCAGGCCGCAGAATACAAGCGGATCGGAAAGGGCGGCAAGGAGGTCTGGATTCAGGCGTCCTATAATCCGGTGTTCGATCAGAACGGAAAGCCCTTCAAGGTCGTCAAGTTCGCCACCGACGTGACCGCCCAGAAGCTTCGGAATGCCGATCTCGCCGGACAGATCGCCGCCATCAGCAAATCGCAGGCCGTGATCGAGTTCGAACTGGACGGCACCATCATCAACGCCAACGACAATTTCCTGCAGGCGCTCGGCTATACGCTGTCCGAGATCAAGGGCCGTCACCATTCGATGTTCGTCGATCCGTCGGAGCGCGACAGTCCGGCCTATCGCAACTTCTGGGCCGCCCTGAACCGCGGAGAATATCAGGCCTCGGAATACAAGCGGATCGGCAAGGGCGGCCGCGAGGTCTGGATTCAGGCCTCCTACAATCCAATCCTCGACCTCAATGGCAAGCCGTTCAAGGTCGTGAAATACGCCACCGACGTCACCAAGCAGGTGCTGGTGCGGATGGGCAATGAGCGCGTTCGCGGCATGATGGAGTCCGTCGCAGCGGGTGCCGAGGAGTTGAACGCCTCGGTGCGCGAGATTTCCGAGGCCATGACCAAGTCGCGCGAGACCGCCATGGGGGCGGCTGACCGGGTCGCCTCAGCCGATTCGCAAGCCAAGCGGTTGAGCGAGGCGACACAGGCGATGAGCGGCATCGTCGAACTGATCGGCAACATCACCGGGCAGATCAACCTGCTGGCGCTCAATGCCACGATCGAATCGGCGCGCGCCGGCGATGCCGGCCGCGGCTTTGCCGTGGTCGCGTCGGAGGTCAAGAATCTCGCCACGCAGGCCAAGGCCGCCACCGACAAGATCGGCGCGGAGATCTCCGGACTGAACGGGATCTCCAGCGAGGTCGTGAATGCGCTGAACGCGATCAAGGTCGAGATCCAGAACGTCAGCGAATACGTCACCTCGACCGCCGCCGCCGTCGAGGAGCAGAGCACGGTCACCGGCGAGATGTCGTCCAGCATGCAGCGCGCAGCCGCAGAGGCGCAGGCGATCGCAGCAGGCAGGGCGTAGAGACCGCCCGAGCGCGGCGCTTCCCCGCGAGGGCCGCGGCCAGGATCAATCCCGCGTCGCGTCCCAGGTCACCGGCAGATTGAGCAGACCGCGAAACGCCCAGCCGCCGATGCGCACCGGCTCGGTGTCACGCAGGCGCAGGTCCTTGAGCCGCGCGAACAGCGTCGGCAGCGCGACGTCGGCGATCATCGCGCGCGAGGCCCAGGCGCCGGCGCAGAAGTGCGGGCCGGCGCCGAAGGCGATGCTCTTGGAGACGTCGCGGCGGATGTCGAAGCGATCGGGGTCGGTGAAGTGCGCCTCGTCGCGGTTGGCCGAGCCGAACATCAGGAACACGCGCTCCTCCGGCTCGAAGGCGACGTCGCGGATGCTCCATGGCCTGGCGATCCGCCGCGGCGACATGCCGATCGGCGAGATCCAGCGGGCATATTCCTCGAACACCTGGAGCCAGCGCACCTCGCCAGTGATGGCCAGCGCGAGCTGCTCGGGATGCGTCAGCAGCGCCCACACCGTGCCGGCGATCGCGTCGCGCGGTTCGTTCTGGCCGCCCGAGATGGCGAGCTTGATGTTGGCGCGGATGCTCTCCATCGGCATTTGCGCGGCGAGCATCACGCCAAGCAGGCTCTGGTTCGGGGTCTTCTCCAGCACCGGCAGCATGTCGTCGATCGCGGCATCGATGCCGGCGGTCGCGGCGTTGCAACGCGCCTCGACCGCGGGATCGCCGGTGTAGTTGGCGATGCCGTCGATCATCGCCTGCGACCACGCATTCATGTCCTGGAAGCGCATATTGGTGAGGCCGGTGATCAGCTTCAGGCACTCGGCCGAGAACGGCAGAGCGAAATCGCCGACGAGATCGACATCCGTGGCCGGATCGAGCGCATCGATCAGCCGGTCGGCGTGCGCCTGGAACTGCGCCAGCCAGTGCACGCGCACGGCGCGCGGCGACACCGCCGGCGCGATCGCCTGACGCTCCGCCATGTGCGCCGCGCCATCCTTGCGCATCATGTTGTGCCCCATCAGCCGGTTCATCAGGCCCTGCGGCTGATGCGAGCTGAAGACGTCGATCTGCTTTTCGGAGACGAAGATGTCGTCGCGCCGGCACAACAGCGTGCTGCCGAGCTGCGGCACGAAGGCGATCGGCGCCTCCTGGCGCATGCGCGCCAGCGCCGGATAGGGATCGGCCCAGAAGGTGGCGGTATCGATGTCGAAGCGCGGTGCTGTGCTCACTGTCGATCTCCAGTCGGACGGCGCAAGCTAGCCGCGCGCGCGGGCGACGTCTGTCCCGGTGATGGGTGACAGCAGGTGAGCCTCCTTGCTCAGTTCAGCGGCCGCGGTGTCGCCATCAGGCGCAGCGCAATCGCGAACAGCTCGTTCTGCGAGGCGATGCCCAGCTTCTCATAGGCGCGCTTGCGATAGGTGAAGACGGAGTTGAGGGCGATGCCGAGATCTCCGGCGATCGCCTCCGAGGTGAAGCCCTCGAGGATGCGCCGGCAGACGTCCTTCTCCCGCGCGGTCAGCACCGACAGCGGTCCGCCGGCGGCGAACAACGAGGCAAATCTGTCGGCCGGATCCATCGCGGCGGCGCGATCCTGGCAATGACGCGCGACGATGGCCCCCACGATCGGGGCGACCGCGGCGATGCGCTGGCGCTCGCGGGGCGCAAAGCCGCCTTGGACAGCGGTGCGATAGAAGTTCACGTAGGTGCAGTGCTCGCCGACCCAGATCGCGGTGGCGGCCTTGTCGACGATCTCGGAGTCCTCGAAAAACAGCTTGCGGTAGCCCTTCGGGTACATGCGGCGCGCGAAGTTCGGCAGCAGGATGTGGCGCGTGTCCGCGCGCGCGCGAAAGATCGTGTCCCGGTTCGGATCGGCGGTGTGGAAGTGCTCCGAATACGCCGCGCCGAGGTCGGGCCCGATCGCGATGTTCCCCGTGCTGAGCAGACAGCGCGCCGAGCGCTGGTCCTCGAAGGCGAACACCATGCAGTGGCCGACATCCGCAACAATGCGCAACGTCTCGATGAGGACCTGCGGAAATGCGGGCTGTCCGATCGCGAGCACCATCGCGCCGACGGCGCCGGCCGCCTCGATGCCAGGCTCCTGAGCCTCCATGCGTTCCTCCCGGATCTTTTTGTTCGCCGAAACCTAGCAGCAACCCGCCTCGGCTGGAAGCGCCGCGCCCTGCGTCACCAACCACGGGGACAGACACGGGGCCGCCGGTCCGGCTACGCTCATCGGCCAAAGTCTCGGCCAGTCAACGCGCCGAGCACGCTCAACGGGGAGGATACACGATGAGAGCCGCGCTCACGGCGATCGGAATTGCTGCAACGATGGCGTTCGGCGCGCCCGCGCGGGCCGACATCAAGGTCGGTGTCGTGGTGTCCGCAACCGGACCCGGCTCGGCGCTCGGCCAGCCGCAGCTCAAGGCGGTGGCCGCGCTGCCGAAGGAGATCGGCGGCGAGAGGATCGTCTACATCGCGCTCGACGACGAGTCCGACAGCGTCAAGGGCTTGCAGAACGCGCGGCGGCTGGTGATCCAGGACGGCGTCGACGTGATCATCGGCTCGTCGCTGACGCCGGTGACGATGCCGATGCTCGACGTCGCGCTCGAGAGCAGGACGCCGCTGCTGTCGCTGGCGGCCTCGACCGCGATCGTGCAGCCGATGGACGACAAGCGCAAATGGGCATTCAAGGTGGTGCCCAATGACGACATCATGGCCGCGGCCATGCTCAAATACATCGCCAAGAGCGGGGTGAAGACGCTCGGCTTCATCGGCGTGTCCGACGGCTATGGCGAGGGCTACTATCAGGAGGTGACGAGGCTCGCGCCGAAGCTCGGGCTCACGGTGACCACCCACGAGGTCTATGCGCGCGGCGACACCAGCGTCACCGGCCAGGCGCTCAAGGTGATCGCCACCAATCCGGACGCGGTGTTCATCGCCTCGGCCGGCACGCCGGCCGTGCTGCCGCAGCAGGCACTGCGCGAGCGCGGCTATGCCGGCAAGATCTTCCAGACCCATGGCGTCGCGACGCAGGAGTTCATCAAGCTCGGCAAGGAGAATGTCGAGGGTGCGATCTTCGCCGGCGAAGCGTTCTCGATCGCCGACGATCTGGCGCCCGAGGATCCGTTCCGCCGCGCCAACGAGGCGTTCGTCTCCGCCTATCAGGCCGCCAATGGCGACAAGCCCAACATTTTTGCCGCGCATGTGTGGGACACCGCGACCCTGCTCAAGGGCGCCATTCCCGGCGCGCTGAAGGCCGCCAAGCCCGGCACGCCGGAATTCCGCGCCGCGCTGCGCGACGAACTCGAGCGCGGCAAGGATGTCTATCTCAACAACGGCCTCTCCAACATGAGCCCGACCGACCACAACGGCTACGACGAACGCTCGGCGTTCCTGATCAAGGTCGAGGGCGGGAGGTTCAGGCTGGTGAAGTAGGTAACGTCGCGTTGTCGGCCCGACTATTTCAGCACGGGCGGTGCAACCTCTCCCCGCCCGTTGCGGGGAGAGGTCGGATTGCGCAGCAATCCGGGTGAGGGGCATGGCACATCAGCGGCCAGGATCACCGGTCCATCGGACGAGCACGACGGCTCCGGGTCGCAGAGCAATAGCACCACCCGTGCGTCTGCCCCCGCGTCTGCCCCTCACCCCGACCCTCTCCCCGTAAGAACGGGGAGAGGGAGCGCACCGACCATTCCGCGAGCGCTCGAATTCAGCTGACAAGAGAGCGACGGATAGAGCTGCTTCCGCGCTGAGTGAGCCCGCCGCTTACGCCGACAGCCGCTCTCCCGCGTCGCCCTTGCCCAAGATCAAATCCGCCGCCTTGTCGCCGATCATCAAGGTCGCAGCGTTGAGGTTGGCGGAGATCATGCGCGGCATGATCGAGGCGTCGGCGACGCGCAGGCCCTCGAGACCATGGACGCGGAGCTGGTCGTCGACCGTGGCCCAGGTCGAGTCCGCCGGTCCCATCCGGCAGGAGCAGCCGGGATGGAAGGTGGTGGTGGCGCGCTGCGTCGCCGCGGCCAGGAACTCGTCGTCGCTGTTCACCTTCGGTCCCGGAAAATCCTCGTAGGCGTAGTACGGCGCGAGCGGAGCCGAGGCCAGCAGGCGACGCGCCAGCTTCATGCCGGCGACGACCACGCGGCGGTCAAGCTCGGCGGTGAGATAGTTGGTCTGGATCAGCGGTGGCGCGAACGGATCCGCCGAGCGCAGCCGCACATAGCCGCGGCTCTCCGGGCGCTGCTGCCAGGACGCCACCGTCATGCCGGGCTCGTCCTCGAGCTGGCCCTGCACGCCCTCCTTGTAGCTTGCCGGCGTGAAGGTGAGCTGCAGGTCGGAGCTTTCGGCGGTCTCGCCGGAATGCCAGAAGCAGTAGACCATGGTCGGCGACAGCGACAGGATGCCGCGCCGCGTCACCGCCCATTTCAGCGCCTCGCCCCACAGATTGAGGCCGCGCGCGAGCTCGTTGACGGTCTTGATGTTCTTGACACGCGCCACCGTGCGGGGCGCGTAATGGTCCTGCAGGCCCTCGCCGACGCTTCGGAGTGCATGACGCACCTCGATGCCGTGCTCCTGCAGCAGCTCGGGCGCGCCGATGCCGGAGAGCTGCAAGAGCTGCGGCGAATTATAGGCACCACCGGACAGGATCACCTCTTTACGCGCGCGCACCTCGACCGGCACGCCGCCGCGCCCGCCGCGATGATAGCGCACGCCGACCGCGCGTTTGCCTTCCAGCACAACGCCGGTGGCATGGGCGTGGGTGCGAACCTCGACGTTCGGCCGCTTGCTGGCCGGACGCAGGAATGCGGTCGCCGACGACACGCGGCGGCCGTTCTGGATGGTGCGCTGGACGTAGGAGACGCCTTCCTGGATCGCGCCGTTGTAGTCCGGGTTGCGCGGGATGCCGAGCGAGACAGCGCCATCCATGAAGGCCTCGCACAGCGTGTCCTTCCACTCCATGGTGGTCACGATGAGGTTGCCGTCGCGGCCGCGATACTGGTCCTCGCCGGCGCCGATGCGCTTCTCCATGCGCTTGAAATTCGGCAGCACGTCGGAATAGCTCCAGCCGCGATTGCCCATCTGCGCCCAGGTGTCGAAGTCCTGGCGCTGGCCGCGATTGTAGACATGGCCGTTGATCGACGAGGAGCCGCCGAGCGTCTTGCCGCGCGGCGCGTAGATGCTGCGCCCGGCCGTGTAGGGCCCCGGCTCCTGCTGATAACCCCAGTTGATGCTCTTCATGTAGAAGGTCTTGATGAAGCCGGCCGGCAGATGGATGTAGGGATGCCAGTCGCGCGGCCCCGCCTCCAGCACGCACACCGTGACCTCAGGGTCCTCGCTGAGGCGGCCCGCCAGCACGCAGCCGGCGGAGCCGGCGCCCACGATCACATAGTCGAAGGTATCCATCTGGTCGTTCGTCCCGGTCTCATCGTCATCAGCCGCGCGAGGCGGCAAGCGGCCATAGCGCGGTCAGCGCGGCTTGTCATTCAATTGGTAGTCGAGATGCGCCTTCACGGTCGGCCATTCGGCTGCGGTGATGCTGTAGACGACGGTATCCCGCAGCGTGCCGTTCGGCGCGATCTGGTGGCTGCGCAAAATGCCGTCCTGCCTGGCGCCGAGCCGCTCGATGGCGCGGCGGCTCTGGTGGTTGAAGAAATGGGTGCGGAACTCGACCGCGATGCAGTCCATGGCCTCGAAAGCATGCGCCAGCAAGAGCCGCTTGCACTGGGTGTTGAGCGCACTGCGCTGCACCCGTTTCGCATACCAGGTCGAGCCGATCTCGACGCGACGGTTGGCGGCATCGACGTTCATGTAGGTGGTCATACCGGCGACGCGGCCGTCGGCATCGAGCACCGTGAACGGCAGCATGCTGCCGGCCGCGAGCAGGCCGAGCCGGCGCTCGATCTCCCTGGCCATGGTCTCGGGTTTCGGAACTGCGGTGTACCACAGCTTCCACAATTCGCCGTCACTGACGGCCTCGACCAGCGCATCGTGATGGTCCGCCGAAAGCGGCAGAAGGCTCGCATGCGGGCCGCGAAGGGTGACTGGTTCAAGAAAGGGCATCAAAGACTCCTTCCCCTCATCCCGAGGAGCAGCGCGCAAGCGCTGCGTCTCGAAGGATGAGGCCACGATGGAGGCCTCATGGTTCGAGACGCGCCTGCGGCGCTCCTCACCATGAGGAGCAATTCCGACGACGTTCCAGCCAGCTGGTTATCACCGGCGCGCCGTGATGACGATGCCCAGCCGCATTCACTTGTTCAGAAAATTCAGCGGCAGGCCCTGCCGGGGCCAGTCCATCGCCACCAGCTCGCCCCGGCCCGACAGCGTGATGTAGGCCGTCTTCAGCTCGGGACCGCCGAAGGCGATGTTCGTCGTAACGCGGTCACCGGTCGGGACCTGCTCGACCAGCGTGCCGTCCGGCGCGATCACGCTGATGCAGCCGGAGATCAGCGTCGCGACGCAGACATTGCCGTTCGCTTCGACCGCGAGCGAATCGAACATCTGGTAGCCGCCGAGGCCGCAGATCGGCCGGCCGCGCTCACCACGATAGATCACCTCGCGCGGCTTGACGGTGCCGGGCTCCGGAACGTCGTAGGCCCAGAGACGCGCGGTCGGCGTCTCCGCGATGTAGACGGTCTTTTCATCCGGCGAGAGCCCGATGCCGTTGGCCGGCAGAATGCCGTGGACGGCCTCGACGATCTCGCTCATGCCGGGCTTGAGGTAATAGAACGCGCCGACGTCCATGTCGCGGGCGCGGCGCTTGCCGAGGTCAGAGAACCACAGGCCGCCGTGACGGTCGAAGACCAGATCGTTGGGCCCGCGCAGCGCGTGCTCGCCGCAGCGGCTGACGACGGTCTCGATCCTGCCGTTCTGCAGATCGACGCGCTGGATCGAGCCGCCGAGATAGTCCTCGGGCTGCGGGCCCGGCATGATCATCTTGCCGGTCGGAATCCAGGAGAAACCGCCGTTGTTGCAGATGTAGATCTTGCCGTCGGGCCCCAGCGCCGCGCCATTCGGCCCCCCCGGAATCTGCGCCACGATCTCCTTGCGGCCGTCGGGAAACACCCGCGTCAGGCGCTTTCCGCGGATCTCGACCAGCACCACCGAGCCGTCGGGCATCACCACGGGCCCTTCCGGAAATTCCAGATCGGTGGCGAGCACGCGCATGTCGGACATCGGACGACCTCCCGCTTTCGTCGCCGCGCTGCGGCGCATTGTTGTTAGGCGTGAGGTTATCGCAAACGTGCCGCTGCTTGCCAAGCAATCGGCAGGGTCCGGCGCCGCAGGGCTGGCCTGCAGCGTCTCGACACAATTCGGGACCGCCTCAGCGAATCACCGGAACCCATATCTCGAAGCCGCCATCACCGGTCCTGGAATCGAAGCGCTGATCGTAGCGTTCGAAATTCGGTGCATCGGCGACCGTGCAGCCCGATTGCGGCAGCCAGTGATTCCAGATCGTGCTGACGGTGCGACGGATGGTCGAGACGTGGCCCGGATGGGCGAACACGGCAAAGGTGGCCGCGGGAATCCGAACCTTGGCGAAGCTGCGCGGCAGGTTGGAGAAGTCGGCTACCGCGACGCCTGCGATATAGTCGAAGTTTCCGGCGTCGTCACCGTTGCAGCAGACGCCGTAAGCGACGTCGCCGACGCGCGCCGGGATATCCTGCTCGACCAGGTGGAAGCGCTGCCAGAGCGCCGGAATGCCGGCCCCGTTGTCATGGCTGAAGCGCTCGGCCACACCGGCAACGAGCAGCGGCTTGGCCGTGACGAAACGTGGTGCGGCGAGATCGGCGAGCGGGGTCTGGTCCATCATGATCGGCTCCTGAAGCGACAGGCCATCGAGGCGTGAGCTGGCGCGCACCAATTCCGGCGTGACGCCGAACTGGTCGCGGAACGCGCGCGTGAACGCTTCGTGGGAGCCGTAGTCGGCCTCGAGCGCGAGACTGAGAATGTCCGGCGCTCCCAAGGCCAGAGCCCGTGCCGCCTCGCTGAGACGGCGCAGCCTGACATAGCGCATCACCGAGACGCCGGTCGCCGCCGCGAACGCGCGCACGATGTGGAAGCGCGACACGCCGGCAATGGCAGCGACATCATCCAACGTCAACGGCGCCGACAGATGGCTCTCGATGAACCAGAGCGCCCTCTCGGCCGGGTTGTTGGACACGCGCCTCTCCTTGTCGAAGCGGCCGATCATGCGCGCGGACGTCCTCGTGCGCTTGATCGTTATTGCGCTGCGGACCGTGCTATTTGCCGGCCGGCTTCGCCGGCGCCGCGTCCTTGGCGCCCGGCGCATCGGCCTTCTTCCTCAGTTCGTCCGCAAGCTTCGCCTGCGACGCCTTCAGTTCGTCGATCAGGCCCTGCTGCGAGATCAGCGCAGCCTTCAGCGCCTGGATCTGCCGATTCGCCGCATCGAGCTTCTGCTGCTGATCGAGCGCTTGCTTGGCCATCGTCTTCTGCAGGAAATCGATGTTGCTCTGCAGACATGATGTCCGACGATCCATCGCCTTTTCTGCAGTGCATATCTCGATGCCCGGAATATCCTGCGCATATGCGGCAGAACTCACACACATCGCGAGCACACTCGCGGCAAAAATGATTCCCGCAGCAACGATTCTTCGCATCACAATTTTCTCATTGGCTTGCCCAACACATGATTTTGCGTGGAACTGAAGGAGTTTCCTGATTGATACCATACTGAGACCTCAATCGCGCATTGAAGTTCCGGCCGGGACCCGTTTTTAGGGAGATGGACAGAATGGCTACGCGCGAAAAACGGCTGGCGCAATTCGACGGCAGCGGTGAGCCGCCGCCCGGACAGACGGTCGAGGTGCTGTGCGAGGATCACAGCGGCACCTACCAACTACCGTTCCCCTGTTTCTACATTGATGGCAAATGGCACAACAAGGAATCCGGCGGCGCGCTCGAAGCCACCGTCATCGGCTGGCGCTTCCCACGCTCGCGATTTGACGAGCGCAATGGACGCCGTCCGCAGCCGAGCTTCGTTGCCGATCGCGCTTCGTCTTATTGATCATGCCGGGCCCTGAGTTCTGCTCAGGGCCGGTCTTGCCGAAAATATGGTTTCGAACGCAGATTGAGCATCACGACCGGATAGGCCATCAGCAGCGCGCCGGCGACGACCGCGAGGACAACCGTTCCAACGTCGAGCACACCGTCGCCCCACGCCCGCCGCCACATTGCAATTGCAATCGGAAAGAACAGAATCAGCGCCGTCGCCAGCCCCGGCGAGAATCTGCCTCCGCTGCGCAGGAACGGCAGAATGTGAAAGAAGATGGCGTTGATGATCATCAGCGCCGCGTAGGTGAGCGCGGCCGGCGGCCATGTCTCGGCAAGCTCCGCCTGCACCGCGCCGAGCACGACAACCAGCGCGTTCGTCACGTAGAAGTCGCTCCACTCGACCGGCAGCTTCATCACCGTACGAGCCCAATTGCGCCAATCGAACGTGTATTCCTCGAGAATATGCGCGCCGTAGGCCGCGAGCGCGAGCCAAGCCAATGTGGTCAAGGTCATGATCGATGCTCCCCTTGCGGGTGATGGACCGGCACCAGATCGGTCGCAAGGGGCAATGTGGAGCACCAAGGCGCGAGACAGGCAGCGCGCGTGCCGTGTGTCAAAACGCGACTGCGCTGCCTTGCAGTCTTAATCCTTGGAACGCTGCCGGAACGAATCGCGTCCGAATCGGACGCCGCATCTGGTGCGCGATCTGTTCACGCTAGATGTCGGACACATCGGAGACGACCCACCACATCGTGAGGAGACGCCTCCGGCCGCTTGCCGCAACCGGATGCCAAAGACTAACGGAGAAGGCGCTCAGGTCCAGGGCGTGACCGGCGGCACGTTGTCGGTCGCCGGCGGCATCTCGACCGTCTTGAAGTCGGCCGGGCTGACGATCTCCATATATTCCATGTCAGGGGAATAATCGTAGAGGTAGTGCACGATGCCGGGCCGCTGGTGCACGACGTCGCCGGCCTTCACCAGGGTCGGCTTGTCCTCGTACATGAAGCGGGCCCAGCCCTTCATCATGATGACGATCTGGAAATCGCAATCGTGGCGATGCCAGCCTGTGCCATCCACTGGCGGACAATCCGGATTGGCCTTGACGAGGTGGCAGATCACCTGCCCGCCGGTGGCGTCGGCGATGCCGAGATCGCGATACAGAAAGAAGTCGCGCAACCCACCGCCCTTGTAGTCGGTATCCTCGGGCTTCACGTGCGAGAACTTGGTCACCACTGCATGCTGGTTCATGACGGCCTCCACCGGTTGATCGCGACATCGGCGACCGTTGCGGCCCATCGATCGGCCACAGCGGCCACCACGTCCGAAAGCGAATTGTGCCATGCGAAAACCACGCCACGCCCTGTTCGCAACGCAAAGATCGGCAGGCGGTGACGGCATCGCGCGCCGAACTGATTGCCAACAACCGGATTTTGGCCGACGCCACACGGCAATGGTGACGTGCTGACAGCTCACGCCACGCGCCGAGAGGACGCAAATCCGGCTTCAAATTGAGCAGCACCTGCCCGCGACATGAGCCGTTCTCGCCGGGGCCGGCGGCTGCCAAGGGCCGCGGGCATGGTCCGCTGACGGCAGGACACCTAGTACTCGACCTCCAGCTCCTCGATCTCCTCGGGCTCGGCCTTGGCGGCCTCGATCCATTGCTGCATCTCCGGCATCGCCATGATCAGGTCGGCATAGGCCCTGAGCTGCGGCTCCAGCTTCACGTCATAAGTCACGAAGCGCGTCACCACCGGCGCATACATCGCATCCGCCATGCCGCGCTGGCCGAACAGAAATGGACCGCCGGATCTCTCCAGGCAGTCGCGCCAGATCGCCCAGATGCGATCGATGTCGGCCTGCGCCCGCGTCCAGACCTTGAAGCCCGGAAAGTGGCCCTTGAGATTGACCGGCAGCGACGCCCGCAGAGTCGTGAAGCCGGAATGGATCTCGCCCGAAATCGAGCGACAATGCGCGCGCTGGATGCGGTCGGCTGGCAGCAGGCCTGCCTCCGGAAAGGTCTCGTTGAGATACTCGCCGATCGCCAGCGTATCCCAGATCGTCGCACCATCGTGGCGCAGGCACGGCACCAGGATCGAGGACGACAGCAGCAGGATCTCGGCGCGAGCCGACGCGTCGTCCGGACCGACGATCACCTCGTCAAAATCCAGTCCGGCAAACCTGGCCAGCAGCCAGCCGCGCAGCGACCACGACGAGTAATTCTTGCTACTGATGGTCAACGTCGCTTTGGCCATGTCGCCCTACCCTGTTGCCGCATTGTCGATTGTCGTCCGCCCATCGTGCCGCTCGTGCAAGCGGCGCGATGGGCGGAGCCGGATATGTGAGAGATTTCATCGAGCAAGCGACATGCCAGTTTTTCAGGCAAGACTCGGCCGCTCTGGCTTCGATATTGCATACACCAATGCATGTAATGGATCGGACGCGATGGCGCTGCTGTACCAAGCCTATCAGAACCACATGGACCTGACCGAGCCGTGGCGCCAGAGCGCGGCAGCCGCCATGCGCTATCTCAACCTGATCCCATCAGGGCTATCCAGCCGCGCCATGCGGCGTCTGTCCGCCGCGCTCGAGCTGATCTCCCGCTCGGCCTTGACCTACGCCCGCCCGGCCTATGGCATCGACAGCGTGATGGTCGGCAACCGCGAGCTCGCCGTCACCGAAGAGGTCACGTTCAAGACGCCGTTCGGCTCGCTGCTGCACTTCAAGAAGGATGCCGCACCGGATCAGCCCAAGGTGCTGCTTGTCGCGCCGATGTCCGGCCATTTCGCCACCCTGCTGCGCGGTACCGTGAAGACGCTATTGCAGGATCACGACGTCTATATCACAGACTGGCACAATCCGCGCGACATCCCGCGCGATCATGGCCGCTTCGGCCTCGAAGATTACACCGATCATCTCATCACCTTCCTCGGCCAGCTCGGGCCGCGCCCTCACATGGTGGCGATCTGCCAGCCGTCGGTCTCCGCGCTCGCGGCCACCGCCGTGATGTGCGAGGACAACCATCCGTCGCGGCCGGCCACCTTGACCTTGATGGCCGGACCGATCGATACACGGATCCAGCCGACCAAGGTCAACGAGTTCGCCAAGAGCAAGCCGATCGACTGGTTCGAGGACAACCTGATCCACTACGTGCCCTTTCAATGCAGGGGCGCCTTCCGCAAGGTCTATCCCGGCTTCGTGCAGCTCACGGCATTCGTCTCGATGAATCTCGAGCGACACGTGAAGCAGCACATGGATCTCGCCAACCATCTCGCCAAAGGCGAGGTCGAGAAGGCCGAGACGATCAAGACCTTCTACGACGAGTACTTCGCGGTGATGGATCTGCCGGCGGAGTTCTACATCGAGACTGTGCGCGACGTCTTCCAGGAACATCTGCTGCCGCAGGGCAGACTGATGCACCGCGGCCGTCCCGTCGACCCGAAGGCAGTCCGGCGCATCGGCCTGATGACGGTCGAGGGCGAGCGCGACGACATCTGCTCGATCGGCCAGACGCTCTCGGCGCAGGACATCTGCACCAACGTGCGCGCCTATCGCCGCGTCCATCACATGCAGGCCGGCGTCGGCCATTACGGCGTGTTCAGCGGCAAGAAGTGGAACAACGAGATCTATCCGCTGCTGCGGGATTTCGTGCACGTCAATTCGTGAAGCGGCCGCGCTGTGCGCGTTGCAGCGTGGCCGACGGCGCCTCCCCGAACTTGTCGCGATAGGCCCCCGCCATCCGCCCGAGATGGGTGAAGCCGAGGTCGAAGGCGATGTCGATGATCCGCGCCTCCGGCGCAGCCGTCATCAATTGCGCATTGAGCCGCGCCAGCCGGATGTCGAGCAGCATGTCGGAGATCGACATGCCGAAATGGCGGCGGAAGCCGCCCTGCAGCGCCCGGATCCCCACGCCTGACGATGCCGCAAGCTGCGCCAGATCGAGCGGTTCGGCTGCGTGCGCTGCCAGGAGATCACGCGCCCGGCGGACGGCCTGCGGCAGCGTCTCGACCCGGCCGGAATGCAGCCTGATCGCCTCCGCCAGGCCATTTCCCGGCTGCGCGAACAGAATATCCAGCAGCGTCTCGCGCCAATTGGCGGCCGCGACCGCTGGCAGTCCGCGCCCACCGCCGAGACGCTCGGCGAGGTCGGCGAGCCCGAGCATGTGAGCCCGGAGCCGCGAGCCATGACATCCCGACAACGCGATTGCGGGATCGAATTCGATCGGTTGCACCGCGCGCCCGGACAGCGCTGCTGCGCGCTGTTCCACGAGACGGCGGTCGAGCAACAGGATCAACTGAGCGCACCCCTCCCAGACCATGCGCGTGGGCAATGTCGGCGACAGCAGCGACGCCGCATGATCCGGCGCCGTCGCGACCTCGCCGGTCCCGGCGAAGACCCGCGCGGTCCCCGCCAGCGGGAGCTGCAGCAGGAAGAAGCGGTCGAGACAGCCCGGATCAATGGTTACCGCACCGCCATAGGCGACGTAGTTGATGGAAAAGCCATCGAATGCCGCGCAATTATGCAGAGCGAGGAAATCGCGCGCAGTATCCGCCTCCGGTTGCAGCCCATGCGGACAGAAGATGCGGCCTATTTGTTCAGCGGCCTCATCGACATCGTGCGTTGCAACACGACCATAGGCGGTCAGCCGCGGCACCGCCGGTGACTTCCAACTACGATCAGCGGCTGCATCTGCAGTCATGGCCTACATCGCCCGTCGAGATCGTTTGAAACCTATAATAATTAGCAACTGACGTCGAGGGATTCGTTTTCCGGATAGACTTGGGCAGGCCCCGGCTCGATCCTCCCATGCGTGCAGCAAGGAGATCCGCCATGATCACACTCGAAAAAGGCATCACGCGCGCAGGTACCGGCTATGCCGGCAAGACCTGGAATATCCTGGGTCAGCTCTATTATCCCAAAGCCGTCACCGACTCCACGTTCGCCTTCGAGACCAACAGCGAGCCCGGGCAGTTCGTGCCGGTTCACGTTCATCCCACCCAGGACGAGTTCATCCTGGTGCAGGAAGGCGTACTCGACCTCAAGCTCGACGGCGTCTGGGTCAAGGCGAATGCCGGCGACCTCGTGCGCATGCCGCGCGGCATTCCGCATGGCTACTTCAACAAATCCGACAAGCCGGCGCGCGCGCTGTTCTGGGTCTCGCCGATGCAGAAGCTGGAGGCGCTGTTCAACATGCTGCACAATCTCGCCGACCCGGCCGAAGTGGTGCGAATCTCGGCGGAGCACGAGGTCGACTTCCTGCCGCCGGAGGCCAACGACTAGGCGACAGCGCGGGCCCCAGCGAGCGCCCCCCGATTGTTGCGGTACGAACGGCGCGCGATCATCGCTGTCGGCTCCGTGCGCCTGCAGCATGAGCAGCCGCTGCGCTCGGACGAGATGCGACCGGCGAGATCCTTCTCGCCCTGATTTCGATGCCGACCCATCCGTCGGCATCGCACGTCTCGGTCGCGCCGAGCGACCTTCGTCACCATCGAACTCTCGCGGGCTTCTGCAGCGCGGCGGGCGAATGCCGCCCGAACGCGGCTGCGCGCTCGACAACAAGGAGGTCCCATGATCAGCCGAAAGAATGTCTGTGTGATCGGCGCCGGCGTCTCCGGCCTGGCTGCAGCCAAAGCATTCACCGCCCGCGGGCACGACGTCACCATCGTCGAGCGGAGCGCCGATCTCGGTGGCGTCTGGGAGCCCGCGCGGTCCTATCCCGACGTGCAGACGCAGAGCCCCAAGGAGCTCTATCGCTACACCGACAAGGCGATGCCGGATCACTACCCCGAATGGCCGAAGGGGCCGCAGGTCTATGCGTATCTTGCCGACTACGCGAAATCCCACGACCTCGTCCGCCTGATGCGGTTGAACACGACCGTGCTTGCGATGCAGCGCCGCAGTGACGGCAAGCCTGGATGGAGCCTCGACCTCAAAACCGGAGACCGAACGAGCCGGGAGGATTTCGATTTCGTCGCCGTCTGCACCGGTCAGTTCAACGAGCCGCAGACGTTGTCGCTTGGCGGCGAAGATCAGTTCGCGGCCGCCGGCGGCTTGATCCTGCATTCCTCGAAATACAACAATGCCGCGCTCACGAAGGGGCGCGACGTGGTGGTCCTCGGCGGCTCGAAATCGGCAACCGACATCGCAGTCAACGCCGTACGCGCCGGCGCGCGCTCGGTCACGATCGTGCTTCGCGAAGCGGTGTGGCGCATTCCCTACTTCGTCGGCGGTCTGATCAACTTCAAGCGCATCCTCTATATCCGTGCCCAGGAGCAGATGTTTGCAAGCTGGGGCATCGGCCCGCTCGCGCGCGTTGCCCATCTGCTGGCCAAGCCGCTCGTCTGGGCCAATTGGCGCGGCCTGGAGAGCGTGCTCAAGACGCAGTTGAAGCTCGCCAAATGCAACATGGTGCCGAAGGGCAGGATCGAGGACGGCGTGAACTGCTCCGTCCCGATCGCCACGCCCGACTTCTTCCCGATGGTCGCAGACGGCCGGATCAAGGCGGTCTACGGCACCTTCGACCACTACGAGCCGAACACCATCGTGACCAGCGGCGGTGAACGGATTCCGGCCGACGTCGCGATCCTCGCCATCGGCTACAAGCTCGGAGTCCCATTCCTGTCGGATGCCGACCGCGCCAGACTGGTCGATCCGGACGGGCAGTACCGGCTCTATCGGCTGATCGCCAATCCCGATCTTCCCGACATGGGATTCGTCGGCTTCAATTCGAGCTTCTGCACCGTGCTCTGTGCGGACATGGCCGCCAACTGGCTGGTGCGCTACGCCGACAAACAGCTGGCGCATCAACCGAGCGAGCGCGAGATGCGCGACAACATCGAGATGATGCTGCATTTCAAGCGGATCGAGCGCCCTGCCGCGGGCGTGTATGGCGGACTTTGCGTCGCGCCCTATCACTTCAAGCATTTCGACGAACTGCTTGCCGACATCGGCGCTCGGCGCCGACGGCGCAATCCATTGGCGGAGATGTTCACGCCGCCCGATGCGGACGCGTATAACGACTTTCTCGCATCCGCGCCGGCCTATCAGGCCGGCTGAGGTGGCGGCGAACAGTCTCGCCGCGCTGCAGACACAGTGACGCCGCGAGCGAGACGCATTGCGGAGGGATGGCCGGCCCCGCGGGGCGCTGGCCTTCCCGGCACAGTCGGGCTATCCAAAGCGCCCCCGGCCTCCAGCCGTTCGTCTCGGAGCCTGCCATGATCCTCTCGACCCATCTCCGCACCATCGGTCTCGCCGCTTCGGCCGCGTTCCTCCTGACCACCGCGGCCCAAGCCGCAGAAGTTCACGTCATGATCTCCGGCGGCATGACCGCTGCATTCAAATCCCTGGTGCCGGAGTTCGAGCGGCGCTCGGGTCACAAGGTCGCGATTGCGTACGGCCCGTCGATGGGAACAACCACGAATGCGATTCCGGTTCGCCTCGAGCGTGGCGAACCTGCCGATGTCCTCATCATGGTGGGCTACGCGCTCAGCGATCTCACCACCAAGGGCAAGGTGACGCCGGATAGCCGTGCGGACCTCGCCAACTCGCCGATCGGCGTCGCCGTCAAGTCGGGGACGCCGCATCCCGATATTTCGAACGCGGAAGCCGTGAAACGCATGCTGATCGCCGCCAAGACCATCGCCTATTCGGACAGCGCCAGCGGCGTCTATGTCTCCACCGAGATGTTCGACAGGCTTGGCATCAAGGACGAGATGAAAGGCAAGGCGCGGATGATTCCGGCCACTCCCGTCGGCGAGATCGTGGCCCAGGGCGAAGCGGAGATCGGCTTTCAGCAGATCAGCGAGCTCAAGCCGGTGAAGGGCATCGACATCGTCGGGCCGCTGCCGGCCGGACTGCAGAAGATCACCGTGTTCTCCGCCGGCATCGCCACGGCCGCCAAGGAGCCGGAGGCCGGCAAGGCGCTCATCAAGTTCCTGCAATCACCGGATGCGCGTCACGTCATCGCGGAAAGCGGCCTCGATCCGATCGTGAGGCGGGCGCCGAACTGATACCGAAGGAGGCAGGCTGAGACGATGGCTCTCCCCCGCCCGTGGCGTGGGAGAGTCCGGCAGGCAGCGTCGGTGCGCTTACTGGGTGAGCAGCGTCGACTCGCTCAGATTGTTGGCGCCGTAGGCCTTCTTGAGCAGACCGTTCGCCTTGGACTCCGTCATGAACTTGGTGACGAAGGCCAAGGACTGCGGATGCTTCAGCGGCACCGCGACCGCCGTGTCCGTCTTCTTGAAGGTCTCGGCGAGCACCTTGGTGCCGGGAATCTGCTTGGCGATGAGATTCAGTTGATCGCGGGCCAAGGCCAGCGCGTCGATCTCGCCGGCACTCAGCAGCGCATAGACTTCCTCATAGGATTTGAAGCCGGTGACGGTCGCCTTCTTCAGGAAGGCCTTGGCACCGCGCATCACGGTCGTATCGTTGATGGCCGCAACCTCGGTGCCGGCCTGGTCCAGCGCCGCGATGTTGGCGACGTCGAGACCGGCGCGGACGATGAAGGTGGTCTCGACCGAATCGTAGACCGGACCGAACGAGACCTTGGTTTCGCGCTCCGCGTCCTTCGGCATGAAGGCCACATCCCAGATGCCCCGCGCAGCATCTTCGGTGATCGCATTGGAATTCGGATGCTCGACGAATTCGACGGGCACACCGACCTGCGCGGCCATGGCCTTGCCCAGTTCGACCGGAACGCCTGAATAGCCGCTGTCCGACTTGACGCACCAGAACGCCCCGCCGGCGGCGCCGACGGCGATGGCGACGCGAAGCTTGCCGGTCGGCGCGATTTCTTCCTTCAAGCCGGCTGCGCCGGCGGCGTTGCCGGCAAACGTGACTACCGCAGCTGCCAGGGCTGCGTCACGCAGCCAGCGCCAAAACGCCATGGCCCTCTCCCATCGAATTGCAAGTTGGATACGAGCCGCACCTTGCCGGGAGCACCGTTAAATACAGCTTACCTCGCTTGCGCAAAGCAGCATGCGACGCGCAAAACTTGCGCGTCGCAATTACGGTTTCAAATAACTCGATACCGAAAACCAATTAAGCGTCGCTTAAACGCAGCGCCGAACCGCGACGCCATTGACGATCACCGTGCGGCACGCCGCAGCCGCCACCGGCGGCTTGCGAACCACCACGGCGCCCGCCGCACCGGCGCAGCCGGCTCGCACGACGCCGCGTGCGCAGACCACGGCGTTGGCATCCGACATCGACACGAACGGCATTACCGCCAGGATGAACAATCCGCACAGCGTGGAAATAATGGCACGTGAAAGAATGGCGCTCATCTTCAAACTCCTGATCATGATCTGATTGGTCAAATATCCACCCTGTTGCGACCTTGCCTGGGACGTCCCCACCCGACAATTGGGACAATTTGGGTGGATTCGCTCTCCTGTGCATCCCCGCATGCGCTGCGGTGGTAACCGTGAACGGCGACAGCCGCCCTGCATCAGCGATTGGCCGCAAACTGCGCGAGCATGCCCTTGCAGCCAGGTGTCAGCGCACCGGCATTGGCCGCGAGGCACTGCGCGATCCGGCCGCCGCCCGGCTCGATGCCGCTGCACAACGCCCGCGCGTCCGCGCCGCAGGCGGCCCTCACGATGCGCAACTCCTCGAGCGGCCGCAGCGGTCGCAACACCAGCGCGGGCGCCGCCGGTGCAGCGGCGGTTGTCGCCGCGGGCCGGGCAACAGCCGCGGTCGCCGTCGATGCCCCGCTCGGCGTGACGCCGCCGCTCGAAGACGCCATCGCCTGAGCGCAGGGGCCGGACACTCTCACCTTGTTCTGCTCCAGGCACTGCAGTGCCGCCGCGCCGCCCGGCGGCACGCTGCTGCAGACCTTGCGGTAATCAGCGCCGCAGGCAGTTCGGATCGCGGCCACCTGGGCCTCGCTCGGCTTGCCCGCAGGCGCCGCCGCAGCCGGCTTGGCCGCAGCCGTGGCCAACTGGGCAGGCGCGGCCGGGACGGACGCGGCCGGCTGCGCCGCAGCCTTTGGAGGTTCGGCGGAAGGCTTGCTCGCCTCGGCGGCGACCGGCGCGCTCGCGGCCGGCGGCGCCGAAGCCGGCTTGGCCTCCACGACAGGCTTGGCGTCTGCCGGAGGCCTTGCCTCTGCCGCGGGCTCGAGCGCCTTGACCGCCGTCTGGCAAGCTGAGGACAGGCCCGCGATGTTCTTCTGCAGGCATTGGAACGCCGCCGTACCGCCGGGCGGCACGCTGGTGCATTTCGACATGTAGTCCGACCGGCATGCCGACTTGATCGCGTTGCGCTGCGCATCGCTCTGCGCCAGCGCCTGCGTTGCTGCGAGGCCGGCCGCTGCGGCCATCCCGAGCACCAGCAGTCTCTTGAAGCAATTGATCATCGGCGGATCCTCAATGGTGTCGTGCTTCAATCTCTTGTCGCCACCGCAGTCACCCGCAGGGTGGCCAATCGGGTCTCGTCAGTATCAGCACGCGCATATCGGCCCAGGCTGCGCCGGCGGCGCAGGCCTGGCAATTGGGAAAATTTGGGTGGATCGCATATTCACTCCGCCGGCGCCTCCCGCAGCGCCGGCTGCGCCGCCGGAAGCTCCGGCGGCAGGATCAGCGCGGCGAGGACCGCGACCAGGCAGAGCGCGGCGAAGGCCTGCAGCATGGTGACGAAGCCGCCGCGCTCATATAGCCAGGCAACCAGGCCGACGGAGGCGCCGGCCGCGGTGAAGCCGATGAAATAGCGCACCGCATAGGCGCGCGAGCGCCACTCCTCGGCGGTGTACTTGCCGACCATGGCGTCGTTCACCGTAACCTGCCCGAACGCGCCCATGACGATGCCGATCGAGGCCACGATCAGCGCCCAGTCGCGCGCATCGGCGGCGAGATACAGCAGCGGCGCCAGCACCAGCGAGAGCGGCAGCGCGATCGTCTTCAGCGCGTGGCGGTCGAGCAGCCGCCCGATCGTATACTGCGTCATGGCGCCGAACACGTAGACGCCGGCCGCGATCACACCGAGCAGCGCCGGGCTCTGCGTCAGCCCCGCCAGCCGCTCCGCGAACAGCTTTGGCAGCGCCACGGTGATCGCGTTGAACGTCGTCGAGATCGCGATCACCACCAGCAGCAGCGCCAGCACCACGCGCCACATCTGATCACGCGCGACCCGGGCCTGCGCCGCCGCCTGCTTCGATCCGCGGCGGTCCTCATGCGCGACCGCCAGCGCGAACACCACGCCGATGCCGACCGTGATCACGCCGGGCACGATGAAGGCGAAGCGCCAGCCGAGATATTGCCCGACCACGCCGGTCACCAGCGCCGACGAGGCGACGCCGAGATTGCCGAACACGCCGTTCAGCCCCATGTCGCGGCCGAGCCGGTCGGCATAGGACACCAGCATCGCGGTTCCCACCGGATGATAGATCGAGGCGAACAGGCCGATCGCGAGCAGCGCCGCGCCGAGCTGCCACGGCGTCTGCACCAGGCCGACCGAGATCATCGACAGCCCGATGCCGATGTAGAAGATCAGCATCATGTGCCGCCGGCTCCAGCGGTCGCCGAGCCAGCCGGTCAGCAGCGAGCCGGCGCCGAAGGCGATGAAGCCGGGCGTCGCATAGGGCAGCAGGTCCGCATAGGCCATGCCGAGCGCGGGACCCATGATGATCACCGCGGCTGCGAAGATCAGCATCGCATAATGGTCGATGAAATGGGCCGCGTTGACGAAGCCGATGACGCGGCGGGGGCTGTTCATGGGAGCTGTCCTCGATTCCTGACGGATCGGTTATAGTCGACGCGACCAACGAGAAGCCGCCAATGACCATCGTGGACACGCCATTGAAGCCGCTCGGCGCCGACCGGGTGACGACCGAGCCCGGCGTCCATCTGATCGCGCGCCTCTATCACAAGGGCGCCCGGCTCGATCCGCACATGCACCGCGAATCCCAGTTGATCTACGCCTCGCGCGGCACCATGCAGGTGACGACGCCGCGCGGACGCTGGCTGGTGCCGCCGGACCGCGCCGTCTGGGTTCCGGCGCGTCACGGCCATGCCATCGACATGCTGGCCGACAGCCAGATGCGCACGCTGTATTTCGAGCAGGACTGGCTCAAGCGGGAATCGCGCGGCGTTCCGCTCGACCGCGAGTTCGTGGTGCAGGTCTCGCCGCTGCTGCACCAGGCGATCCTGGCGCTGTTCGCCGCCGACGGCGACCGTGCGCGCACCGCGCTGCTGGTGCGGCTCGCGCTGCTCGAATTGCGCCGCGCCGAGGATTCCTCGACCTTCATCCCCCTGCCGCAGGATCCGCGCGCACGCCGCGCCGCCCAGCTCGTCCTCGCCTCTCCCGCGAGTGAGGAGGATCTGGCGACCCTGGCGGGCAAGGTCGGCAGCTCGGCCCGCACTCTGTCGCGGCTGTTCGCGGCGGAGACGCGGCTGAGCTTCAAGGCGTGGTGCCAGCGCGCCCGGATCGCCGCCGCGATCGAGCGGCTGTCCACCGACCGTCAGCTCTCCATCAAGCAGCTCGCCGCCGATCTCGGCTATGCCAGCGTGCCGGCGTTTTCGCATGCCTTCAGGCAGGTCACCGGCCGCACTCCGACCGAATTCGCGGAGCAGACAGGTGCATGACACGCCGGCCGCATATGCACGCCGCGACGGCGGCGTTGACGATTTGTTATGTTTGAATGTCGCCAGCTTTGCCATAAATCCATGTAACATCGCCCTCATCACGCTCCGGGATTCGACCGACATCAGATGGCCAATGCCTTTTTCACCGACCTGATCACCACAATTTCCGAGCGAGGCCGGACGCTGCTGCGCGGCGGCGGCGCCCCTACCGACAAGCATGATGCGAAAAGCCTGGCCGAGCTTTGCGAGGCGCTGGTGTCCGGCGCCGGCGAGGCCTCGGGCACGGCGATGGCCCGCGACGTGCTCGACGGCTATCACGATCTCGACCCCGAGGGCCGCAAGGCGTTCTTCACCGCGCTGGTGCATGATTTCGGGCCCGACAAGGCCAGGCTCGCCAAGGCGATCGATGATTGGCGCGCGGCACCGTCGGACGAAGGCGCGAGCGCGCTGCATTTCGCCTCCGAGCCGCGCCGGCAGGAATTGATCCGCCGGCTCAACCGCGCGCCGGGCGGCACGCCCGAGTTGGTCGCGATGCGCACCGATCTCCTGGATCTCATCAAGGGCAATCCGGAACTCGCCGCACTCGATCGCGACGTCGTGCATCTCTTGAGCTCATGGTTCAACAGGGGGTTTCTCGTGCTGCGTAAGATCGACTGGTCGACGCCGGCGAACATTCTGGAGCAGATCATCCGCTACGAGGCGGTGCACGAGATCCACGACTGGGACGATCTGCGCCGCCGCATCGATCCGGTCGATCGCCGCTGCTACGCCTTCTTCCATCCGGCGATGCCCGACGCGCCCTTGATCTTCGTCGAGATCGCGCTGACCGAGACCATCCCCGGCGCCATCGCGCCGCTGCTCGCGGTCGACCGTCCGCCGGTGCCCGCCGACCGCGCCCGTACCGCCGTGTTCTATTCGATCTCCAACACCCAGCGTGGCCTCGGCGGCATCTCGTTCGGCAACTTCCTGATCAAGCAGGTGGTCGAGGAGCTCCGCCGCGAGCTGCCGAAGCTCGACACCTTCGTCACGCTGTCGCCGGTGCCCGGCTTCATGAACTGGCTGAAGTCGACCCCCGATGCGACCGAAGAGGATCGCAACGTGCTCAAGCTGCTGAACGAGCCGCGCTGGGTCGAGGATGCCGAGATGACCGCCGAGCTGCGCCCGGTGATCGAGCCGCTCGCCGCGCACTACTTCCTCAAAGCGCGCACGTCGAAGGGCAAGGTGATCGATCCCGTCGCCCGCTTCCACCTCGGCAATGGCGCCAGACTCGAGCGCATCAACTGGCTCGGCGACCTCTCCTCCAAGGGCCAGCGCGAATCCGCGACCGTGATGGTGAACTACCTGTACCGCCTCGAGGACATCGAGAAGAACCACGAGGCCTACGCCAATGACGGCGAGGTCGTCGCCTCCAGCGCGGTGAAGAAGCTGCTGCGCGGCGAAGGCCGGCGGCTGCTGGACATGCGGCTGTCGTCGTAGGGATTGCACGGACGCGTTCGATCGCGTCCGCTGTTGGCGTCTTGAAGCCCATTGGCTCGAGGCACGCCGCCCACTCCAAACTCCGTCATTGCGAGGCGCCCTTGCGCCGAAGCAATCCAGAGTCTCGCGCGTCGCCCTGGATTGCTTCCGCCTACGCCCGCCGGGCTTCGGCGGACACGTCGCTGCGCTCGCAATGACGCGTGGTGAGATGGCGTGCTCACGCCTCAAACACCGCTGTCGTCCCGGCGAACGCCGGGACCCATAACCACCGGCAGCCGTTTGAGGCAGGCTCGTCATGCTCGCGCCCAACATCCGCCGCGGCGTATGGGTCCCGGCGTTCGCCGGGACGACGCTGTGGGAAAACCGCTTTCACATCTCAAACAGCTTGGGGACGTGCGCCAACATCCTCGCGGCGCATGGCGCCCAAGTTGCTGCGAAGCATGTCCCTCCGATCAAAACAGAGGGCGCAGGGAAGACCGGGTGCTGGCCGCAACCCATGGCCCCCGTGCGTGAAATAGTGCACGGGGCAGGAACCACAGGTACGACCGGTGCATTCCGGCCTTCCCTGCGCGATGGTTTTCACGGTGTCCTTCGTGCTCTCCCTGGGGATCGGGCTTTCTTGCCCCCATCGCCCGCGCGTGCCGTCAAGCAACAACGCAGACTTGACCTCAGCGTCGAGAGGCCAGGACCACACGACTTCTCCGTCCGCAAGGACGCCGGTCGTCTGCCGACATCCTCACAGCCACCGCATCCCTGCCCCGACGTTCGTGACGACGCGTACGCCCCTCTGCGATGAGGCAGGATATCAGCAATATTGCTGATTTTCGGAATTTGTCAAGGGAGAAGATTCAGGCCGTTCACGACGCCCCCCATCGGGACGCAGTGCGCCCGGCACGCTCAGGACGCCTTCGCCTCCACGTGCCGTTTGAAATTGTCGAGAATGGCCTGCCAGCCTTGCTGTTGCATCTCGACCGGGTGCGTCGTTTCAGGATCGAAGACAACGCGAACGAGAACGCCGTTCGGACCGGTCTCGAAATGGACGTCCGCTTTCCGGTCGCCGAAGGCGTAGGCGATCAGCTTGTGCTCGACGATCTTCGTGTAGGTCCCGGCGAAGTCGAAGCCCATGCTGCCGTCCTTGGCCTCCATGCGAGAGGAGAAATCTCCGCCCTCCCGCAGATCGATCGTGGCCTTGGTCGTATGCCAGTCGTCCGAGGCAGCGTTCCACTTCACGATATCGGCCGGCGTCGTATAGGCGCGCCAGACCTGATCGATCGGGGCTGCGACGGTGGTTTCGACGGTGATCCGCATGACCATTGCTCCTTGGTTCGATTTGACGGCTCGCTGCAGACGTGCAGGAGTTTGTGCTCGAAGGACGATACAGACTGGCAGATGCCGACAGACCGTAGAACAAATCTTGCCTCCAGGGATGCCGCAGGCTTGCGATGGGAAAAGCGATACGAGCGTCATTCGTTGCCGCCACCGCGCTGATTGGCGGCGCGCTTGGAGCGGTCGGTCTCGGCTACACGGCCTTGGCAGCCGGCTTCTTTGCTCTCAGTTTCGCGCCTAGGGGCATTCACAGCGACTGGAGCATGCTGGCGCTGTTGGGTGTCGTGGTTGGCATAGGTCTGGGCGGCCTCCTTGGAATTTGGGCGGGCGTGACAGCGGCAAAATTCTTGCTCCGGGAGAAGCAGACACCGGAACTCCGAGGACATTCCGACACCGAGAGATATTCATGAGCACCTCAGCGGAGATTTCGAAACGCATATCCGAATTGCTCTCGGAAGATGGCTTTCGGCAGCCTTCCCGCGGGATCTATGTGAAGCCATGGACCAACGCGTGGCGAGGATGGATCGGTGTGGACTCCGGACGTTACAGCCTGGGCCCGGTTGTCGGCGTGTTCAACGACGAGTTCCTGAAGGCCAGCAGCGAAGCGCTGAAGATGTCGGGTGCTCCATGGCGATACGGCAAGAATGGACCGCCACTGATCATGATCAACTTGCAGCAACTTGCCGAACAGGACGCTGACAATCGGGCTAGGATTTCTTGGACTTATCGCGGCAAAGCGTTGGAGCCAACCGTTGCGGACGACATCGTTCACTGCATCCGGACCTGCGGGTACCCATACATTCAGGCGCACACCAACATAGAGTCCTTGTGGCGCGAAGCCGTGGCTGAACGAAGGGCATCACCTGCCTTCGTGATGTATGTGCCGATCTTCCTCATCAAGCTCGGCCAGCTCGATACCCTTCGTCAATACGTCGCTGCCAACCGGGAGCGCCCTGTCAGCGCCGATCTCTCTGTCAGCTACCCGCAATATGTCGATGCGATGCTGAAAATCCATGGCATCGCACCGCTCGGATCGTAGCGTCGCGCCCAGGCGCCAACCGCTCGGGGCTCATGGTTCGAGACGCGCCGCGAGCGGCGCTCCTCACCATGAGGAACGAAGCCGTCTCAGCGGATACGGACCTCGTCCTGAGGAGCGCGCCGAAGGCGGGCGTCGCAAAGAAGGGCCGTAGCGCAGGCTTTAGGCCGCGGCTTGCTGCGGCCGCAGCCGCAGCACCGCTGCCGGCAGATTGGCCGTGAGCCACGCCGCAATCACCTTCTGCTTCCTGTGATACGCCAGCCCCACTGCCACCACCGCAACCCCGATCAGCGACAGCGCGAACGGGAACAGCAGCGAGTTCTTGAAGACGACGTCGGCGAGATGGCCGAGATACATCGTGATGCCGATGGCGCCGAACACGGCGTAGACGCGGCAGACGATGATGACCGCGACGGCGAGCAGGCCGACATTCATCAGGCAGTAGACCGCCTTGCCGAGCTCGGTCGCGCCTTCGGTGGCGCTGATGCCGCCCCAGAAGGCCATCAGGCCGAACAGGTGCAGCCAGAAGCCGAAGTCGCGGCTGTGACTGTTGTAGTCGACGATCCAGGCGACGCTGAGAATGCCGAGGCCGAACCAGATCGAGACGATGCGGCGCATCTCCCAGTCGATGTGGCTGACGTTGAAGATCCAGGGCGTGAGGTCCATCGACATGAACCACAGCGCGACCGAGATGATCGCGACGATGAAGGGCACGCGATAGAAGCGTAGCGCGATCGCGCCGGCCGCGAGGGTGGCGAGCTCCATGAACAGCCAGCTGCCCTTGATCCAGACGTAGAAGTCCTGAACCGTGCCGGGCTTGCCGAACCGGCTCCACCAGCCGAACTCCTCCTGCACGCCGTAGACGGCGAGCGGCGCCATCGACACGGCGATAGCGATCAGCAGGCCGCCGGGAACGCGCAGGTCGCGGCGCCACAGGTGGTCACCGGCAAAGCCGAAGGCTGCGGCGTAGGCGAGCGCGCAGGCGGTCAGGGCGCGGCCGCCCATCTGCGAGAACGCCACCGTCGAGAACAGGCCCATGGCGCCGATCACGATCAGCGCGCCGGCGTACCAGAGCAGATGCGCGGCATCGAACTTGGCGCGGGGGGCTGCCGTTGCGACGCGCTGGTGCAGGAAGGCGAGCAGGCGCTGCAGCTCGTCGGGACCGATCGCGCCGGCAGTTTCGGCGGCACGGAGGTCGTGGTCGGAATAGGACATGGTCGTCACCTCATGGGCGCGCCGGACATGCCCGTGGCGTTCGCGCGAACGCTATTGCGTTGCGCGTCGCGATACGCGGATGCCGGTGCGAACAGGGGGTAGTCTAACGGAACTTGAGCGACGTTCAAGAAAATTCTGAGCGTCGCTCATGTTTTTGAGTGAAGGGTTGCTGTTTGGCGCCGGGCGCCGTGCCCTCGTTGGCTCACGCTCTCTCCACTCGTCATGGCCGGGCTTGTCCCGGCCATCCACGTCCGAGCCCAGAAGGCCGACGTGGATGCCCGGGACGAGCCCGGGCATGACGATGGGGTTGGCAGGGTGCCCCATCCTGAGGGCGGACGATCGTTGAGGGGCCGATGCCTCAGACTTGAGGACGGGCGCAAGAGGCGGCGCTCGACCCCATCCTCAATCCTTGAAATACGGCTCCACCGGGCCGTGCACCTTGATGGTCAGCGGGTTGCCGTGGCGGTCCTTGGCGGTGCCGGCGGCGACGCGGATCCAGCCTTCGCTGATGCAGTATTCCTCGACATTGGTCTTCTCGGCGCCCTTGAAGCGGATGCCGACGTCGCGCGACAGGATCTCCGCGTTGTAATAGGGGCTCTTCGGATCGACCGAGAGACGGTCGGGAAAGGTGAAGGTCTCGTTGTCGCTCACAGCAGTGCCTCGATCTCTTTCTTCAACGCCTCGGGCGTGGTGGTCGGCGCATGGCGCGACACCACGTGGCCGGTGCGATCGACCAGGAATTTGGTGAAATTCCATTTGATCGCCGAGCCCAACAGGCCGGTCTTCTCGCCCTTCAGGAACCTGTACAGCGGGTGCGCGTCGGCGCCGTTGACGTCGATCTTCGCAAACAGCGGGAAGGTGACGTCGTACTTGCCGGCGCAGAACGCGCCGATCTCCTCGGCCGTGCCGGGCTCCTGGGCGCCGAACTGGTTACAGGGAAAACCGAGCACGGCAAAGCCCCTGTCCGCATAGGCGCGGTGCAGCGCCTCCAGGCCGCGATATTGCGGCGTGAAGCCGCAGGCGCTGGCGGTGTTGACGATCAGGAGCACTTGGCCCTCGAAGCGCTGCAGCGGCACCTCCTCGCCGGACAGCGAGGTCGCGGTGAAATCATAGATGCTCGCCATCGTCAGGCCGTGACCGGATCGATCGGCGACGGCGGCGTGCCGCCGGCCTCGATGGCCTCGCCCGCGGCGAGGCAGATGTCCTCGCGAAAGCGCTGGCCGACGAGTTGCACGCCGACGGGGACGCGGCCGACCATGCCGGTCGAGACCACAAGGCCGGGCAGGCCGAAGAAGGGAATCGCGATCTGCGTGAGCTGGGCGTGCCAGACCTGCTGGAACGACTCCTCGTCCTTGCGGTCGAGCTGGTCGGCGAACGGCAGCATGCCCGACACCGGCAGCAGCAGCAGCGGATGCTGCTCCATGAACAGGAGCCACTGCCGGGTCAGCGCGGCGCGGCGCGCCAAGGTCGCCGAGAGGTCGAACGGATGAACCTTGTCACTGACGCCGCGCAGGCAGGCCAGCGCGCCGGGATCGCCTTCCTTCTCGGCTGCGGCGAGTTGCGCCTCGTAGCCGTCGCCGAGCCAGAGCCGGGTCTGCAACAGCGCGGCCTCCTGCATCGGAGGCGTGTCCGCGATCTCCTCGACGGTCCAGCCGGCGGCCTCGAGCCGCCTTGCGGCATCGCGCAGCGCGGCGACCACCTCGGGCACCGGGTTGAGACCGTCGGGATTGACGCAGAGCGTAACGCGCTTCGGCAGCGCCGGGCCCTCGAGCGGCACCGGCATCCACCAGACGTCGCGGACGTCGCGCGCCGACATCGCCGCCAGCGCGATCCTGACATCGTTGACCGTGCGGGCGAGCGGGCCGGAAACGGCGCTGATCTGCGGACCGATCGGGCGCTCCGGCAGGCAGGTGTTGAAGGCGGGGATGCGGCCGACCGTCGGGCGCAGGCCGTGGATGCCGCAGGCGTAGGCGGGATAGCGCACCGAGCCGGCGATATCGGTGCCGTGGCCGATATGGCCGATGCCGGCGGCGGTCGCCGCGCCGGCGCCGCCGGAGGAGCCGCCCGGGGTGATGCCGGGGTCGCGGGGATTCCTGGTGTGGCCATGGATGAGGTTGCTGGTGAACCAGCGATACGACACCGCAGGCGTGTTGGTGCGGCCGAGCAGCACGGCGCCGGCCTTGACGAAGTTGTTGACGACCGGATTGTGGGCCGAGGCGATCGCGTCCTTCTGCAGATTGAGGCCGTTGGTGGTGGCGAAGCCTGTCTGGTCGACATTGACCTTGATCGTCACTGGCACGCCGGCGAGCGGCCCGGGGTCCTCGCCGTTCGCCAGCCGGGCGTCGATGGCGTCGGCCTGTTTCAGAACCTCGTCTGGACGGTGATCGATCACGGCGTTGATCGCGGGGTTCACCGCATCGAGCCGCGCCAGCGCGGATGTCGCGGCCTCGCGGGCGGAGACCTGTTTCGACTTGATGAGGGCGGCAAGATCGGCAGCCGGCAGGCGCCAGAGATCGGTCATGGGGAGCTCCGTGGTGGTCTCGCGTTCTTAGCGCGGCGGGTAGCACTGAGAAAGCGGTCTGGGCGCGGCCCAACGAAATGGTCCCTCAGCAAAGCGCATGGGTGTGTCGGCCCTGCTCTCTCCTCCTCGTCATGGCCGGGCTTGACGGAGAAACAAATCAGCCGCGCAGCCTTTGGGCTCGAGGTGCCCTCTTCAATCACGGGCCGCGCGCTGGATCGGCCTCCGCGATCAATACCCAACCTGCATCGATCGATCCGGAAACAGGCTTAGCCAAGCTTCGCAATCGACTTTAAGAGCTGAAGCAACAACATCACCAGGGGGAAACCACATGATCAGACCGGGCACCATCATGGCCGCAACCTTCGTTCTCGCCGCTGCAGCAACGCTGGCGCCGCGCGCCGGCCAGGCCGAGACCTACGCCTATGTCGGCAACGCCGACAGCAACGACATCAGCGTGTTCAAGTTCGACGCCGCCTCGGGCGAGATGACCCCGGTGCAGACGGCGGCCTTCGTGGGCGTGGAGAAGCCGGGCTCGTCGACCCCGCTCGCGGTCAGCCCGGACAAGCGGGTGCTGATCGCCGGCGTCCGCTCGCAGCCATTCGTC
This sequence comes from Bradyrhizobium sp. HKCCYLS3013, assembly GCF_051167615.1. Lineage (NCBI taxonomy): Bacteria > Pseudomonadati > Pseudomonadota > Alphaproteobacteria > Hyphomicrobiales > Nitrobacteraceae > Bradyrhizobium > Bradyrhizobium sp. HKCCYLS3013. The sequence goes on from NZ_JBNPTK010000005.1 coordinate 406,594, forward strand.
GCCGAGAGCTTCGCCATCGACGCCAAGACCGGGCGGCTCAGCCACATCGGCAACGGGCCGCTCGCCGACAGCATGGCCAACATCGCCTTCGACCGCACCGGCAAGGTGCTGTTCAGCGCCTCCTATGGCGGCAACAAGGTGGCGGTGAACCCGGTGCAGGCGAACGGCGTCGTCGCCGCACCTGGCCAGGTGATCCCGACCGGGCTGAACGCGCATGCCTTCCTGCCCTCGCCCGACAACCGCTTCGTGTTCGCGACCAATCTCGGCTCCGACCAGGTGCTCGGCTTCGCCTTCGACGCCGCCACCGGCACGCTGACGGCCAAGGAGGCGCTGACGGTGAAGACGCCGGAGAAGTCCGGGCCGCGGCACTTCATCTTCCACCCGAACGGCAAGTTCATCTACCTTCTGCACGAGCTCAACGCCGATCTCGCGGTCTACGCCTATGATGCCGAGAAAGGCACCTGGAGCGAGCAGCAGCGCACGACCGCCCTGCCCTCGGGCTTCACCGGCAAGCCCTGGGCGGCGGATCTTCATGCGACGCCCGATGGCAAGTTCCTCTACGCCTCGGAGCGCGGCTCGAACACGATTGCCGGCTTCAAGGTCGATGCGGCCAGCGGGCACCTGAGCCCGATCGGCAGCGTGCCGACCGAAACCCAGCCGCGCGGCTTTGCCATCGATCCCACCGGGCGCTACCTCGCCGCTGTCGGCGAAGTGTCGAATGGGATGACGGTGTATCGGATCGACCCGGCCAGCGGCGTGCTGGAGAAGACGAAGTCGTACGCGGTCGGCAAGAAGCCGAACTGGGTGGAGTTCGTCAGCCTGCCGTGACCGGCGGGCTGCAACACCGCTGTTGCGGCCATCCTTCAAGACGCCCGCCTCCGGCGGGCTCCTCAGGATGAGGGGCTGAGGGTGCGGCAGGAATTCTTCCGCGTTGTGATGCCTCCCCTCATGGTGAGGAGGCCGCCGGGGGCGGGCGTCTCGAACCATGAGGCCCGGATGGCTCCGGCGTTTCCATCGGCGCTGCGAGTGCCTATATCCAACGCCATGACCATGCCTGCCGCCCAGCCCGACCGCCATCCCCTCGCCGTTCAACATCCGGAACTCGACGACGCCTCGATCCGCCTGCTGGTCGAGACCTTCTACGGCCGCGCACGGGAGGACGAGCTGATCGGCCCGATCTTCAACCGTACGGTGGAGGATTGGGACGAACATATCGGCAGGATCAGTGATTTCTGGTCGTCGATGTTCCTGAAGACGGGCCGCTACAGCGGCGCGCCGATGCGGCCGCATCTGCTGCTGGAGTTGCAAGGCGGGCATTTCGACCGCTGGCTGCGGCTGTTCGAGACGACGGCGAAGGACCTGTTCGCGCCCGAGCTCGCGGAGCTCTTCATCGTCCGCGCCCGCCGCATCGCCGACAGTTTCGAGATGGGCATCGCCAGCACGCGCGGCGACATCGCGCGCCCGCGCCATTCGGTCTGACCTCGGCCGCAAGCAAGCCGGCGTTCGGGAAGCGGCGATGCGGCCGTCCTGCGCTCAATGGCGCGTCATCGACTGCGCCGGCATGTTGAAGATCGCTTCGGAGAACGGGAACTCGAGCACGATCTCGCCGTCCTCGTCGGTGACCTCGATGACGGCCGTCATCAGCGCCGCGTTGCCACCTTCGGTGCGCAGCAGTTCCTTGATCATGTCGCGCGCGACTTCCCAGGCGCGGTCGGGATTGCGCAGCACCTCGCCGTCGGTGTCGGAGACCAGTTCCTCGCCGATCCGTGTGTTGAAGAAATATCTAGGCATCATCAGCTTCCAATGGGGTCGCGCGCTGGGGTTTTGAAGTCTCGAACATCTCACGACTGCTTTATCCGGCCAGCTCAGCCCCTCAAGCTAGGGGCTGAATTGTACGGCGTTGCGAAGCCATCGATCACGAATTCGTTGTTTTCACGGCTCAATCCGACGAAAACGGCAGCAACTCGCATCTGCAACTTCGCACTGCAATAAACAGGCCTGAGAGGCTCAAACAAAAAGATTCCACTGGCGAACTTTTCGTAGCACGGTAGTTTATTGCTGAGGACGATAACCGTCCCGTCTTGAAGGAGAGGACAATGGCCTGGAAAGCACCGAAGATCGTTGAAGTGCCGGTCGGCATGGAAATCAACATGTACGCCTGCGCGGCCCGCAAATAATTCGCGGGTGTGACGTCCAGGTCTCGGCGATCAGGACGTCGACGCTTGAGGGTGGGGATCAGCGACCGCGTATGTGCCAGCCCGTGCGCTGGTCGGATGTCCCACCCTCGTCACCTTCCCTGCGGGCGATCCTGACCGTCGGTCAGCCTGTCCGTCGGTGATCCTGCCGCTGGTAATCGCGTGCGCCACCACAGCTGAATTCCAGGAGACGGCTCATGCTTCGCCTCGTCGTCCTGGGCGCCGCCGCGGGCGGTGGAGTGCCGCAGTGGAATTGCGGCTGCGCCGTGTGTCGTGCCGCGCGCACCTCACATGCCGAGATCAGCAACAGTCAGGCCTCGGTTGCGGTCAGCGCAGATGGCGCCAACTGGTTCCTGATCAACGCCTCGCCCGATCTGCGTCAGCAGGTCACCCGCACGCCGCAGCTGCATCCGAAGCCAGGCGCCCTGCGCCACAGTCCGATCGCCGGCGTGATCCTGACCAATGGCGAGATCGATGCGGTGACCGGCCTCTTGTCGATGCGCGAGAGCTCGCCATTTTCGATCCATGCGCACCCCAAGGTGCTTGCGATCCTCCGCTCGAACAACATCTTCGATGTGCTGAAGGACGAGACCGTCAAGCGCGTGCCGATCGTGATCGACGTGCCGTTCCGGCCGCTGCTGCAGGACGGCAGGCCCTCGGGCCTGGAGATCACGGCCTTCGCCGTCTCGGGAACGAGCGCGTGGTATCTGCGCGACAAGCAGCATCCCGGCGGCAGCTCCTCGACCGGCGACACGCTGGGCCTGAAGATCGCCGATCTCGAAGGCGGGCAATATTGCTACGTCATCGCCGCCTGCGCCGGCGTGGACGATGATCTGAGAACGAGATTGAGGGGCGCGCCCTTGGTGCTGTTCGACGGCACGGTGTGGCGCGACGACGAGATGATCCAGGCCGGACTCGGCAACAAGACCGGGCAGAGCATGGGACATATCGCGATGTCCGGAGAAAGCGGTGCGATCAAGCAGCTGGCGGACCTCGCGATCGGCAGGAAGGTCTTCCTGCACATCAACAACTCCAATCCGGCGTGGCTGCACGCCTCACCCGAGCGGCAAACGTTGGAACGCGAGGGATGGGAAATCCCCGCTGAAGGGATGGAGATCGTACTGTGAGTGAGGTCAATCTGAGCGGAATGACGGCGCTGTCGATCGGCAGCGGCGTGACGCTGAACAGTGCAGGCGAATTGGAAGCGGCGCTGCGCCATATCGGCGCGACGCGCTATCACAACCACCACCCGTTTCATAAGCTGCTGCACGGCGGCAAGCTCAACAAGGGCCAAGTGCAGGCCTGGGCGCTGAACCGCTACTACTACCAGTCGACGATCCCGCTGAAGGATGCGATGGTGATGACGCGCTTCCGCGACCGCGCCACGCGGCTGGAATGGCGGCACCGCATCGAGGATCATGACGGCGATGTCGGCAGCGAGGGCGGCATCGAGCGCTGGATCAAGCTGACCGAAGGCCTCGGCCTCGACACGGCCTATGTCGAATCCACCGAAGGCATCCTGCCGGCCACGCGCTTCGCGGTGGAGGCCTATGTGCACTTCTGCCGCGACCGCTCGCCGCTGGAGGCGATCGCCTCGTCGCTGACCGAATTGTTCGCGCCGAGCATCCATGAAGAGCGCATCTCGGGCATGCTCGAGCACTACGATTTCGTCAACAACGACACCATGAGCTACTTCAAGCGGCGTCTCACCCAGGCGCCGCGCGATGCCAATTTCGCGCTGCATTACGTCAAGGAGCACGCCACCACGCCGGAGCAGCGCGCCGCGGTCTGCAACGCGCTGATCTTCAAGACCAACGTGCTGTGGGTGCAGCTCGACGCGCTGTATCATGCGTATGTCGAGGGGCACATTCCGCCGGGTGCGTTCGTGCCGAAGGAGGGGTGAGTGGTTGCATCGGAGCAACGCCGCCTGGTCCGGGGGGCCTCATGGTTCGAGACGCGCCGCAAGCGGCGCTCCTCACCATGAGGGGCAAGCGGCGGAGCGGCCGCTGCATACGGGACCATGAACACGCTGTTAGCGTGTTCATGGAGAGGGTTCAGGATATCGCCGCAAGTTCCGCCCTCGTCCTGAGGAGCCCGCCGCAGGCGGGCGTCTCGAAGGACGCTGGCAGGCGCGGCGGCGGCTCCGAACTCCAAATCTGCGCGATCTCGCCGTTTGATCACAGCTGCTGCTAGAGAACCCCACCATGGCCCCGCGTCACATCCAAGTCACCGAGACCAGCCGCGTGGTGCTGCCGCGGCATACGAAGTTGAAGTTCGACGAGACGCGCCAGGTCTGGGTGATCCTCGCCCCCGAGCGGGTGCTGGCGCCGGATGAGATCGCGGTCGAGGTGCTCAAGCTGTGCGACGGTACGCGCAGCGTCGCCGGGATCATCGACGAGCTGGCGGCGAAATACGCCGCGCCGCGTGACGTGATCGCGATCGACGTCGTCGCCATGCTGCAGGATCTCGCCGACAAGGGATTCCTGACCGAGGTTCGGGAGACGACATCATGACCGAGCTGACCGACACCTCACCGCCCATCGACAGCAATGACGGCCTCGCCGTGCTGGAGCGGCGCGGCTCCGTGGCCGAAACCTACGGCATTCCGCTCGCCGTGCTGGCCGAGCTCACGCATCGCTGTCCGCTGCAATGCCCCTATTGCTCCAACCCGCTGGAGCTCGACCGCGCAGGCCAGGAATTGACCACGGGGGAGTGGAAGAAGGTGCTGTCCGAGCTCGCCGAGATCGGCGTGCTGCAGATCCACTTCTCCGGCGGCGAGCCGACCGCGCGCAAGGACCTGGTCGAGCTGGTGCAGCATGCCAACGACGTCGGACTCTACACCAACCTGATCACCTCGGCCGTGCTGCTGACGCGCGAGCGGCTGAAGGAGCTGGCCGATGCCGGGCTGTCCCATGTCCAGATCAGCTTCCAGGGCAATGAGCCTGATGTCGCCGACCGCGTCGGCGGCTACAAGGGTGGCCACGCCAAGAAGCTCGAGGTGGCGCGCTGGACCCGTGAGCTCGACATGCCGCTGACGGTGAACGCCGTGATGCACCGGCAGAACCTGCATCAGCTGCCCGACATCATCCAGATGGCGGTCGATCTCGATGCCGACCGGCTCGAGGTCGCCAACGTGCAATATTACGGCTGGGCGCTGAAGAACCGCGCCAGCCTGATGCCGACCTACGCCCAGTTGGAGGAGACCGACCGCCTGGTCGAGGAGGCGCGCGAGCGGCTGAAGGGCACGCTGACCATCGACTACGTCGTCCCGGACTACTACGCGCTGCGGCCGAAGAAGTGCATGGGCGGCTGGGGCCGGCAGTTCTTCAACATCTCGCCGTCGGGCAAGATCCTGCCGTGCCACGCCGCCGAGAGCATCACCGGGCTCGACTTCATGTCGGTGCGCTCGAACCATTCGATCGCCTGGATCTGGCAGAACTCGGAGGCCTTCAACCGCTATCGCGGCACCGGCTGGATGAAGGAGCCGTGCAAATCCTGCGAGTTCCGCGAGATCGATTTCGGCGGCTGCCGCTGCCAGGCCTTTGCGCTGACCGGCGACGCCGCCAACACCGATCCGGCCTGCACTCTGTCGCCGCTGCACGAGAGCATCTTCAAGCAGGCCGAGCGCGATGCCGCCTCCGGCCAGGACCGCTTCCTGTATCGCAACTTCGCCGGCGGCACGCCTGAGAGCAATGATGCCTGACGCCGAAGCCGGCCGCGCCTCCGCGCGCCGCAGCGATCCGTTCGCGCCGCTGACGTCGGAATGGCTCGACGTCTCCGGCGGCCATCAGATCTATGTCGAGAGCGCCGGGCGAGTCGGCGGCCTACCCGCCGTCTACCTGCACGGTGGGCCCGGCTCCGGCTGCCAGCCGGATCACCGCCGGCTGTTCGATCCCGAGCGCTTCCACGCCGTGCTGTTCGACCAGCGCGGCGCCGGCCGCTCGCGTCCCGCGCGCAGCCGCGACAACAACACTCTGCACGATTTGATCGCCGACATGGAGGCGATCCGCACGAAATTCGGCTTTGAGAAATGGATCGTCGCCGGCGGCTCCTGGGGCGCGACCTTGGCGCTGGCCTACGCCCAGGCGCATCCCGCGCGCGTGAGCGGCCTGGTGCTGCGCGCGACCTTTCTCGGCACCCGCGCGGAGGTGGAGACGGCGTTCGGCGAGACGCTGGCGCGCTTTCACCCTGCCCTGCATCGCGACTTCCTGGAGATGCTACCGGAGAACGAGCGCGCCAACCCCTGCGAGGCCTATTTCCGCCGCATCCTCGATCCCGATCCGGCGATCCACGGTCCGGCCGCGCGCGCCTGGCACGACACCGAGCGGGCGCTGTCCGAGATCAAACCGGCGCGCGCCCATCTGGATCGGCTCGCCATCCGCTCCGGCAGCGCGCTGCCGGCGACGCCGTTCATGGAGGCGCATTACTTCTCTCAGGACAGCTTCATGGCGAAAGACCAGTTGCTGCGTGATGCGAGCAGGCTCAGCGGGATTCCCGGAATCATCGTGCAGGGCCGCTACGACCTGCTCTGTCCGCCCTCCACCTCGGCAAGGCTCGCGGACATCTGGCGCGACGCCGAAATCCGTGTCGTCGAAGCCGCAGGTCACAATCTTTATGACCCCGGCATCCGCGATGCGGTCATGAAAGCCATCTGCGATCTGGCGACGCGCACGACAGCGCCTTAAACACATCACTCATTCCCCTCATGCTGAGGAGGCGCGCCAGCGCCGTGTCGAAGCATGAGGCCCGCGACGCTTCGGGCCTCATGCTTCGAGACGGCCGCCTTTGGCGGCCTCCTCAGCATGAGGATCAGCCACACGCACCAGGAGGCTCGAGATGCCCATCGCCGGGAAAGGCATGCTGTTGACGTCGATGAACATCGATGCCGCTCACGAGGCTGACTTCAACCACTGGTACGACAGCGAGCATCTCGAAGAGCGCGTCGCCATTCCCGGCTTCATCGAGGCGCGACGCTATGTCGCCGAGCAGGGCAGCCCGAAATATCTGTGCCTGTACTCCGCCGAGACGATCGGCGTGCTCGACAGTCCGGCCTATCGCGCCCGGCTGGAGTCGCCGACAGAATGGTCGAAGGCGGTGATGGCGCGGTTCAAGAACATGATCCGCAGCGTCGCACGCATCACGATCTCGAAAGGGGCCGGCCGCGGCGCCGTGCTCGGCATCATCCGGCTGCGCCCGAAGCCGGAGCAGGACAAGGCGTTGCGCGAGGCATTGCAGATCGAGCTTGACCCGTACGACCTCAAGGGCGTGATCTCGATGCACCTGCTCGAAGGCGATGCGGATCTGTCCGGCCCCGCCGCTGGCGTTCCAGCGAGCTCGCGCGACGCCGACTGGTTCATCCTGATCGACGGCACCGACAGCCACGCCATCGCGACCTTGATGACGACGCGTTTTGCGGCTGTCGACGGCCCGCTGGCGACGCAGATTTCCGCCGGGATCTATCGCCTGATGTGGGACCTCAGCCGCGCCGATATCGCAGCGCGTTAGTTGGCCAGTCTGATTCCTCGCCGTCATGGCCGGGGCTTGACCCGGCCATCCATCCTCTTCGGAGATCTTGGAAAGGTGGATGCCCGGGTCAAGCCCGGGCATGACGACCGAGTGCGGAGCAACTCGCGTGTCCGCTCATTCGTTCTGTAAAGGCCACCATCGTCACCAGTCCGTCATCGTTTGTCGCACCACCTCCCGCATCGCAGCACGCGGCGGCATCGCGCCTGCAATGCGGCAGCGCACACTGTGCATGAGGGGCAGCGTTGCAAATTTGCCTTTGTGTGCGCCTTGGAATGGCTCTAGTCTGATAAGACTATTCAATTGAGCCATTCAAAAAGCAGAAGGGCGACGAACAGGACCTGCTCCGGACCCACATCGATCCCCAGCCGATCCTGAACAAACAGTCGTCCTCACGTCAGGAAGGCCGCGCGCTCATGGTTCGCCGCGCGGACAGGGTATGAATGAGAGCGACTGATATCTCGGCCCCCGACTACTTTCACAAAGTGGTCGATTGCCAATGGGCTTGTCCCGCACACACTCCGGTCCCTGAATACATCCGCCTGATCGCTGAGGGTCGCTACAGCGACGCCTACATGATCAATTGGAAATCGAATGTATTCCCGGGCATTCTCGGACGCACTTGCGATCGCCCCTGCGAGCCCGCCTGCCGACGCGGGCGTGTCGAGGAAAGCCCGGTCGCGATCTGCCGCCTGAAGCGCGTTGCGGCCGATTTCAAGGACGACGTGCACCAGCGCATGCCGCGCCCTGCCCCGAAGAACGGCCGGCGCATCGCGCTGGTGGGCGGCGGCCCGGCCTCGCTGACCGTCGCACGCGACCTCGCGCCGCTCGGCTATCACTGCACCGTGTTCGATGCCGATCCCAAGCCCGGCGGCATGATGCGCTCGCAGATTCCAAAGTTCCGTCTGCCCGACAGCGTCATCGACGAGGAGACGGGCTACGTGCTCAGCCTCGGCGTCGACTACAAGGCCGGCCATCGCGTCGACAGCCTCAAGACGCTGCTGGCCGAGAACTACGATGCCATCTTCATCGGCTCCGGCGCGCCACGCGGCCGCGAGCTGAACATCCCCGGCCGCAAGGAAGCCGCCGCGAACATCCATCTCGGCATCGACTGGCTGTCCAGCGTGTCGTTCGGCCATACCGACAAGATCGGCAGGCGCGTGATCGTGCTCGGCGGCGGCAACACCGCGATGGACTGCTGCCGGACCGCGCGGCGGCTCGGCGGCGAGGACGTCAAGGTCATCGTGCGCTCCGGCTTCGAGGAGATGAAGGCCTCTCCCTGGGAGAAGGAGGACGCGCTGCACGAGGACATTCCGATCCTCAATTATCTCGTGCCGGTCGCGTTCACTCACGACAATGGCAGGCTGACCGGCGTCACCTTCCAGAAGGTGAAAGCCGAATATGACGACAACGGCCGGCGCTCGCTGGTGCCCTCCGGCGAGCCCGACGTCACCTATGAGTGCGACGACGTGCTGGTCGCAGTCGGCCAGGAGAATGCCTTCCCCTGGATCGAGGCCGATTGCGGCGTGGAGTTCGACAAATGGCACATGCCGAAGGTCGACCCGGCCACCTTCGTTTCAACGAACCCGAAAGTGTTCTTCGGCGGCGATGCCGCATTCGGCCCGAAGAACATCATCTGGGCTGTCGCGCAAGGCCACGAGGCGGCGCTGTCGATCCACCGCCTGCTCTCCGGCGAGGACATCACCGAGCGGCCGCTGCCCGAGGTGCACGTCTCCTCGCAGAAGATGGGCATCCACGAATGGAGCTATGACAACGACGTCTCGCCGGAGAAGCGCTTCAAGGTGCCGCACCGCGACAAGGTGGTCGCGCTGAAGGACATCCGCGCCGAGGTCGAGCTCGGCTACGACGTCAAGCTCGCTCTCGGCGAGGCGCATCGCTGCCTGAACTGCGACGTGCAGACGGTGTTCTCCGACACGCTGTGCATCGAATGCGACGCCTGCGCCGACATCTGCCCGATGGACTGCATCACCTTCACCGACAATGGCGAGGAGGCCGATCTGCGCGCGCGGCTGAAGGCGCCGTCTGTTCATCCCGACCAGAGCCTCTACGTGTCGTCGGATCTGAAGACCGGGCGCGTGATGGTGAAGGACGAGGACGTCTGCCTCCATTGCGGCCTGTGCGCCGAGCGCTGTCCCACCGGTGCGTGGGACATGCAGAAATATTTCATCGAGACGACCCACGCAGGTAACGCATGTCCCAGCAAGCGCCGCTCAGCAGCGTAAACGACTTCGTCGTCCGCTTCGCCAACGTCAACGGCTCCGGCTCGGCCAGCGCCAACGAATTGTTCGCGCGCGCCGTGCTTCGTCACGGCGTGCCGGTCAGCCCCCGCAACATCTTCCCGTCGAACATTCAGGGCCTGCCGACCTGGTACGAGGTGCGCGTCACCGAAGCGGGCCATCTCGGCGCGCGAGGCGGCGGCACCGACCTGATGGTCGCGATGAATCCGCAGACCTGGGACAAGGACGTCGCCGGCATCGTGCCCGGTGGCTACCTGTTCTACGATTCGACGAAGCCGATGCCGTCGACCAAGTTCCGCGACGACATCACCGTGATCGGCGTGCCACTGACGGCGATCACCAACTCGACCTACTCGGATCCGCGCCAGCGCCAGCTCTTCAAGAACATCATCTATCTCGGCGCGCTCTCCGCCCTCCTCGACATGGACCCGAAGCTGATCGAGCAACTGATCGGCGAGCAGTACAAGGGCAAGGAGAAGCTGCTCTCCTCCAACGTCCATGCGCTGCATCTCGGGCGCGATTGGGCGCTGCAGAATTTGAAATGCCCGATCGGCCTGCGCATCAGGAAGGCCGACAAGGTCGGCGACCGCATCTTCATCGAGGGCAACAACGCCGCCGCGCTCGGCGCCGTCTATGGCGGCGCGACTGTCTGCGCCTGGTACCCGATCACGCCGTCGTCGTCGCTGGCCGAAGCGTTCAGCAACCACTGCAAGAAGCTGCGGCACGATCCGGAAACCGGACAGGCCAAATACGCGATCGTGCAGGCCGAGGACGAGCTCGCCTCGATCGGCATCGTGGTGGGCGCCTCCTGGAACGGAGCCCGCGCCTTCACCACGACATCAGGCCCCGGCGTGTCGCTGATGACCGAGTTCATCGGCCTGTCCTACTTCGCCGAGATTCCGGCCGTGATCATGAACGTGCAGCGCGCCGGCCCTTCCACGGGCATGCCGACCCGCACCCAGCAATGCGACCTGATCGCCTGCGGATACGCCTCGCATGGTGATACCAAGCATGTGATGCTGTTCCCGGAGGATCCGGCGGAGGCGTTCGAATTCGCGGCGGCAGCGTTCGATCTGGCCGAGCGGCTGCAGACCACGATCTTCCTGATGCTCGACCTCGACATCGGCATGAACCAGCGGCTGTGCCGGCCGCTGAAGTGGGACGATGCCAAGCAGTATGACCGCGGCAAGGTGATGACGGCCGAGATGCTCGACGAAGGCCGCGACTTCGGCCGCTATCTCGACGTCGACGGCGACGGCATTCCGTTCCGCACCTACCCCGGCACGCATCCGACGAAGGGCTCCTACTTCACCCGCGGTACGTCACGTGATCGCTACGCGCGCTATTCCGAGGAAGGCGCCGTCTATGCCGACAACGTGCAGCGCCTGCTGCGCAAGTTCCAGACCGCGCAGGACATGGTGCCGCGGCCGCTGCAGGCCAACGCCGCCAAGCCGACCAAATACGGCGTGATCTATTTCGGCTCGACCGCGCCGGCGATGGACGAGGCGATCGAATTGCTGGAGGCCCGCGGCCACCAGCTCGACCGGCTGCGCATCCGCGCCTTCCCGTTCCATTCGAGCGTGGCGAGCTTCATCGCCGAGCACGACTTCGTCTACGTGGTCGAGCAGAACCGCGACGCCCAGCTGCGCCAGCTGATCGTCACCGAGAACGGCATCGATCCGGTCCGTCTCGTGCCGATCCTGCACTATGACGGCACCCCGATCACCGCGCGCTTCATCGCGGATGCGATCGGCACGCATCAGGACCAGATCAAGGTCACCCCGCTGCGCAAGGCCGTCTCATGACCCTGCCCCGCCTCTCTTCTTCGTCATGCCCGGGCTTGACCCGGGCATCCATCTCCTTCCTTTTCTCGGCCCGATGTGGATGGCCGGGTCAAGCCCGGCCATGACATATTCGAGATCCATGGTGCTCTCATGACCTACATCGCAAAGCCGAAATTCCAGCATCCCGGGATCAAGAAGAACGCGCTCGGCTACAGCCATCGCGACTACGAGGGCAAGATCTCGACCCTGTGCGCCGGCTGCGGCCACGATTCGATCACGGCCTCGATCATCGAAGCCTGCTTCGAGCTGTCGATCGAACCGCATCGCGTGGCAAAAATCTCCGGCATCGGCTGCTCGTCGAAGACGCCGGACTATTTCCTCGGCAATTCGCACGGCTTCAACACCGTGCATGGTCGCATGCCGTCGGTGCTGACCGGCGCCAACCTCGCCAACCGCGAGCTGATCTATCTCGGCGTCTCCGGCGACGGCGATTCCGCCTCGATCGGCTTCGGTCAGTTCGCCCATGCGATCCGGCGCGGCGTCAACATGACCTACATCGTCGAGAACAACGGCGTCTACGGCCTGACCAAGGGTCAGTTCTCGGCGACCGCCGACCGCGGCTCGAAGTCCAAGAAGGGCGTCACCAACACCGACAACCCGATCGACCTCGTCGGCATCGCGCTGCAGCTTGGGGCCACCTATGTCGCGCGCTCGTTCTCCGGCGACAAGAAGCAGCTGGTGCCGATCATCGCCGGCGCGATCCAGCACAAGGGCGCCGCCTTCATCGACGTGATCAGCCCGTGCATCGCCTTCAACAATCACGCAGGCTCGACCAAGAGCTTCGACTACGTCCGCGAGCACAATGACGCCGTGAACCGGCTCGACGTGCTGACCGGGCGCGACCCGATCGAGATCGACCAGGATCCGGGCACGGTGCAGATCGTCGAGCAGCACGACGGCTCGCGGCTGGCGCTACGCAAGATCGACGCCGACTACGACCCGCACGATCGGCTGGGCGCGATGACCTTCCTCCAGAAGCATGCGGCGCAGGGCCAGATCGTGACCGGGCTGCTCTATGTCGACCCTGAGGCCGACGATCTGCACAGCCATCTCAACACCGTGGAGCAGCCGCTGAACCGGCTGGAGGCCGCGGATCTCTGCCCGGGACAGGCGGCGCTCGACAAGATCAACGCGAGCCTGCGCTAGGCTGATCGCTACGTTGACAGCTTCCCCATAGCCGTCCTTCGAGACGCCCGCCTTCGGCGGGCTCCTCAGGACGAGGTCTGAATGTGTGGCGCCCCTCCTTCAAGGGCGCCTCGCCGTCCCCCCTCATGGTGAGAAGCGCCGCGCCACCGGTCGCGCCATCGTCAACAGCCGGCCTGACGGCGCGTCTCGAACCATGAGGCCCCGATCTCATGACCGCAGCGCATTCGCCCACACCCGTTCGAGCTGCACAATCGCATCGGGCAACGGCAGCGCCGACAGCGCATCATCACCGCCGCTGATAAGGCCGAACTCGCGCAACCTGATCAGCGCCTCATCGATATTGAACGCCCGACCCAGCCCGAACATCTGCTGCAGCAACTCCTCGACATGACTGCCCAATGCAGCCCGCGAGAGCGGCACCGACGCCAGCAGCAGGCCGCCATAGGCCAGCACGGCCTCCTTCCAGTCCTGGTCCTCGGCCTCGCCGATCAGGTAGTTGAAGATGCCGGAATTATTGTTGACGTTACGGAAGTAGATGTTGTCGGTGACCTGCTTCTGATGGATCAGCGACCGGCGATGGAAGTTGCCCCATTGCCTGAGAATGAAGGCGCCGAGCGCGAACAGGCCCGACAGCGCCGCCAGCGCCTGCTCGGTATCGTTGTCGTGCACGGTGCCGCTGAGGCCGAGATAGAAGCCGGCGACGATGAACAGCACGGTGAGCGTCGAGGCCAGCTTGAGCAGAATCGGCACGCCGCCGACCAGCGCCGGCACGCCCAGCGTCAGTTGCTCGCGCAGCCCCATGACGACACGGACGTTCGGCAGCAGCGCCTCGAGATCGAAGCGCGCGATGTGACGGAAATATTTGAACAGCACCGCCCCGCCGCGGATCTTGTTGCGGCCGCGCCAGGCGGCAGTCTTGCGCTTCGTCCGGGTCGGCTCGTCGGGCCTGGTCGCGACCATCAGGATGATGTCGTCATAGACCTCGATCTCATGCTTGCGCCGGCGCAGCCCATACAACATGGGGACCTCGATCGTCTCCTGATGCTGGCCGCGCCGGAACATGCGGACGGCGCGGTAGTCCGAGATCGACGCCTTCAGCTTGACCCTGACAAGCGCATGCTCGGCAAACGCGCGCTCGATCTCGGCATGGCTGATCTCGATGAAATTGGCCTCGCCGAGCACCTGCACGACTTCGTCGGCGAGGCTGCGATAGGCCGCGTCGAGCTCCTCGGGCGATCGATGGCGCCCGACCGGCACTTCGGGATCGAAGTCGAAATAGGCGTCGCGCAGGCGATCGAGCTCGTCGAAATACTCGTGATGCAGGATGGCACCGAGCATCTGGGCGAGCCGGCGCAGGTCGGCCGATTGCGTGTCGTCCAGTCCACCGTGCGAAATCACGGCGTCGAGGACCTCGGACTTGCGTATCGGAATGAACCGGTCCCGCCGGCTCGTCGTCTCCCCTGGTCCAACCACGCGTGTCACGCCCGACTTGCCACGTTCTCAACAGCCGATCCCGCTGCTGCTGCCGGGCGGCTCCCCCGTAACATAGCGAGCTCAGCCGACTTGCGCTACTCGCCGGGGACCGGATTGCGCGCGCTCCTCAGTGACGCAAGACGATGCCCGTCTGCATAACGCCAAGTCGACGGCGGTTGCTGTTCTCGCGCTCGTCATGCCCGGGCTTGACCCACGGCTGTCCGGTTCAGCTTCCGCATATTGCGAGGCTCAACTGTTGTGGGTTTTTG